>CAZHVR010000005.1:0-53380 GCA_964536225.1 uncultured Pirellulales bacterium
AATTTTAGCAGTTATAAACCTGCTTCCGATTCCTCCTTTGGACGGCAGCAAGATTTGGCCCTGCCTGATACCGGGGATGCGGCCTGTGGTTTCTGGAAGGTGGACAACTTTGTGGGTAGTTGTGCTTCTGATAGGAATATATTCCGGTGTTCTTGATAAGGTGATATTTCCCGCGATGAATCATATGAACAAGATTTTAACAAGTGTTTTGTACTATTCGCCGAGACCAAAGGATTTCCCATCTGTCCTAAAGGCCCCGAAGGAAGCGTATGACAAGAAACATTATATTAATCCTTACGATGTCAACGTACCGAATTGGTGTTTGAGCTTCCAAACTAACGAGCCATACCCCGCCCGTGATATGATTAGCTTTTTTGAAGACAACCTAAATCAGCAGCAGTTTCGCCCGCTGGCCTATCAGATAAGAGATCCGAATAGGCCAGAAGATGCTCATTGGCAACTCAAGGATTTTACGGATCCTAATTTAGGTTCCTGGGTAAAGGGGTGGATTAATAATGAAGGAAAATTGATAATAATAACTATTAAATACAGGCCTGAGTTTATGGGAACTGTTTATTTTGATCTATTCGAGGATATTCCAGAAACTCAATACTTAACAGAATACAAGAGGAAACATCCTGATGAATTTGAATTCAGTAATTGATTTGATTATATGGACTGGTTAAGCGCGAAAGAATTGAGGGACAAGATAAGGGCCGGCGAGGTAAAAAGCGTTGAGGCGACGAAGAAGGTCTTCGAGCGCATCGCTAAATCAGAGCCGATTGTCGGTGCATATATAAGCACGTTCGAGGAGCAGGCGATTGAGAAGGCAAAGGAAATTGATAAACGTATCGCCGCGGGAGAAAAGGTCGGACAGTTAGCGGGAGTTCCGATTGCGATAAAAGACGTTTTGTGCACGACTTTCGGGGTGACGACGTGCGCATCGAAGATATTGGCTAATTTCAAGGCGCCCTATAACGCAACGGCGGTGGAAAAGTTACTGGCGGCCGACGCGGTGATAGTGGGCAAGACCAACTTAGACGAATTCGCGATGGGTTCGAGCACGGAGAATTCGGGATTGAAGCAGACCGTAAATCCGTGGGACACCGAGCGCGTGCCGGGGGGCAGCAGCGGCGGGTCAACGGCGGCGGTAGCGGCGGGGCTCTGCTATGCTGCGCTTGGTTCTGATACGGGCGGGTCGATACGACAGCCGGCGAGCTTATGCGGGGTCGTGGGTTTGAAGCCGACTTACGGCCGGGTATCGCGATACGGGCTTGTGGCATACGGCTCAAGTTTGGACCAGATTGGACCTGTAACGCAGACGGTCGAGGATTGCGCACTGATGCTGAACGTCATCGCGGGCCACGACCCGGCTGACAGCACGAGCGTCGATGAAAAAACAGCGCCGGTCGAAGATTACCTTGCGAAATTAGATGAGCCGGTCAAGAGATTGAAAATCGGCGTCGTATCGGGTTTTAACGCAGGTGCGGATGAGCAGGTTCGAAAGGCAATTGACGAGGCGATAAAGGTTTACAGGAATCTCGGCGCCGACGTAGTTGAGGTTGAGATGCCTCATCTGGATTATGCCATAGCGGCCTACTATATGGTGGCGACGGCAGAAGCATCGAGCAACCTGGCGAGATACGACGGGGTTCATTACGGGCGCAGAACCGAACAGCCGAATGACTATATCGAGGTTTACACAAAGTCGCGTGCGGAGGGATTCGGCAAAGAGGTCAAACGCCGGATAATGTTAGGGACATACGCACTATCGAGCGGGTATTACGACGCGTATTATCTCAAAGCACTGAAAGTGAGAAACCTGATACGCGGTGATTTTGTCAAAGCGTTTGAGAAATGTGACTGCATTATGATGCCGGTTTCACCGACGACGGCATTCAAAATCGGGGAAAAGGTCGAAGACCCGCTGAAGATGTATCTGTCGGACATATACACGATAGCGGCAAACCTGGCAGGTATTCCGGGTATAAGCATACCCTGCGGCTTCGATGACAAAAATCTGCCAATCGGATTACAGATACTGTCGCCGGCGTTCAGTGAGGCAAAATTGTTGCGAATTGCACAAATATACGAAAAAGAGACCGACTGGCACCAAAAAAAGCCAATGATTAATGAGTAAAGTTGATTACAAAGTTTTAGTGGGATTGGAGATTCACGTGCAGCTTTGCACGCGGACGAAGATGTTCTGCGGCTGCGCGCTGGGTTTCGGGGAGGAGCCGAACAGCAGGGTCTGCCCGGTGTGCCTGGGTATGCCAGGGTCGCTGCCTGTTATGAACGGGCAGGCGGTGGAATTTTCAATGCTGGCGGGACTTGCGCTAAATTGCCAGATAGCAGGATTTACCAAGTGGGACAGGAAGGGCTACTATTACCCGGATTTGCCAAAGAATTACCAGATTAGCCAGTATGATTTGCCGTTAGCGATAAACGGATACCTCGAGATACCCTCAAAGGACGGCGAATTGAAAAAAATCAGGATAAGGCGGGCACATCTGGAGGAGGACGCGGGCAAGAACCTGCACACGGCGGGGAATTTCTCACAGGTGGACTTGAACCGTGCGGGAACGCCGTTATTGGAGATTGTTACCGAGCCGGATATGGAAGCGGCAGCTGAGGTGCGGGCGCTGGCGGAGGAATTGCAGCGAATAGTCAGATACTTAGGCGTATCGGAAGCGGACATGCAAAAGGGACATATGCGTTTCGAGCCGAACGTCAATCTCGTCGTAACAAGAGGCGACGGGCAGTTCAAGACGCCGATTGTCGAGGTGAAGAACCTCAACAGTTTCAGGGCGCTGGAAAACAGTATAAATTACGAAATCAGCAGACAGCTCGATACCTTTCTCGAGACCGGCGAAGTGATGGAGATGGGCAACAAGAGCACACGCGGCTGGGACGACGCGAAAGAGGCAACGGTTTTACAGAGAGAAAAGGAGGAGGCGCACGATTACCGATATTTCCCCGACCCGGACCTCGTGCCGGTGCGGCCCGATGAGAAGTGGTTAAAAGCAATCAGGGGACGGCTTTGCGAGATGCCGCTTAAAAGACGATTGCGATATGTCAAGGAATATGACTTGAGTGATTATGACGCGGGTGTGCTGACTGCTGAGCGGGCGACGGCGGATTTCTTCGAGTCGGCTGTGGCGGCAGGTGCTGAACCGAAACGCGTGTGTAATCTGCTGACGCAGGTCGGATTGAGGATGGCAAATGAACGGGGCTGCAGCATAGCGGAGCTTGGCCCCGCAGCCGGAGACGTTGCGGAGCTTGCGAAGATGGTGCAGGCGGGGGATATAAGCGCAACAGCGGCCAATACCATTCTGGAGGAAATGGTTAAAACAGGTAAAAAGCCACAGACATTGGCGGAGCAGTTAAACCTGATTCAGAAAAGCGATGCCGGCGAATTAGAAAAGATAGTCGATGAGGTCCTGAGAGATAATCCGCAGGCAGTAGAGGATTTTAAGACGGGCGGCAAGAAAAGCGGCAAAGCAAGGGGGTTTCTTTTAGGCCAGGTGATGCAGAAAACCAAAGGCCGAGCCAATCCCAAAATAGCATCAGAGATTCTTGACAAGAAACTCGCTTAAGGTTTATAATTAGAAATTTCATACCAACCTAATGGTAATTCATCGTTAAAGGGAGACATTTCTTCAGCTTTATCAAAAATTTCGCTGGACATTTCCTATCTTCAGATTTAGAATTTCGCAGTAGAAGGAGAATAATATGGTGAGGAGTGCCGGCACATATATTCGGCATAGGTTGAATTGGAGTGGGGAAGCAGCAGGGGTTGTTCTCTATCATAAAGAGTGTAACCTGAAAAAAAGATTCCCATAATCGTATTACAGATAAGGAAAGTACCATGTCCAGGTCGAGAAAGGACAGCGAGCGGGCAGGGGCAGCGAGAAAAGGCATGGGCGGCAAAGCGAAAGTTGAGCCGTTAAGGAAGCCGGCGTCGGGAGCAGGGCGCAGCGAGCAGGCTGTTGGCATCGGTGATAAGAGCGTTAAAGACATACTTTTTTCGACGACTGTAGCTGTGTATACGTCAAAGGCGACGGGTAATTATGGCGTGACCTTTATCAGTGATAATGTGACTAAGATTGTCGGCTATGAGGCGCGGGAGTTTATGGAGGATTCGAGTTTTTGGATTAATCATATTCATCCGAAGGACAGGCAACGGATATTGGCCGAATTGCCTCATCTATTCGAAAGTGGCAGACATACTCACGAGTACCGCTTTCTTCACAAGAACGGGACGTACATCTGGATACGGGACGAGCTGAAGCTGTTGCGGGACGCGAGTGGCAGTGCTGTTGAGATAGTAGGTTACTGGATAAATATCAGTGAGCAGAAGCAGGCGGAGGAAGAACTCCAAAAGGAGAGGGATTTTGCCGAGAGCTTGGTCGAGACGGCACAGGCCATCGTCCTGGTGCTTGACACAAGGGGACGTATAGTCAGCTTTAATCCGTATATGGAGGAAATTACCGGATACAAGCTTGAGGAGGTTCTGGGGCTGGACTGGTTCAGCGCATTTCTGCCTAAGCGAGACAGGGAATGTATTCGAGAGTTGTTCAAAAAAGCGGCGGCAGACATCCAGACAAGCGGAAATGTAAATTCTATCGTGACCAAAAACGGCCAAGAGCGGGAGATTGAATGGTACGACAAAACGCTCAAGGACAAAGAGGGGAATATAATCGGTGTGCTTGCGACAGGGCAGGATATAACGGAGCGAAGGCGAGCGAAGGAATCGCTGCGGGAAAGCGAGGAGCGTTTCCGCAGCTTATTCAATCAGGCGGCAGATGCGATTGTCGTTTTTGACACCCAAACACGAGAAATAGTGGAATTCAACAACAAGGCGAACGAGATGCTGGGCTATTCACGGGAGGAATTCGCAAAGTTGAAACTCTCAGACATTGAAGCAATAGAATCTGAAGAGGAAATTACAGCTCACATAGATAAGATAGCAAGGCAAAATGGCGACACATTCGAAACCAAGCAAAGAAAAAAGGATGGGACCCTCTGCGACGTTCTTGTCAGCGCCAAGCTGGTTACCATAGCCGGCAAACAATACGTTCAAGGTATATGGCGCGATATAACGCAAATTAAGAAGAACGAGGAGCAACTGCAACAGGAGCGGAATCTCCTGCGGACGCTGATTGACCACATACCCGACGGTGTCTATGTGAAAGACAAGGACAGTCGCTTCATTGCCTGCAACAGGGCGGTGGCGGAATACTGGGGCTTAAAAAGTGAGAGCGATGCCATCGGGAAAACGGATTTTGACCTTTTTGCCAAAGAAACGGCACAACCGTATTTCGACGAAGAGCAGAAAGTAATTCGAACAGGGCAACCGCTTATCAACCGTGAAGGCCAATGTGTGGACAAGGCGGGTAATGTTCACTATGTTCTGGCAACAAAGATGCCCCTGCGGGACGGTCACGGCAACATCAGCGGAATAGTAGGAGTCAATCGCGACATCACTGAACGCAAAGAGGCCGAGGAGGAAATGAGGCGGCTGAACCGCGTGATGGAAACTATTGCCAATATAAACCAGATCATATTCCGGATAAAAGACAGAGAAGAGCTGCTGAAGAAAGTATGTGATGCGATTGTCAGATATGCCTACCGAATGGTCTGGATAGGATTCTGCGACGAGAAGACCAAACAGATAGTGCCACAGGCACAGGCGGGTTTTGAAAAAGGGTACCTCGAATCGGTAAAGATAACCTATGACGACAGCGAGCACGGGATGGGGCCGAGCGGTATGGCGGTAAAGACAGCCAGGCCCAACGTTATGCGATTTATCGCCACCGACCCGCGATATGAGTCGTGGCGAGCCGAGGCAATAAAACGGGGATACCGCTCCTCGGCTGCGATACCGATTTTCGGGGCGGATAAGGTCGTCGGCACTCTAAACGTGTATGCGGACAAGGAGGACGCCTTCAATCAGGAGGAGGTCAAACTGCTTGAGGAGCTTGCTCATGACATATCCACCGGCCTGAGAGGTATCGACGAATATGTAAAGCGTCTCAAGGCAGAGCAAAACCTCCTTGAGTATCAAAAGCAGCTTAAGCGATTAGCGGCGCAGTTGACTTTGGCTGAGGAATGCGAGCGTCGCAGAATCGCCGGGGAGCTTCACGACCAGGTCGGCCAGGAGCTGGCACTGGCGAAGATAAAGCTGGATGCCCTGCGTGCGTCTGCAACTGCAAGGCCGGCGGATGAGGTCCTGGCAGAGGTGAGCGAAACACTGCGACAACTGATAGACGAGACACGGTCGCTGACATTTGACCTGAGTTACCCGATACTTTATGAAATCGGGTTCGAAGCGGCAGTTTCGGAATGGCTCAATGAACAGGTACGAGACAAAAACGATATTGCCGTCGAGTTTGCTGACGATGGCCTTGATAAACCTCTCGACGACGATGTTCGGATGCTGCTGTTCAGGAACGTCCGCGAGCTGCTAATAAATTGTATTAAGCACGCCAATGCCGACAAGGTTAAAGTCGGTATTCGAAGGATTGACGACTCAATAGAGGTTACGGTCGAGGATGACGGCGTCGGTTTTGACCCTGTGGAGGTAAGAACAACGACGACCCCGGAGGCGGGATTCGGACTGTTCAGCATACGAGAAAGTTTGGAAGAGTTCGGCGGACGAATTGAGATAGAATCGAAACCCGGCGCCGGCTGCAAGGTGATAATGACGGCGCCGCTTAAAGGCCGTCCTCGTAAAAAGGAGGAATAACAATGGCAACGAGAATATTAGTGGCAGATGACCACACGATTATTCGGCAGGGTTTGTGCTCCATGCTGGAAAAGCAGCCGGATATAGAAGTGGTGGGTGAAGTCGATGACGGACGAAAGGCGCTTGAGTCAGTCAGGGAGCTGGCGCCCGACCTTGTGATTATGGATATAAGTATGCCGAACCTTAACGGTATCGACGCCACCCGCAAGATAGTCGGCGGGCCGGGCGGGACAAAGATCATTGCCCTTTCGATACATTCCAGCAAGCGTTTTGTGACCGAGATGCTCAAGGCGGGCGCTTCGGGCTACATATTGAAGGAATGCCTGTTCGATGAGCTGGTCGAGGCGATACAAGTTGTTCAAAAAGGAGGGATTTACCTAAGTCCGCGTATAACTGGCGTCGTAGTGGATGATTACGTCAAGCGTCTGGAAAAAGGTTACCAGCCGGAAGCGCCCGAGCTGACGGCACGCGAGCGGGAGGTCCTCCAGCTTCTTACCGAAGGCAAGAGCACCAAACAGATTGCCCTGCAGCTTCACGTCAGCACCAAGACCATCGAATCAAACAGGCGCAATATTATGGATAAACTCGATATTCACAGCGTTGCGGAGCTTACCAAATATGCAGTCCGCGAAGGTTTGACGCCTCTCGAATCATAAACAGACCTGCCTAATCGCAGCAATTTTCCTATTTTATCACCTTGAAGTTTGCCAGTGTCATTTTATGACACTGACTTTCGACGTTTGGTTATACGAATATTGCAGTTTTTCGAAGCTGTTTTTCAGCAAAAGCCCATCGGTATTTTCCTGATAAATGACCGATAAAGCCCTTAGTGAAAATCATGGAAGCAGCTTTCACCTGTATGGGGGGCCATTAGCAGGTGAAAGCATTGCCCGTGGCCTGGTTGCCATTGGGGGGCCGGCCAGGGATGGCTGGTTACTGCCTCGCCGAGGATGGAATCTCGCTTTGGCCGTCTGCGAAATCAAATATTATTATCGCGGGCGGCCGTCTATTTCTTGCTTTTTTGAAATACTTTGCTCTCAGTGCCTTTAAGCAATCGCGATATATTTTCACGATGGCGGATAAAAACAAGAATCGGGATACAAACCGATATTATGAGCAAAGGCCATAATTGTGTTATCTTCCAGCCGGGAACCATCGCAATCGCCGAGGACAGGACAGCCGGAAAGGCAACGGATGCCGCTAAGGAGGCGAGAGACACATATCTCCAGATTAACAAAAAAACAATCCAGACAAGCAGCACGAAAAACGCGCTAATCGTATAATAGGGCCAAATTCCCAGGGCAACTCCGAAGCTTGTCGCGACGCCTTTGCCTCCTTTGAACCGAAGATATACGGGGAAGATATGTCCGACCACGGCGGCGCAGCCCACGGCGAGCCAGGCCCAAAGTCCCGGTGCTCCTGATACATCGCCAAGCCAGAAGCCCGCCGCTACGGCAGGCAAAAACCCCTTGGTCATATCCAGGACGAAACACAGATATGCCCATCGCCTTCCCATGGCGCGGGCAAGGTTGGTCGCGCCAATATTGCCGGAGCCGACTTTGCGAAGGTCTATGCCGTGAGCTGCGGCAATGAGAAGCCCGAAAGGCACCGAGCCAAGCAGATATGCACCGGCTAACAGCACAGCAAATCTCATTTTCGTTTCCTTTTATCCAGTAACGTGGCGTAAAGCGATTTTAGCTGCCCGGCGACACGCGATATTGAAATATGTTCTTTTATGTTATCCTGCTTAATTGCCTGTGAGGCCTTTCGGATGTTTGCAGGGTCGGTGAAAAAGGCAAGCGCCTCGGCAAGGGCCGTGATATTATCAGGTCTGTCAATAATCCTGCCGTGGCGATTGTCGGTGAACTGCTCGCCTGCGCCGTTGAATTTCGTTGTTATAACCGGTTTTCCGGATACAAGCGCCTCCAGGATAAATCGCGAGCAGGGGTCGTAAAATGTAGGCAGCACGGCTGCATCGGCAATCGCCAGCACGCCTGTTATGCAGGGAAGCTCTCCTAAAAATATCACCCTGTTCCCGATATTCAGTTTTTCCGCCAGGCGCTTATATGTACCTGTTTTGTCCGAGCCGACGACTATCAGAAAGGCCGGCTTTGCGGAGACCAGCTTTAAAGCTTCGATTAAACAGCCGAGGCCTTTTAGTCGAAAGTTGTTGGCCGCAAAAAGAAACATCGCGGGATTGTCGGCTATCTTTATGCCGAGATTCGAAAAGATTTTAATTCGCAACCTGCCGACTTGTTCGGTATCCGGCTCGCTAATTTTCACGCCGTTGGGTATGACGGTGATTCGGCTTGCCTCTACGTCGTAATGCTTTTTGAATTGCTCCGCTACATATTGCGAAATCGCGACGATAGCCGGGCCGTCTCGCATCGCGGACAGGTTCCTCTCGGCCCGCAGCAGGGCAGTCCTGCGCAGATTCACTAAGCTGGTCGCCCTTTTCCAGTACCCGGCGAGCTTAGTGCGATAGCTGGCTGTGTTTCGGATTATCGATTCGGCGTATGTGCCGCCTCGCGGCTGATAGATGTCCGTAAAATCGAACGGAAGCACACTGTGAATTATGTCGTAATGGTTTTCTTCCAGATGCTTTCTCAAGACCTGAGCAAAAATCCGAAGCCCCGTTCGGCCGGCCGGCGCGCCGGGAAACATAATATGAGTATTTCCGGATTCCACACAGCCTTTGGCGGCGAGGATGTGAACGTCAAGGTCAAGGTCGGCAAGCGCTTCGGCCATCTCGAGGACCGAGCGTTCCGCCCCGCCCAGGGCGGCGTCGGCACGCTCGATTATTATTGCGACTTTCGGCTTCATCGTGCAGTTATACGTCCTGTCTTTTTCAAATCGTGACGGGCAATTCGTCCGGTTTTTCGAATTATCTTTTTGATTAGGGTTTTGTCCCGCGGCATCAGCTTCGACGCACCCGTATACGCGATATAAAAACGTATCCGGTCGGTCATCGAAAAATATCGCAGCGGGGCCGAGTAGTTCAACTGGGCAAGGTCTTTGATGCGGTATCTGGCGTCGAATATAGCCGGCCTAAACGCGCGTGCTAGGTCTATTAAATAAAACAGGCCATCGGCTGTCCTGAATACGTGAGAAAAATACAGGTCCCTGTGTCGATATCCAGTTTCGTGAAATTTCCTTACGAATGCCGCCAAATCCCTGATAAAGCTCCTGCGCATTTTCAGGTTTTCCCGGGTTGCAGGCCCATCGAAAAATTCAGGCAATTGCCTTTCGAGGGACTCTGCCTGCGGGATTTTTTCCATAATAACAAAGCTGCGCTTTTCGAAAAGCATCCCGAACTGCTGGCCCCAGGCGACTACTCGCGGGGTGTTTATGCCCATTTTTGCCAGGTCTTGTGCCGCGTCGTATTCGGCGAATGCGCAACTGACTCGTTTTTTGGCAGGCAGCCGGTTTTTTAACTGGACCATTATCGGCGGGCGGTTATAGCGTTTCAAAAAAAGAGTCGTTTGAGGTGGTTCAACCTGAAATTCAACCCGGCTTCGATATGCGGCGAGGTTTTTCTTGGTCAGGTTATTTCCCGCCTGAAATGCAAAGATGGCATCAATTGTTGACAGTCCCATTTTTTCGAGTCGCGTTTTATAAGCAGGGTCAACAAAAAATTGCGCCGAATTCTGCTGGTGGTCATCGTTTCTGGTTTTGCTTTCAGTTTTTTTCTCGAGTGCCTTAGTCGCCGCCTGGCAGACCATCTCGACGGTGATTGCCTCCATACAGAAATGCGATGTCTGTTTACATACCGGCTTGTCGCAGGGTGCACAGGGGGCCTGGCCTTTGACGAAAACCTCATCATCGTAGCCAGGGTCAGTCCATTCAGGATTGTTGGGTCCGACAAGAGTTATGACCCTGCGTTTTAAGGCGATAGCAATGTGCCTGGGCCCGGTGTCGTTGCCGATGACAAGGTCGGCCTGGGCGTAGAGCGCCTTCAACTCTGCGATCGAGACGGGCGTATCGCCGAGATTGACCGGTTTGTGCGATGACAAATTTACAATCTGTTCTGCGATTTGCTTTTCCTCTGAGTTTGGAGCAACCGACAGCACTACCGTCGCTTCATAGTTGATTGCCAGCCAGTCGGCGAGTTCTGCGAACCGTTCCGCCGGCCAGCGTTTGCTCGGACCGGCCGCGGCGCCAGGAACCAGGATAATCAAAGGGCCTTTCCTGCTGAAAATCTTCGGCAATTTTGCCCTGACCGTTTGGGTATCTTTCGGCTCTACCGACAATTCGATGGTCCTGTCCTGCACGTCGGCCCCCATCCAGGATGCAATTGCAAGGTAATAATCGACCATAGAGACCGGCTTAAAATTTCCCGACGGCAATCGAGGCGGTTGCAGGCGTTCGGTCAGCATAAATCCCCGTCCTTCGCGTGCATATCCGACACGAACCGGTATGCGGGCCAGAAAACAGGCAAGGGCTGAGCCAAAGGAATTTTTGAGAAGAATCGCGTGTGTGAAATCGTTTTTTCGCAGCAATTTAGCCGAGGCCAAAACGCCGGTATCATTCTGTTCGAGCCACGTATCCGTAAAGCCGCATGGCGAGAGGACTTGGCGCACGACGGGACTGCCGAAAAACGTTATATTCGAAGAGCCGAAACGATTACGGATGGCCCGCAGGGCCGGCACACACAGAATCGCGTCTCCCATAGGTGAGGGCAACCAGACCAGAATGTTATGTTTCGGCGTGTTTTCCATTGATTTTTGGTGATTTTCTTCTCCGCGGCCTCTGCGTTCCCGGCGGTCGAGTTTCCACTTACTTCGGTTCCTGCATAGTGTAAAGGGTAAGGGCCATTATCTGCAGGACCGCGGCAAAACCCAGTGCGATAAGAATCTGGTCGGTTTTTTTGTCCGGCCCCATCAAAAACCATATACCGATTAACAGGCAAAACGCCACGGCCATCTGGATTAAACCCGCCATAAAACGGAGTATCGAGAATTCCGATTCGGAATACATACCGCTGCGCCGGGTATGTTTGAGCTGCTCCAGTATTTCCCCAAGTAATTGCTCTATTGTTTGCGCCTTCGGCTCGACCTGCCTCGACTCGACGTCTTCGGCGAGGCGGGCAGGTTCTTCCGCAGGCGGTTGCTCATCGATCTGTTGAGGTGTTTGCTGTTCCGGCCCAGTCAGCTGCTCTTGTTCTGGTTGCTGCGGCTCGTATAGCTGTTGTATTTCAGGTTGTTGTTTTGGCTCTTCTGTTTGCTGAGAAAGGGCCGGCTGAGCAGGCGGCATTTCGGTCGGCGGCTTACGAGCCGAGCGGGCGTGCATCTTGATAATATTTACGACCTCTTTGAGATTCACGGCCCTATAGTCCGGCTCGCGCTGGCCGGGCTTAATCTTTTGCTCGTGTCCCCGGCTGTCAACAATTATCGTCCTGCATCCCGCCCGTGCGCCCGCCTCTACGTCGCTGGGGCTGTTGCCGACCATCCACGATTGTTTAAGGTCGATATCCATATCTTTTGCCGCATCAAAGAGCATTCCCGGATTGGGCTTTCTGTGGTCACTGTCCTTACGATATTTGGGGATTACGCCGTCGGGATGATAGGGGCAATAATAGATAGCGTCCAGAGACGACTTTTCCCGGGCAAGCAGATGTTCGAGGCGATTATGAATCTGCCCGAGGATCTCTTCTGTTACAATTCCTCTTGCCACAGCCGACTGGTTTGAGGCGACAACAAGCTTATAACCCATCGCCCGCAGCGCATTGAGCGTCTCGGGGACGTCATCGAGAAGTTTTACCTGGTCGGGGTCGTTTATGTAGCCGGGGTCCTCGATTAAGGTGTCGTCACGGTCTAAAAATATCGCTTTGTTGGCCATAACTCGATTCGCTAAAATTTATTTATCCGTGAAACTCTGCTCGACGACTTTACAGATTATGTGATAAGCAAGCTGGTGCACTTCCTGACTTCTGGCGGTTGTTTTATTGTCCGCGCACAAACATATATCAGCCAGCCGCTGGAGGGGGCTGTTTTTTTTCCCGGTAAAGGCAATGACCGAAGCCCCTTTTCGCCGGGCCGTTTTTGCCGCTGACAAAACACTCGAAGATGTTCCGCTAGTTGATATCGCCCAGAATACGTCACCTTTTTTTACAAGGGCCTCGGTCTGCCGGCCGAATATATCGTCGTAGGAGGCGTCATTTGCGATTGAGGTTATGACGGAGGTGTCGGTAGTCAGGGCGACCGCCGGCAGCGCCCTGCGATTACATTCGAACCTGTTGACTAATTCAGCGGCGATGTGCTGGGCGTCGGCCGCTGAGCCGCCGTTGCCGCAGATATACACCATTGCACCTTTTTTCAATGCCTTAACTATCATCCTGCCGGCGGCAACGGCCGTTTCTAATCCGGACGTTTGAAACCTGTCAATCGCCTCTTTGTGCGCCTCGATTATCTCTGTTATCTGATTTTTTACTTTTTTGTTTATCATTATTTTTTAGTGGGCATATTTTTTGTAATCAATGATTTCATTTTTTCGATTACCGACGTCGAGCTTTTGCCCTCCACAAGGGGCGCCAGGACAATTTTACCGCCATAGGACTGAACGAATTCAGTTCCGATGACGCCTTTTTTCTCCCAGTCCTGCCCTTTGACTAATACATCGGGCCTGACCTTTTCAATAAGCTTGAGCGGGTCCGGCTCATCGAATACGGTGATGAAATCCACGCTTTCGAACGCCGAGAGGACCGCGGCCCTGTCTGTCTGGTTATGTATGGGCCTGTCGGGGCCTTTGATAGTCTTGACGGACTTATCGCTATTTAGCCCCACGACCACAACATCTCCCTGCTGTTTGCAGAATTTCAGAAATTCGATGTGTCCCCTGTGTATGACGTCGAAACAGCCGTTGGTAAAAACGATTTTATGATTTTGCTTTCGCCGCCAGTTCAATTCCGCCTGAAGCGAATCGACCGATCGGATTTTGCCTTCGCTGCCCCTGCCCAGATACGCGATTTCGGTAATGATTTCTTCGACGCTTACCGTAGCACCGCCGAATTTTTCCACTTCAATACCGCCGGCGACGTTGGACAACTGCACGGCCGTTTTATAATCACAGCCCGCCGCGAGCGATAAAGTCAGCATCGCAAGCACCGTGTCACCGGCGCCGGTAACATCGTAAACCTTGCGGGGCCTTGTCGGGACGTGCTCGGCGACATCCGGCGACTTGAGATACGCACCTTCCTTGTCCAGCGTTATGACTATGGCCTCAAGGGACAGCTTACTCATAAGCTGCTCGGCGGCTTTGGCAGCATCATCAATGGTTTTTATTTCGAAGCCGAGACCGAGGCGGGTTTCCTGCCTGTTGGGAGTAATCAGTGTCGCGCCGGTGTATTTCGAATAATCGCTAACCGGCGACGGGTCAATCAGGACCTTCTTGCCCGCACCGGCGGCAAGCTGTATTGCCTGTTTGCAGAAGGATTCGGTAAGAACGCCCTTGTTGTAATCCTGCAGGCAGACGATATCGGCCTGCTCCAGCTTTTCCTTGTAAATCGCGACCAGCCGTGTCTGCTGTTCCTCGGTCAACGGTTCGACTGATTCGCAGTCCATTCTGAACAACTGCTGTTGGTGGCGGTGCTGTGCCAGACCTATCAGACGCTGCTTAGTCGTCGTTGGCCTTTGCGATACGGTCATCAGGCCGGAAATGTCTGCACCGTTTGCTTTCAGCAGCTCTTTTAGTTTTTCGCCATTAGCGTCGTTACCTATGATGCCAACACAAAGGGGCACGCCGCCCAACGCACACAGGTTGGCCGCCACCAGGCCCGCACCGCCGCAGTTGTATTCGGTGTGGGTCACTTTCAGCACGGGCACAGGCGCCTCGGGGCTTATCCGCTCGGCGTCGCCGTAAATGTAGGCGTCGAGCATAAAGTCGCCGGCCAGCAGCACTTTCGGCGAGCCGAGCTTTGTCACGGCTTTGAGAAGGTCTTCATACATAAGGGTCTGCCATGATTAAACAGTTCGTTTCCCGGAGATTTTACCCGTAAGCGAGCGTTCAATCAACTGAGTTATCTGCTCTTTGCCTGAGATGAATTGCACCCTGACCGCCAGATATGCTAAAACCGGGCCGTTTTTGCCGCCGGAAAGGCCTGTGAGTTTATTATAGTCCTTCTCGGTGGTAACTATCATTTCTGCCTTTGACTGTTGCGCCTCGCGATAAATCTCACCGAAGTCCTTTGCGGTATAATGGTGGTGGTCGTCGTAAAGCTTCGAGCCGACGAGCTTGGCTTTTAGCCGGCTGATTGTCGAAAGAAAGGCGTCCGGATTTGCTATGCCGCAAAGGGCGAAGGCCTTTTTGCCTTTGAGTTTGGCCAAAGGAATCTCGTCTTTATCGCTCGTTACTGCGCAAACAGGTTCGTGGACTGCCTGCGCGACGATTATTTTGGGATTTATCCTGCGGACGGTTTCGGTCAATTTTGTCAAATCGTCTTTGGAAACCGAATCGCACCTGGTGAGAATCGCAGCGTGTGCTCTTTTAAGAGCCGATACCGGCTCCCTCAGCAGTCCGGCGGGCAGCATCTTGTTGTAGCCGAAAGGCAGCGTCGCATCGATGGTTACGATATCGATATCCCTGTGCAGCCGGCGGTGCTGGAAGCCATCGTCCATAATCAACACCTGTGCGCGATGTCTTTTTATTGCCTCTAAGGCGCCGGCCAGCCGGTCAGGATTGATTATCACCGCAGTGCCGGGACAGTTTTTAATCAGCATAGCCGGCTCGTCGTTTTTGTCCGCAGACGCTTTGTATCCGCGGGTAAGTACTGCGCAGTTTATGTTCTTTTCTCGCAGAAAGTTGCACAGCCATATTACCATCGGTGTCTTTCCCGTTCCGCCGACGGTTATATTACCAACGCTTATGACGGGCACGGTTGTCTGCGACCTGTCGGTCGTTTTAAGGCCGGCGAAGGTAATCGCGTATGATTTGGCCGGGCCTTTGTCGTATGACCAGTTCCGCAGGACAACTCCCGCTGCGTAAAATGCCGCAGGCACATTCAGTAACAAGCGTAACGCCTCAGCAGTCGAACCTGTGCTTTGGCCTGAAACGAGTTTCCTGAACCAGTCCTGATTCATAGCCGATTTTGAAGCCGCTTCCTTAATGGAATTAGGCATCTTTGATTTTTTTGATTATGGCGTCTGCCATTTCCTGTGTGCCGACCGCCGTGGGGTCGTCACGATTTGGTTTCATATCATAAGTGACGTCTTTACCTTCTGCGATAACGGCGGCGACGGCGTTTTCAAGAGCGTCCGCTTCCTTCTCTTTACCGAGATGCCGAAGCAGCATAACGCCGCTGAGTATAAGCGCAACCGGGTTGACCTTGTTAAGTCCCTTGTATTTTGGGGCGCTGCCGTGCGTGGCTTCGAATATGGCGACCTTTTCGCCGATATTGGCGCCGGGTGCGACACCAAGCCCGCCGACCAGTCCCGCGCACAAGTCGCTTAATATGTCCCCGTAAAGATTCGGCAGCACCAGGACGTCGTAAAGCTCCGGCTTTTGTACGAGTTGCATACACATATTATCAACGATGCGGTCCTCGAATTCTATGTCGCTGTTTTTGGCGGCGACCTGCCGGCTGACGTCGAGCCAAAGGCCGTCGGAGAATTTCATAATGTTGGCCTTATGGACGCTGGTCACTTTTTTTCGCCCCATCTTGCGGGCGTAATCGAAGGCAAACTGGACGATTCGCTGCGTCCCGAAAACGGATATGGGTTTGATGCTTATGCCGGAATCCGCTCTGGTTTGCTTTTTATTGTGTTTATTCAGCCAGTTGATAAGCTCGGCTGTGTCGTCTTTTCCCTTTTCGAATTCGATTCCCGCGTAGAGGTCTTCGGTATTTTCGCGCACTACAATCAGGTCGATATCGCTGTATTTGCTGCGAACGCCCTTGTAGCTCTTGCAGGGCCTGACGCAGGCGTACAGGTCCAGTGTCTGGCGAAGGTGAACATTAACGCTTCGAAAGCCGGTCCCCACTGGCGTAGTTATCGGGGCTTTCAGCGCTATGCCGGTTTTCTTTATCGATTCGACGGTTGCGTCGGGCATTGGCGTGCCTTCTCTGGCCATCGCATCCGTTCCCGCCTCGCGGATTTCCCATTTTATGCCGGCGCCGGTGGCGTCGATGCACCTGTGTGTCGCTTCTGCAATCTCAGGCCCTATGCCGTCGCCTGTTATCAGTGTAACATCAGTCATAATGCGTTCTCCATAGTTTTAGCGAATCCGTGATGGTATCTATAAAGCGGACTTGTGTCAATGATGGGTATTGGTCAAATCTATCAAGGACAGCGGGAAAGCGCACAGTTGAAATTTCTTCGTGCTGTAAGCGATTTTGTGGTAAAGTAAAAATATGTCGAAAACCAAGCTTTCGCAATTGCTGGCAGAACAGGTTGTCCTGGCCGACGGGGCGATGGGAACGATGCTCTATCAGTCGGGCGTCTTTATAAATACCTGCTTCGATGAGCTTAATATAAGCAATCCCAAGCTCGTAAGTAAAATTCACACACAATACGTCGAGGCGGGCGTTGATTTTATCGAGACCAATACATTCGGCGCAAATGAGGTCAAGCTGGCAAAATACGGCTTGTCCGAGCAGGCGGAAAAGATAAACGCCGCGGGGGTGGAGCTGGCAAAACAATCTGCCGGAGATAGAATTCTTGTTGCCGGTGCAATCGGCCCATTGGCGCGCGAGGTGACCCTGTTTAATGAGATGACTCAGCAGCAGGCATTCGCCGCTTTCCGCAAGCAGGCAAAGGCCTTAGCCGAGGCCGGTGCCGATTTTATCATTCTGGAGACGTTTCCCAATACCGACGAGATGCTACTGGCCGTCGAGGCCGTGCGAAGCGTTACGTCGCTTGAAATCATCGCACAAATGACGACCAATGAGCAGAACGAGACGCCTTACGGCGAAAAAATAGACCGTGCAATTGCCCGGATATCAGCTGAACCCGTTACGGCCGTGGGCCTCAATTGTTCCGTCGGCCCGTCGGCAATGCTCAATGCTCTTGAGCTTATTCGCAGCGTTACCGACAAGCCCGTTTCCGTCCAGCCAAACGCGGGACTGCCCCGGCAGGTCGAGGACCGCCTGCTTTATATGTCCACGCCGGAGTATATGGCCGAATTCGCCAAGCGATTTTACGAAAAAGGCGCACGCATAATCGGCGGCTGCTGCGGCACGATGCCCGAGCACATAAGGGAAATCGTCAGGGCTGTCCGCTCAATCGATAAGGCCGCGACAACAAGAACTCGCCTGCGCACAGTCACGGTCGAAAAACCGGCCGCCGCGGAAATCGAAGAAACGCCGTTAGCTGAAAAATCGAAGCTTGGCGCCAAATTAGCAAATGGCGAGAAGGTAACAACAATCGAAATCACACCGCCGAAGGGACTGGATATTGAACCGATTTTGGAAAAAGCGAGATTATGTGCCGAGATGGGTATCGATGCCATAAATATCCCCGACGGCCCGCGGGCAAGCTCGCGTCTTTCACCGCTCGTCACGGCGGTTAAGATTCAAGAGGCCGCCAATATCGAGGTAATCCTGCATTTCTGCTGCCGGGACCGAAACCTTATCGGGATGCAGTCCGATATTTTGGGCGCTAATGCAATCGGCCTGCGTAACATGTTGGTAATTACAGGCGACCCGCCGAAGATGGGCGATTATCCGCAGGCGACCGGCGTTTTCGATATGGACTCGATCACGCTGACGGGCGTGATTCGAAATCTTAACCGAGGTATCGATTTAGGCGGCAATCGTTTCAGTCCGCCGACCTCACTTGTTATAGGCGTAGGCGCAAATCCAGTGGCCGCCGACATCGAGCGGGAGATAGAAAAATTCCGGCAAAAAGTTATGGCGGGAGCTGAGTTCGCAATCACTCAGCCGGTTTTCGATTCGCAAACGCTCTTTAGCTTTTTAGAAGCAACGGAAGAATTTAAGATACCCGTTATCGCGGGCCTATGGCCTTTTACAAGTATGAAAAACGCCGAGTTTATGGCCAACGAGGTCCCCGGCGTTGTCGTCCCGCATGAGTTATTGGAGCGAATGAGCAGGGCAAAGACCCAGCAGGATGGCCGTAAAATCGGCATCGAAATCGCAAGAGAGCTGGTGGAGCAAATTCAGGACAAAGTCGCCGGCTTTGCCGTCAGCGCACCTTTCGGAAACGTCAAATTAGCCCTGGCCGTCCTTGGTAAAATTGACATAAGTCGAATCTGATTTGCAGTTACCATTGATTCGCGAAGAGGGCAAAATCAGAAAAGTCAATTATGCCGGCCGGGTCATCGTAAAGGTTTGCACGTGAATCGTAACCTGTATCGATTGGAACTTTTAACCAGGAATCGGCTATGACATCCAAATCCAGCCAGTCCACATCCAAATCACCGTCGAAATCGGCAGAAAGGTTATATAAACCATATAGATAGCCATACAGGGCCGCTTTGCCCTCCATTGTCTGCCGGGGTGTAAATTCGGTATGTGCCCAGACGTATCTTGTATCGAAATAACCTTCCGCTGCGGGCCAATTGGAATAAGAAGGGTAACACATAGCGGCCAGGACACTTGGCCTGTTGCCGACCATACCCGAAGAAGACCAATCTTCAGTATTCAAATAGGGCGTATGTCCCGGATGCACGCCGGGAAAGCCGTCGTCTCTGCCGGTGGTATAGGCATTCCTAATGCTGCGTTTATTTTCTAGGGGCGTCGTCGCGGTGGTCATAATAATAGTGTTCATATTATTACGTCCAAGTCCCCAGTCGGCCTCGAGGACCATGGCATTTTCGAATAATGCTATATCCGAAGGATTGGTGGCAACGGCGTGGGCGACTATACATCGCTGCACGTTCTGGCAGGTCTTAAACCATCCCGTATTATTATCAGTGGCCCTGCGTGTCGGACGGACGCTCGAATAATTGGACTCCATATTTTTTGCCTCATAAATAACGGAGTTCTTCATCCTGCTGAATAGCGTCGTATAATGAACTGTTCGCTGGGTCTTGAGATATGCGGCACAGGCCCAAAGCTGGTTTCTGGTCGAATTGACAACCGTTGAGGTGTTTGATGTTATGTCACTCAGGGAATTCATCATATCTTCATAAGCGGTATCTCCCGTAACATTGTAGAGAAAGGCCGCAGCCATCATTTTTAGGTCTTTTCCCCTGACTGCCCCAATACCGACATCCTGTGTTGCAGTAAGCATCGGGTCGGCTAATCCTGAGGCATAATTGTAAGCAGTAATAGCGGCGTCTCTGTATGTGTCTCTCAAACTATCCAGACCGGCCAGCATAAAACAATTAGCCAGCATAGATGCGTTTGCGGCATTTGCCCAGGCCGCTATCGGGGTGTTGCCGGCTTGGTAAAGAATGTTACTGCCGGTAGGATTGGTAAGTCCGTGGCTGTATCCGTCGCCGTCGCGCAGCCGAAGCCAGAAATCGACTTCGTTTCTTGCTTCATCGAGAATATCAGGGATGCCGTTACCGCTTTCGGCGATTCCAAGATCGTCCTCTGGAAGTTTACCGTTGGTAAGAATATAGGGCAGGAGCATATCGTAAATGTTCGAGATATGAGCTAAGTGCCTGTCCCAGTCAGCCGCATCGGAATGGCCGCCGTATGCATTGTTGTTCTGAGCGCCTGTTTTATAAGGGTCCCAGGCAGTTGGATTGTCCCAGACATCGCCGCCCGTAAAAGAGCCCCAGTTCGGATGAATGGGTGACATAGTAGTTATATATACCCTTGTGCTTGTCGGCGATATATTGGGAATATAAAGAGGCCGACGAGGGACCGGCATTCCGGGATAATTTGTTTCCTGGCCGATTCGCATATAAAAATAACCGATTGTGCTGACCCTGAATGGCTCAAAATAAATGTCGTTTCTTATCTCGAAGTCCTCGCTGCAGCCCACTCCTTCTATCGCAATGCGGTATGTTCCGGGGGTATTGAAGCCGGTGAAATCGGCCTTCCAGACATCTGACCCCGTCATGTTCCAGTGAATCATTTCTGTTGCGCTGGATTTCCAGAAAGCAACTGTTCCGACTTCCTGCGTGGCGGAAGTGTTCACATTATATATATAGGCCTTTTTACCGACAAATGACGAGTAATTTCTCGCGCCTCCGTTTCCCATATATATAAATAAATCGACGGCTTTTACGGAGCTGTCTGCCAGATAGCCGACGAGGTTTACATGTATTGCTTCCGACCGGCTGTTAAAAATGTCGAAAGTCAGGGGCTGGCTGAGCACGTCGGAATTTGTATTGGCGTCTATTTCAATGGTATAGCTGTCGCCCTGCGATAGTGAAGAGGGTAATTGAAGAAAAATCCAATGCTCCATTGTATAGTCGTAATGCCAGTCACCCGCACCTGTGTCCCAGTCCATTTCAGCCATACCGTTCATTCTTGATTTACGGTAGCAGCTCGTTGGATGTAAACCCGATGTGCCGTAATTTCCATCGTCAGTTGATTTTATGGTCCAATTCGCGGTCGCGACGGCGTTCGTCGTGTTTAGCGCGGTGCCGTAATATACCGCATAATTATTGGCTGTTTGATGATTTCCCGTAAAGGCATCGGCTCCAAGGCCGTCATCGACAAACTCTACATCCCCGTCTTTGAAATAGACCATAATGTAGTCCTTATCGACGACTTTTATCTCGACAAGCTTGCTTGCCAGTGCATCAGCGGACATAAAGATTAATGACAAAACTGAAATGATTAATGCTCTTCTTCTCATAACCCACCTCTCTTTTTGTTCCTGTTCCGAAGGCAATTAACCCCTTTGAAGGAACATTACCCTTATACACGGCCCAAAAACGCACTTTTCCGTGTGCTACCCAGTGTGATATTGATAATTTTACTAAAATCCGCCTCTTCTGTCAAGATATTTCTCCTCCGAGGTGGTTTATCTGAAATCTGCAAAAAATCCGGATTATTCTTAGTGTCTCGGTGGGTAAACTTCATCTGAGGTAAGTAAACTTCGCTTTGAGTCAGGCGTGTTCTTGTCCCGCTTCGATTGATAGTTGAGCAGTAGAACGGTTGACCGCCCCGATGTATCGGGGCTCTGTTTTGCCAAAGGCAAAACGGAGAGGCCGGGATTCCGAAACGACATCGGGCCCTCCGCTACGCTTCGTGTCGAACCCGCGTGCTGACACTTCCTGTCAGGCGGGTTCTCATCCCGCCTTCTGCAAAGAAGCGGCACAACGGAGAGGCCGGGATTCGAACCCGGGGTACGGTGTTACCCGTACGACGGTTTAGCAAACCGTTACCTTCAGCCACTCGGTCACCTCTCCGGGTATCTGTTTTCAAAGGGCCAGCAGCACTTTGGATGCATACGCGTCCTTTCGGCACTGCGGCCAAGAATGAAATATACCTCGTTTTTCACGGCCCGACAAGGGGGAAAATACGGGATATTGTTCAGGGCGATGGAATTTCGGGACGGGCTTTTGGGATTGCCTGTAATGCCCTCAAATAATTTCTGCGGAGCTTTGTGGTATCCAGCCGTCGCTGTCGTCGGAAAGTTGTATGTGCAACCAGCCGGGCCGACGCTCAATAAGCTCGAACTCGGTTCCCGCGTGCAGGGGGGTCTTGAAGCTGGGCGGATAGTTCTGTCCATCGCCCTGGTGTGCTACGACTTGGGGAGAAATAATGACCCCCGATAAATTTACGGCCCGTGAATACTCGTCAACGGCAAGCGAGCCGACAAGGCACAGAAGCAGAATTGCCGAAACAACGGTCACCGCCGTCAACGGTGTTTTGCGGCCGAACCATATTGCCGCACTCAAACCCAGGCACAGTACCGCGAAGCAAACGCAGGCAGCGGCGAATTTCGCCCGCATCGAAAAATCATAATGCCAGAAAATGAGCGTCTGGAGAATCTGCTTTTCGGGCCTTACCTCGACTTTATCGACCCGCCTGCTTCTGGCAAAAGCGAGATTTTTCTGTATGTCCGAATTGGATTTGTCGAGCTTTTCGGCGCGGCGGTAATTAAGAATGGCCCTGCCGAGGTCGCCCTTGAGCAAATAAGCGTTGGCGAGATTGTAATAGAGTTTCGGGTTTTCAATACGGCCCCGGGTGATAATCTTTTCATAGCCGAGTATGGCTTTCTCATAAAGCGAATCGGTTTTTCCGGCGTCGCCGACTGTGGAATTGGCCTGACGAAAAGCATCATTGGCCTGATTGAACAGGGTGTAAATCTGCTTTTTCGGCAGCGTGTCGGCCGCGGCAAGAGCCGCCGTAAGAAGCAAACAAACCAAACCTGTAAAGGATAACCTGACAATCATATCTTCGACTCTTTTTCAATTACACGAATCAGTTTTATGACCTCGTTGATTGCGGCCGTATCAATCTTCTCCTGCAGCGGCGCATAACGGGCGGCTTCGCACCGGCTGACAATATCTCTGTAGCGCTCCGCCGAGGCGGCATCGCCTGTCCGGTCAATTATTGTCTGCATACAATCGTCGGCGGTGAGCGAGCCGGCCACTTTGTCGAACCTTTCGCCGATATACTGCTTCATCGCTTCGGCGATAAGCTCAGCGTGTTCCTGTGCCTGCCGGGACGAGATTTTTTTGAGCTGACCGACGGCCTTACCGGCGGAATGACGTCTGCGCCTGCGGGCCGCCTGTTCCGGGGTCGTATGCACGACTGTCTTGGCCAAAACGCTTGCGAGCAGAACAATCAAAGGTATGGCCCAGCCGGCCATATAGCCGGGGCTTGCAACGGCAGCGGGCAGCGAGAAACCTACGTTTCGCAGACAGTCAGGGCTTTCATAATTGGCGCTGATGCCTTTTTTTACGGCCTCGACTTCCCTGCCTGCCGGTGAGAAATCCCGGCCTTCGACATCCGCGGTCGTCAGTATTTTCGTGGGCGAGACCTCCAGCTTTATCGGCTCGGTTTTTGCAACGACATACCGCCCTTTGTCCGCATCGAAATAAGCCAGCGGAATCGAAGGTATCTCGGTGACTTTGTCGTTGGCGGGCCTTATCGTCTGGGTAAAGATCTTGAAGCTGTCTTCGACACTCGGCGATGATTTCTGCGAAGGCATCTTGAAATTTTCGGACAGCCCTTCGATTTGTTCAAGCTGCGGCCACCGGACCGGTTTCAGGTAATCGCCCCCTATTTTAATTGTAAGAGTAATCGGGTCGCCGACACTGACCTTGGTCGGGGCAGCGGAGGCGGAAATCGTGTATCGGCCGACCAGGCCGTAAAAACCATCGGGTTTGTCCTGCTGCGGCAAAGGCGAAACCGACAGCTTGAGCGGCTGAGAGCTTACCGCGAAGCGTTTATATTGAGTATTGTTTCTGAAAAAGTCGTCGAAAAAGCTGTCCCTCGAACGGCCGTGTCCGACGGCGACGTCGGCCGACACCGAAGACGCACCCAAATCGATATCACCTGGGCGTTTCGGGATGAGGACCTTGCTGAACGTCAGAAGGATTGCTTCTCTGCCCTGCCTGTTGACCCGATATTGTTTTGCCGCGTCGAGGTCCTCGACGTAGAACGCGTCACTGGTGATGGCCGGTATGTCGAAATGGTAATCGCCGATATCGGCGTAAACGTAGAACTTCACGGTCAGCGTGACCGGCTGCCCGACGTAACATCGCTGCTGCGACAGCGTTACTTCAAGCTCGAGCTGGTTCGTTGTGCCGGGCTGAACGATGTTCAGCTCGACAGGATTTGTTTGATACTGCCGGCCGTCAACCGTTACGGTAACAGCCGGTATCGTCGCCCGTCCCGCCTGCCCGGCCGTCAGCGTATAGTTCATCACGTATCGCCTGACGACATTGGTTGTGGTCCGGCCGTTTATAATGCTTACGGATGTTTGCGAGGCATTGCCGCCCCCGGCACTGCGGGGATTGTATTCGGCCAGCGGCGTTAAATCGACTTGGCCAGGGCTGTCGTAGCCGTCTATGATTATCTGGTAGGTGAAGCTCTCGCCTGCGTAAATGTCCTTTGAAGTATCAACGCTGGCCAATACTTGTATATCCGCCGCATTTGCGGCCGAAGCGGCAAACACCACCGTTATAATCGTGAATATGTAAATACAGCGTTTAACCATAACTACCAATCTTTATCGACCTTTTGGAAACCGGGACTTTGCATTAACTGTCGCTGCTGTTTTTGCTGCTGCTCCTTATCGAGTATTTCATCGGCTGTGGTATCGGGGCGGGCGACCTGCTGCGTGGGCTGGTTTTGCTGAGGTTCCTGCGGCTGGTTCGGCTCACTGGCGGATTGCTGCTGACTGTTCTGTTGCTGCTGTTGATTTTTCTGCTGGCCCTGGCCCTGCTGTTCGGACAATCTCTTCAAGGCGTCCTCGATATTTTTGGCTGCATCGTCCTGCGATTGTTTTGTCCCCGAAGCATCGGTCTTGTCTAATTTTTTTGCCGCGTCATTTTGCTTTTCAGATGCTTTACGCAATTCTTCGGCGGCCTTTTGCGTCCGCTCATCCGGCTTGTTCGGGTCGCTTTGCTGCCGCAGCTTCTCTGCCGTCTGCTCGGTTTTGTCCTTCAAATCGGACTGTTGTTTAGCGATATCAGAATAGTCCTGGGCTGCCTGCTGCTGCGAGATACTGTTGCTGTCGGCCTTTTGTTTTGTCTGCTGTGTTTTGTCGGCGAGGGATTTTTGCTGCTTAAGAAGCTGCTTAAGGTCTTCCTGCGTTTGTTTTTGTTGCTGTTGCTGTTTTTCCTGCTGTTGTTTCTGCTTGTTAATCTGGTCGATGATGTCTTTTATGGTGAGCCGGGCAACCTCGATATTTTTTGCGGCCTTTTCGTTGGCAGGATTGATGTCCAGCACCTGCCGCCAGCAGCCGATGGCTGTCTGCATATTCTCGACTGCTTTCTGTAAATCGGAATCTTTCAGCTTAGTTCCCTGCTGAAAGAAACAGTTGCCGAGATTGTATTTGGCCTTTTCGACAAGCTGCATATCCCTGCTCTCGGCGGCAACGGTCCTGTAAAGGTCGATTGCCTTCTGGAGGTCGTCGAGCCGGAAGTAGCTGTCGGCCTTGTTGAACTTCGGCTCCGCCGCCGCGGGCGATTCAATCAGCGCCTGTTCGTATTTGTCGAGCGCGTCTTTGTATTGTTCCTGCCGGTAAAGCTTGTTTGCCTCGCGCACGGTCCGCCCGACCGATTCGGCATACACCGGCCGGGCAATCGACGCCAGCAGCAATACGAATATCGCTATTTCAAATTTTCTTACGCTCACTTATCAGCACCTCACAAATCAGAAGCAAAATACCGGCGGCAATAAACACCTGAAATCTCTCATCATAAGAAATCATCGTCACAGATTCGAGCTGTCGCTTCTGCGCAGAGGCGACAAGCTCCTGATAAATCTCACCCAAATCCAGCGTTGTGCCGGGCTCGACGCCTATATACCTTCCGCCCGACGTCGCAGCGGCAACCTTTCGCAGGGTGTCTGCATCGAGTTTCGACCATACTTCCTGTCCCTTATATTTCAAAAAAGTCGTCCGGCCGTCGGGGCCGGTTATCGGTATGCGCGAGCCCTCGTTTTCGTCGCCCAGGCCAATTGCGATTATCCTTATGCCCTGCGCCGCAGCTTTTTGCGCCGCCTCGACCGGGAAGCTGTCGTGGTCTTCGCCGTCGGTAATGAGAACAAGGTCTTTGTATTCGCGCGACTGTTTATCGAACACTTCCTGCGTTGCCTTGCGAATGGCATCTCCGATGGCAGTGCCGCCTCTGGCGGTGCTTTCGGTAGATATGTCTGCCAGCACCATTCTTACGAAGGCATAGTCCTGCGTAAGCGGACATTTTACGGTGCTGTTTCCCGCGAAGGTAACGATTGCGATTCTGTCGCCGCCAAGCTTGTCGAGCAGGTCGCCGATTGCTATTTTAGCACGCCGGAGCCGGCTGGGCTTTATGTCCTCTGCCAGCATCGAACGGGAGGTGTCTAACAGGATACAGACGTCCCTGCCCTGACTTTTAATCTGTAACGGTCTGGGGTTCCATCTCGGCTCGGTAAGCGAAATAACAATCAGCGCAAATGCACATATTAACACCATCGCCTTCAGAACCTGCTTTTTCAAGCTGACGGCGGGGTTAATCTGCTTTAACGTTTCGATTCTCGCCAGGCACTTTAGTGACGCGGCCTTTTTCCAGAAGCACCACAGGTAAACCGGCACCAGGACGGCCGGAACCATAAACAGCAGCCACAACGCATTGTAATTTCCAAGGTTCATACAGTAGAAAATACCTTTTAAGGAATTTTTCTAAAAACCGTGCAGCCGGCCAGCATCTCGAACAGCAGCACACCCAGTGCCGCCAGCGTCCAGGGGCCGAATTTCTCGGCGTATTGCGTGTACTGGACTGCCTTGACCTTCGTTTTTTCAAGCTTATCAATTTTTTCGATGATTTTGTGCAGTGCCTCCGCGTCATCGGCCCTGCCGTAGAAACCGCCGGTGGTCTGTGCGATGCTCTTTAGCAGGGGCTCATTGAGGTCCTGCTCGACCGGCATTTTGAATGACCCCATCATCGTCTGAATTGTCGCAAAGGCCTGGCCGGAACCGATGCCGACGGTGTAAATTTTTACGCCCCATTTTTTCGCCAGCTCGGCCGCCTGCATCGGGGTATATTGGCCTGTATTATTTCGGCCGTCGGTCAGCAGGATAATCGCCTTGCTTTTTATCTTGAAGTCGGGCTTTTCGTTCGGGTCTGCGATAAGCGAGGAGCCGATTCCGAGGCGGGCATTTCTCTGCTGAATTTCCTGTTCGGCTTTCTGCAGCCGGGCGGCGGCCAGAGCTATCGCGTCGCCTATGGCCGTGCCGTCTTCGCTGCTGCGCAGCCGGACAATGTCGGTATTTTTCAGAAATTCGAGCAGCACGTTATGGCTCAGCACGAGGGGACAGACCGTGTCGGAATATCTCGCGAAAGTAATAAGACCGAGCAAGTCCCCGTGCCTGCCTGCCATACCTTCCTTACCCGTTATGAAATCGGCCAGGACCTTTTTAAGGGCCTCCAGCCGGTTGAGTTTCTCTCCGTGATAATCCATTTCCGTGCCCATGCTGCCGGAATGGTCAACGACGATTTCAAGGGCGACCCCTTCGGTGCTGATTTCCGAAAGCACCGTGCCTTTACGGGGCCTGGCAAGTGCGATTATCAATAGCGCCAGGCAGGTCAGCCGTGCAGCAACCAGCAGCGGCCGAAAACGCACGCGCCACGAGACGGGACAATCCCGAATGGCGCCGAGAGAAGAGAACGTCACCGCGGCCGTTTGCTTTTTGCGCAGCATCAGCCAGCCCGCCGGCGGCAGCAGCAACAGCAGCAATAATGCCCAGGGCGAATAAAACTGCATTTATGTCCCTCCCCCGTCCCGGCCCGCCTGACGCGAATCAGGCGAGGCGGATGCGACGGCCGGCTCCGATGTTTTTATCCCGTCGGTAACGTCGATTTGTTTTTCGACGGATTTCGTCTGCTCGATAAAGTTCTTCGCCAAATCGAACGTCCGCTGAATCTGCTCTTTAGTCGGCCTGTGCCTGGCAAACTTTACAAGGTCGCAATGCGTAAGAAATTCGGCCAATGCTTTTCTGTCGGCTTGCGAAAGGATTATGGTTTCCTTAATCTCGAACAGGAACTCCTCGGTGGTCCTCTCGGGCGCCTTCAATTCAAAACGGTCCTCAATATAATGCCGCAGGATATCGCTTATCGCCTCGTAAAATTCTTTGACTTTACCCGCTTTTATCAGGTCCCGCCTGACAAGCGCCTGCAGGCGTGCGTATGCAATCTCATGGGCTGGTTTGAAAATTCTGACGGCTTGCTTCGTTCTCTTCCTGCGGAAATACAGCCACGTTCCTCCTGCTGCACCGACAACCGCAATCGTCGGCAAAAGCCACCACAAAGTCGCCTTAGCCGGCATATCCACGACGTCTTCGATGTCCGCTATCGACAGTTTTCCCCGCTGCTTACCTAAAAGCGACGTCACCTCGATATCAATCGGCTCGGTAGTAAGCTCGTATGTCTTATCGGTCTGCTCATTGGCGTCGCGGAACTCGAATGTAAAAGCCGGAATCGAGAATTTACCTGACAGGAACGGCTCAAGACGATATCGATACGTGCTGACGACGTTATTATTAGCGTCGAGCCGATTGCCTAAGTTCTGCCAGTCAACTATGCCGAAATTCTCAAGTATTTTGTCAACCTTTGGCATATTCACATCGTAGCCGGGGCTGACGGCCGTCTCAAACTCGAGCCAAAGGGTGTCTGCGATAGTAATTTTACTTTTGTCAACGCGGACATTCACGGTCAGCGGGCCCCGGCTGTACGGCTTGTCGATTTCGAATTTCAGCGGCTTTTGGGCGACCTGTCCGGTCTTTTTACAGCCGGAAAAAATCAACAGAATTACACAGGTCGCACCTGCGCAAATCATCAATGCCGGCCTGCTCAAACGGTTATTATTGTGAAATTGAATCCGGCTGCTCATTCTGCTCCCGGTCCGCGGCTCCAATCGCGGCGTTATGAATGATAACGTTGTATTTGTCCATCATTTCACCGATATATTGCTGCTGCACGTCTCTGTGTTTTTCGCCCATCAGCGACGCCGCAACCTGCTGTCTTGCCTCATCGAAGCTCTTTTGCCGAGGTATCTGATTGTTAGGGTCGTTGGCGTCACTGACCTGCTCGACGAACTTGTCCTTGTTTGCCTCATAGTATGTTCTCAGGTCGGTGTCGGTAATGTGAATCCTGGAGGCAAGCTGCTGGTCCATCATCTGCTGGCTCAGCACGTCTCGCGTCAGCTCATCGAGCAATTTTTTCGTCCCGGGCTTATCAGTCAGACCCTGCTCGAGCGCCTGCCTGTAAAGCACCTCCTGGGCAAGCCAGTTTCGCAGGAACTGCTGCTTTTGCTGAGGGCTTTTGTATTGTTCAAGCGCCTTGTTTTTCTGTTCGCTGAGCTGCTCGGGCGACATAAACTCCCACATAGGCAGCAACTGGTTGTCGATACTGTTTTCAATCAGCGCATCGAGGTCCGCTGCGGTAATTTTTTCAGGCCCGATTTCAGCGACAACCTTCTGCCCCGGCTCGCTCTGTTTTTTCATACTGGTCCGTTCCATCAACTCGTAACGCAGAGCCGAAAATTTGCCCAGCTTTTCAAGGCAGTTCTCCACGCCGGCCTTGATGCTCGGTTCAAGCTCAGGCCTGTTTGCCGTCAGCTCGCTGCGATAGTAATACTCGACCGCATCGCCGTAAAGCTGCGCTTTTTCCAGCAGCGCCGCGGTATTAAACAGCACCTTTGCCCGCTCCGTTTCGGTGAGGTTCTCGCCGGCCAAATACTCTTTCCAGACCTTTGCCGCCTGGTCATACAGGTTTCTCTGGGACAGCTTGGTTGCCAGCTCCTCGGTTTGTTTTGCGGAAAGCCCCGCAGTTGCCGCCGCCGAAATCGTCTCTCGGCCGGATAACGTTACATACAAATTGAACACCGCCAGGCCTGTCAGGACAACGGCCAATAAGACCAGCACTACAATTACCGGATTTCCCGGCCGTTTGCCCTGCGGCAACGAGAAATCTAGTTTCTGCTCATCCATTTATCTTACTCCAAACTCTTTTCCAAACGCGTAATCACAAATCATCAGTATCGCCTGTGCCTGAGATGAAAGAACTGAATTAAGTCGTTTATGTAGGGCTTGCCCGTGCTTATGCTGATGCAGTCAACATTAATTGAACGAAGCACGCCTTTCAACTGGCCGAACCGCTCGGCGCTTGTGCCCTCGTATCGCCTGCGAAAACCGCTGCTCGACGTATCGACGATAATGGTCTGGCCGGTTTCAGCGTCCGTAAATTCGATGATGCCGACCTTGGGCAGCGCCAGCTCGGCCGGATCGCTGACCAGTACCGCTATGCAATCGTGGCGCTTGTTAAGAAGGCCGAGGGGCTTTTTGAAATCGGTCTGGATAAAATCCGAGACCAGAAATACCGTTGCCCTTTTGCGGGCAATCCTGCCGAGATAATCAAGGGCAAGCGGTATGTTCGTTTGCCGCTGCGCGGTCTGGAAGTAAAGCAGCTCGCGAATCAGCCGAAGGATATGCCTGCTGCCTTTTTTGGGGGGTATGAACAGCTCGATTCTGTCGGTAAAAATCAGAAGCCCGACTTTGTCGTTGTTTTTCGCCGCGGCAAATGACAGGACCGCGCAGAATTCGGCCGCGAGCTGGTTTTTGGTTTTGTCCGTCGTTCCGAACCGGCCCGATGCGCTCAAATCCACGGCGAAAATCACCGTCATCTCGCGTTCTTCGACAAACCTCTTGATATAAGGCCTGCCGGTCCGCGCGGTGACGTTCCAGTCAATAGCGCGAATGTCGTCGCCGGGCATATACTCACGGACTTCGTCAAACTGCATTCCCCTCCCTTTGAAGACACTCTCGTACTGGCCGGCGAAACTGGCGTTGACCGCCCGCGACGTGTAAATCTGAATCTGCCTGACTTTCTTTATCAGTTCCTGAGGTATCATTGTCGCAAAATTAAAAATCAGAATACAATCGACTACGGCACTTCGATATTGTCAAAAATCGTCTTAATCACGTCCTCGCTGGTTTTGTCCTCTGCTTCGGCCTCATAGCTGACAATGACCCTGTGCCGCAGGACATCCGTACCGATACTCTTGACGTCCTGCGGGGTCACGTAGCCGCGCTGCTGGACAAACGCGTGGGCCTTTGCCGCGACTGCCAGGTATATTGTTGCTCTCGGCGAAGCGCCGTAGTTAATCATATTGGTAAGTTTAAGGCCGAATTTTTCCGGCTCTCTGGTGGCTGTAACAATATCTACGATGTAATCCTTGATTTTCTCATCGATATATATCTCATCGACAACCGCCCTGACCTCGGCGATTTCAGCGGGACTAATGACCGGCTTCGTATCGAACTTCTTGTCTGTAACCGCCATCCGGTCAAGAATCTGCCGCTCCTCGGTCTTATTGGGGTAATCAACCTTCAGCTTGAGCATAAACCGGTCCAGTTGAGCTTCCGGCAGCGGGTATGTCCCCTCCTGCTCGATGGGGTTCTGCGTCGCCAACACCATAAACGGACGGGGAAGCGGGAACGTCTGCTCGCCGATTGAAACCTGCCTTTCCTGCATTGCCTCAAGCAGCGCGCTTTGAACTTTGGCAGGGGCCCTGTTGATTTCGTCGGCCAGTATGATATTGGCGAATATAGGTCCTTTGCGGGTATAAAACTGGCTGTCGGATGCACGGTATATCTGCGTGCCAATCAAATCTGCGGGCAGCAAATCGGGCGTAAACTGTATCCTGCGAAACTCGGCGTTTATCGCCCTTGCCAGGGTCGTTACCGCCAGTGTCTTCGCAAGGCCGGGAACCCCTTCCAGAAGTATATGCCCGTTCGACAATAGTCCGATAAGCATTCGCTCCAGCATATAACGCTGGCCTATTATTACCTTGTCTATTTCCGAAAATAGCGCCCTGACAAATTCACTTTTCTGCTGAACAAGAGCCCCAATCTGCTTAACGTCTGTCGCCATAAAATATCTCCTCTAAATGTTACCTGTCTCCTCTGTGACTCCTCCTGATAATTAGCCGTATAAGGCCCGTTTTGAGTAAAAACCAATAAATCGAATACGTTAAACCATCCGAAAGGTTCGGCTAAAGACACGTTTTTTAATACTTAGTCAACTTTTTTTCAATATAATCATCGCCGAAAAAACGGGCAGCCAACTGCCTTGTTTGTCAGTGTAATCAACCGCCTCGCTGATAATAAATTTTTACGCCTCATTTTTTAGTGCCGGGTTTTTGAAATGTGATACTGCCGATTTTATGCGGGCGCATAAAAAACCGGCCGGCGATTATGCTGCCGGCCGGTTTTTTAAGATTTAGTGAGACAGCTCACTCGCCGCCGTGGACCGCCATAGCAAGCGAATAAACCTTGTCCTGACAGGTGATGTAAAGCGTTTTATTTTCGGGACCCCCGAAGCAGATATTCGAAGGTTGATAAGATATCGGTATCCTATATAGTTCCTCTCCTGTCGGCGAGACAATCCACACACCGCCTAACCCGGTGAAATACAGATTACCTCGTTCGTCGATTGTCATACCGTCCGGGTCGGTTGTGCCCATACCCGTCAAATCGGTCGGCTTGAAGAATACGGAGCCGGTGCCTAACGTGCCGTCAGAATTTATAGGGAAAACCCACCAGCGTTTCTTCGTGTTATCGCTGCTGCTGCTTTCAGAGACGTATAGCTTGCTTTCGTCTAACGAGGTGATTATGCCGTTTGGCTGATACAAGCCGTTTTTCACTAAAGTGATAGTGCCGCCCGGTTCGAGCAGATATACGCCTTGATTGGTTGGCCCTGTGCCCCAGTCAGGGCAGGTGAAGTAAATATTTCCGTTAGTAAGCTCACACAGGTCGTTTGGTTGTTTCGAAGCCGTGCCGAGAACGGTGGTATCCTCAGGGCCTGATGTACCTATACGATGACTGCGAATCTGATAGATGCTTTCATCGGCTGTCAGCAGACGCCCATCCAGCGAAAGGAGCATACCGTTAGTTGCAGGGGCGCTGTCCAGCCACACGGTTATATTTCCCGGCGAGTCAAGCCGAAGGATTTGGTATCCTGCCGACCTCTTGGTAAAGAACAGTTTATCACTGGCCGGGTCCCAGGTCGCGCCCTCAAAGAATATGCCGGATGCAGAGTAAACTTCCTCAAGCGTCGCCCCAGGTATGACCAGCTCGCTGGTAAGTGCGGCCAGCCAGTTGTCGCACAGGACATACAAGTCCTTTTCGTCGATTACGCCGTCGGCAGGAGCTGAGATATCACAGTTGGGGTCCCAGTTGGGACTGCCTGTTGTGCTGCCCCAGGCGTTTGCGAATATGGCAAAATCCTTGAAATCGACGTCCCAGTCGCCGTCGAGGTCTGGCCACCCCGGTTCGGCTGTAACCATCTCAATTCCGTCGCCTGTTCCGAGGTTGCGCGTGTATTGTTTATCGATTGCGTTATTCCAGTGCTCGTGAACGCCTAAGCTTTCTGTAAGACCTCCGTCATTGTTTGGGTCGTAATTAGCGCCCGACGGCGGATTGGGAATCGATGCCGCCTCGTGTAGATAATCGTCGGCGCCGCTCATCCGCGGATAATTATATTCTCCCCCGCCGGTATGGACGCCATCCCATTCTGTGTACATAAAATCATCAGCGACAGAGTCGGCGGCGACCTGGTCCATCGAAAGGAATATGCTGGATGGCCAGTCGTTGTTAAACGGCGCCATCTCCCATCGAATTGGGTGTGAATCCCAGCTTTGGCCCGAGTACAGGCCGTCGATTAGGGCCAGCAGCGTCTTGCCGCCCAGCCGTGGATGCCCCATCAAATCCACAATTGCCCTGTAATGGCCCATTCCGGGCGTTTCAGTTGCTCTGGTTGCGTGCATATCGTAATAACCGCCGGTATTTGGATTCCTGATTAAAGAGCCATAGTGGTTTTTGCCGCAGACGGTTATTCCTGCGGTGTCGTGGCTTTTAAGAGTAGGGAAGTTTATGAAATAGGTTGCCTGTGCGAAATGCGTTGGAATGTAGTCCTGGGTTTTGCCCGTTACTCGCGAAGTGATTGGGTCGCTCCAGTAGAAAGGGGCGCTTGTGTCGTATGTAACGAGGGTTCTGCCGGAGAGAGGATAATTAGGATTTGTCAGGTAAACAACTCCCGGGCAGTTAGGCCCGACCATATTATACCAGAAATTAGGCATAATTCTGCCCGGGTCGCCTATGCTTATGTCTTCAGCAGCTACGCCTGCGACGTCTGTGAGCTGCTTGAGAAGGGCTATCGCGAGCTGGGGCGATTCGTCTATCTGGTCGTAAATAAACGAGGACCTTTCCCCGGTGGGCTTATTCTCGTAGCTCAAGGTGAAGTTGACTTTTATGGCGATTTTTTCGCCGGGCGTGTAGCCGACGTTGCCTCTGCCCATTCGCCGGTTGAAGTTTCTGAATATGGCATCCCAGGCGGCGTAATCAGTGCTCCTGCCTGTTAACGAGCGAAGCGCCTTTGAAAGCATTTCGTTGACGACATCCTGATTGGTGCAGGTGTTTGAATACCAGTATGGCGGGGAGGTGTCGTTGTCCGAACCGGTCCAGCTTGTGGCGTTGGGGTCGTGAATCCAGGCGACCCGGCCCGGGTGAACGCCGATGCCGTTGCCGATGTAGCTGTTGGCGACACGGGGCTCGTGGCCGTATGTTATCTTCTGGTCGGTGCCGCTTAACGCTATCCAGATAAAACTGACGCTGGCAACGATGCAGATTACCGCCAGGACGTAACGTGCCCTCGCGAGGGACCGTTTTGCCTTATGGTAGGCGATGGTTGAACCGGCCAGACCTAAAATCCAGATAACAAAACCTGATGCCAGCGGAAACGCCACCCGCTGACACGGGTATGTTGCCCGCGATGGCTTGGGTACCACACGCACTAAAAACCATATAAGGGCGGCCAGGCCCGCGAACGGAAATAACCACCAAGGCCAGCGAAATTTGATTATTTTACCTGTTTTTGGACAAATTTTCGGCTTAAGTAAGCTTTTTAGAAATGACATCACCACTCTCCTTCCGGGCGTGAAGTTCATGCATTATGGTAACAGTTTATCAAAATTCGAGTGTCGGGTCAATGATTTTTCGGCATTATTCGTCTTCTTAGGATCATCGCCGTTTGCACTGTTCTGCATTTGTTCAGTACGAGTAGTATGTCGTTTACAGCACAACGCGAATCGGTATGTTTGTTTTTAGATATGCAAAGACCGGCATCCTCGCCCCGGTCTTACCTGACTGTGCGAGCTTTAGGCGGGAGATTGTAAAATTTCCTTCAACGCCGACAAAAGTATATTGTTCTGCTCTTTTGTCCCGACGGTTATTCTCAGCTTATTATCGATGCCGGGAATGTCCCAGTACCTGACGTAGATTTTCCGCTGCACTAATTTTTCATAGATTTCTTTTGCGCCGGCGGTTTCGTGCTCTGCGAAAACGAAATTGGCTGAGCTTTCGGGCAGGCCGAAGCCGAGGGCTTTCAACTGTTCGCCCAGTCGTTTTCGCTCCAGTTTGACCTTATCGATATTCTGCCTGAAATAGTCCCTGTCCTTTATCGCGGCAGTCGCGGCCGCGATTGATACGGCATCGACGTTGTATGAGTCCTTGACTTTTAACAGGCCCTTTAGCATATCCGGCCGGGCAATCGCGTATCCGAAACGCAGGCCAGCGAGAGAGTATCCCTTGCTTAAGCTGCGCAGGATAATCACGTTTTCGAATTGTTTAACCAGGTCGATGCAGGTTGTTTCCGCGAAATCAACATACGCCTCGTCGATAAGCAGCACGCCTTTTATTTCCGTCGCTAATTCCGCAAGCTCCTCGGCCGAAATAAGCGTCCCGCTCGGCGAGTTGGGATTGCAGACAATCGTTAATGCCGCCCGCACCCTCGCTAATCGCGCGGGCAGATTGAACTCATCGTCGAACGGAACTTCAATTGCCCTGCAATTCTGGATGTTGGCTAAAACCGGGTAAAGCGAATACGTGGGCACGGGGTAAGCGACGGGGCGCTTTCGGTCGCAAAAGGCCGAGAACGCCATACGCAGCAAATCGTCCCCGCCGTTGCAGCACATAATCCAGCCGGTTTCAACACCGTTGATTTGTGCGGCCACCTCCCGAAACATATTGCCCATCGGGTCGGGATACCGCCTGAGCTGCTCCGGCTCAATCTGCGAAATTGCATTCATCACCGACGGGGAAGGGGGGTAAGGGTTTTCGTTGGTGTTGAGCTTTACCACGTCGGTTTCGCCGGGCTGATAACCCGGCTCATAGCCCTTTGCGCGTTCTATATTGTCACGAAAATAGCCCATAGTATTCTCCAGTGCCCAGATTATATGCTTTTGACATAAAAACGAAAGCCCCTGATGATTTCTATTTGAGAATTAGTTATGTTATATTAAAATCGTAGTACGATTATGAAAGTGCGTAAAATCATAGTTTGGGTGTTGTCTTTGTTCTGTGCCGCCCTTTGCGTTTCGTGTGCCGGTGGGGGAAGTCCTGCTGCGGGTAGTCACAATGGCGGTTTGGCTTTTGCAGAACAGGACGGCGGGGACCTGAAACATCCGCCCAGGAACGTAATTATTTTTATTGCCGACGGCTGCGGATTCAATCATATAAAGGCGGCTGATTATTATCTTTGCGGCGGCATTCCCTGCCCGGCGTATGAGGATTACCCTGTCCAGCTTGCGATGAGCACGTACCAGGCAGGCGGCCATTACGATCCTGACGCCGCCTGGTCCGATTTCGATTACGTCAAAAAGGGTTATACCGATTCGGCCGCGTCAGCCACCGCTATGGCAGCTGGCGTCAAGACCCGCAACGGGGCGCTCGGCGTCGATGTCAACGGCGATCCCGTTTTGAACCTTGTCGAGAGGGCCGAACAGTTGGGCAAATCAACCGGCGTCGTGACCAGCGTTCCTTTCAGCCACGCGACCCCGGCCGGTTTTGTCGCGCATAACGCCTCAAGGAATAACTATAAGCAAATCGCCGATGATATGATAAATAAAAGCGCCGCAGACGTCGTTATGGGCTGCGGGCATCCGTTTTACGATGCCGACGGCAGGATTGAAAATACCCCTCACTACAAATATATCAGTTCGGCCGTCTGGAATGATTTGACAAACGGCTCCGCAGGCGGCGACGCCGATGCCGACGGCATAGCTGACCACTGGAAGCTTGTCCAGACCAGGGCCGAATTTCAGGCATTGGCAAAGGGCGAGGCGCCTAAACGGGTCTTCGGCATCGCCCAGGTCTATGAGACGCTTCAGGAAAAACGCTCAGGCGATACCGAAGCTGTCCCATACAAAGTTGCTCTAATTGAGTCAGTCCCGACGCTCGAGGAAATGACCCGTGCGGCGTTAAACGTTCTCGATGATGACCCCGACGGTTTCTTTGTTATGATTGAAGGCGGCGCCATTGACTGGGCCGGCCATGGTAATGAGTCAGGCCGGCTTATCGAGGAAATTGATGATTTCAACAAGAGTATCGATACCGTTATCGGCTGGGTGGAGAAAAACAGCAACTGGGGCGAAACCCTTGTCGTTATTACCGCCGACCACGAAACCGGCTATCTCACCGGCCCCGGCTCCGGCCGGCAATCCGCTGGGGCGGTCTGGAATGACCCGGTTAATAACGGCCGCGGCAATATGCCCGCTATGGAATGGCACTGCGAGGGGCATACTAATTCACTTGTTCCCTTTTTCGCAAAAGGCGGGGGGGGGCAACTTTTCAAAGACAAAATCACCGGCTACGACCCCGTCCGCGGCCCGTATATCGACAATACCGATATCGCCGGTGTAATTTTTTCCCTCTGGCCCGCGGATTAAACTCGATATGAAAACTATAATCGGTCTCGTATTATTGATGATTGTTGTTTTGCCCGGCTGCGCCGGCCGCAAACCCGACCTTATTCCTGTTTATATGCCGGGCGACGAAAAACGCGACTGCGAACCGCTGAAAGAGGAAATCGTCGATACCCAGAAAAAAATGACGGCCCTGCTGCCCAAGACCGACAAGACCATTATTAACACCCTCTGGAGTGTCGGCGGCACCGTCGCGGGCAATACCGCCGTTGCGGGCGGAGCCGTGGGTATTGTGCCGTACCTGTTCATCGATATGAAAGATGCCGAAAGAATCGAATACGAGGCCCTGCGGCGGCGTCACAATCGACTCCTGCTCATAGCACAGTCGAAGTTTTGCGATACGAACGATATCAAGGCCGAGCCAATACCTTCTCTTGCCGAAAGAAAACTGCTCGAAGAAGAGGCAAAGAAGTCAAAAACGGACAAAAAGGATTCCTCTGAATAAACCTGTCCGGTCCCTAAATTAAGGAGTACCGAGTCATTAAACCGCGAGTATCTGCCAAAGTGAGTCCTGTTATCACGCTGATTTTCGAAGCTGGGCTTGTCTTATTCGCCTGCAGCTGCGTTGCCCGCTCGGAGAAGATGGTCCCTCAAAGCTTTGAGGTGAGAAATAAGATTGCCGGTTCCGTCAAAATAGATGAGGTTGTCGGCGCCCGCCAAACCAACTCGTTCCAGATGTGGATGTCTCAGATTTCCAGTACCGCCTTTACCGAGGCGTTAATTGAGTCGATTACCGAGGCCGGGCTCTTCGATTCGGTTGTCAAGTCGAACGCTGACGCCGATTATTTTCTCGATGTTACCATTCTTGACTACGACCAGCCGCTGTTCGGCCTTGACCTCAATATAAAAATGAAAACGCAGTGGCAGCTTACCGACGCAAAAAAATTCGTTCCCGTCTGGACCGAGACCTTCGAGACGGCCTACAAGGCAAAATTCGATTCGGCACTGCTGCCCGCTGAAAAAAGCCGCAAGGCCTACGAAGGCGCAATCCGTGTAAATATACGTGAAGGTATAAGGCGACTGGCCTTGATGAAATTGTGAGCGTCCGTACGATTGTTTAAAAGTTTAGAAATAGTAGCTCAAATTCAATGAACCGTAGGAGTCCTCGCCTTTTTGCTCCTCGAATTCGTGCGTTAGGAAGGTCTGCGAGTAGCTTATCTCGAATGATTTGTATCGCCAGAGGACGCCGAGCTGAAATTGTCCCACCACCGGTCTTGTGTCAAGGCCGGTAAGAAAACGGTCATACTGCACGAATTTGGCGCTTGCCCGGCCGAAAAAATAAAAGTACGTTTGTTTTTCACCAATCGGCCCCGTCGCACAGCGAGGAAATTCTAATCGACCCGGGCCGAAATCGTTCGTCAGGTTTGGTCCTAATCTCAGCAGCAGCCCCAGGATTGCATTGCGGTGCACTGAGCCGGCCGTGAACCCGTATTCCAAAAACGAATCGAAGTCCGCCGTGTGTTTGAACGGCAAACCGTCTGCCCGCTCTCTTCTTAGCCACGTAAAATCAATCGCGAACTCGTCATCCAGCTGCTCATCCCAGCCGTTGGGTTCTTCCTGGTTCACAAGTTTATGAATGAAGGTCTGAATCTCTCCTCCAAGCGCCGACGGCCCTATGACGCCCGCATTTAGCTCGAAGTGTTCCATCGCGTTTTTGGTGGTCCGCTGTGCGAACATACCGCCGTAGAGCCAGGCGGCGAATACGCGGTCGGGCCCGGTTCTTTTCGACGGGTCGTCCGCGTGGTCGGGAGTGTACATATTCTGGCCGAAAAAGTAGCCAACCGCTGTATCAACCTTGCTACCGTCCCCGAAATTATTCCATCCTGCGAAATTTCTCAGCCATTCCCAATCCGGCTGATGAGTATATACGAGCTTTAATCCGTCCGTATAATGCCGGTCGGTTCGATAATTTAGCTTGACGAACGTCCCGTCGTTTTCCCAGTAAACCGTAAAAGAGCTGTTCTTCGGCGGCAATAAGCTCGCTAACGCCTTGTCCAGACGAAAGCCCTCATTGGCATCAGCAGATTGCCCGGCCATTGCGGGGCAGATTGACGCCAGGCACACAAACACCACAGGAAGACCCGATTTTGTTTTTTGCTCTTTTATGGCCGTTGGCCCTTTTTTACGTATGTTTATCGTACATTTTCCACGACGGAATTAGCCGATTCCAACGCGGAAATACTATACTTTTGGTTGTTACTTAACGGACGGCAGTATATATTATTGCGCGCTGTTTGTATAATGATACCAGACGTTTAACTGTTCTACGAACAAATTTTGTGAGGGACGACGAATGGGCGCTGCGAGGATATTAATTGTTGACGACGACGCCGACATTAGCGAAGCAATGAGGATTGTGCTGGAAAACAAAGGTTTCACCGTCGATGCCGCCATTGACAGCAAAGATGCGGCCAATCGCATCAGGTCACAAAAGCCCGACCTGATAATCCTGGATGTGATGATGGATACCAAGAGCGAGGGCTTTGATTTCGCACGAACCCTGAAGAGCAACCCCGATTACCGGGAAATTCCGATTCTGATGCTGACGGCGATTAAGGAAAAGACCGGTATCGATTTCAAACCCGAGGCCGGAGACGAGACATGGTTGCCTGTGGAGGAGTTTCTCGATAAGCCGATCAGGCCGGAGCAGCTCATCGAAAAGGTCGAATCGCTGCTGAAGTCGTAAAAATATGGAAAACATTCTGCAGAGCAAGAACCTGGTGCAGCGGGCTTATTGGCTGATTCGGCTGCGGTGGATGGCAATTGCCGGCCTGGCGATTGCCGTATTTGTTGCGGGAGAAATATTCGGGGTGGCTTTGCCGGTGCATAAGCTGTACTGGATGGCAGGCATCCTGCTTTTCTATAACTTCGTGCTGTACGACCTGATGCGGTATGTGACCTGGAAGGGCAAAGCCGCAACATCGGCCACTATTAACAGAATCATCACCTTTCAGGTATCAGCGGACTGGATTATCCTTACGATTGTTCTTCATTTCTCAGGCGGCGTGGAAAACCCGTTTTATCTGTACTTTGTTTTTCACATGATTCTGACAGGGGTGCTTCTGTCAAGGTTTCAAAGTTATGTGCAGGCGACTTTTGCAGTTTGCCTGTTCGGTGCGCTTATTCTGCTGGAATATCTCCAAATCATTCCGCATTATGGCCTGACGGGTTTTGTGAACGGGGGCGGTTACCGCGACGAGCTTTTCATTTTCGGGACATTTTTCGTGTTTACAACCACAATTTACATGGTGGCCTATTTTACGGCTTCGATATCGGAGCAGCTGAGAAATCAGCAGCGGGAGCTTGAAGCAACCAACGCCGAGCTGCAGAAAAAAGACAACCTTAAAAATGAATACGTTTTGCGGCTGACACACGATATAAAGGGGGATTTGTCTGCTATTCAAAGCTGTCTTGACGTTGTCAACGACCAGATTGTCGGCACCCTAAACGATAAGCAAACCGACCTGATGGAGCGGGCACACCGCAGAACGAGCAAGTGTCTGAATTTCATTGACGCGCTGCTGAAACTGACCAGAATGAAAATTACCGGCCGGATAGATATGAGCTACTTTCCGCTGCGAAACGTCATATTCGACTCTCTGGCGGCAGGGGAGAGACGGGCTAAAGAAAAAGGCATTGCCATATCACATCGTATCGATGAAGGCGTGGATGAAATCTACGGCGAGCCGGTCCTGATTGAGGAAATTGTGGCAAATGTCCTGCTCAACGCCGTTAAATATACGCCCGACCACGGCATAGTAGAGATGAATGTGAAGGATGAAGGCCAAAGCGTCCTGATAAAAGTAAAGGACACCGGCATCGGCATACCCGAAGACGATCTTGAGAAAATATTCGAGGAGTTTTACCGGGCCGAGAACGCCCGAAAAATCGAGAAGGGCGGCACGGGGCTGGGATTGTCCATAGCAAAACAGGTGGTCGAGAGGCACAAGGGTCGCATATGGGCGATAAATAACCCCGAAGGCGGCAGCACCTTCAATATCCGGCTGCCTAAGCATCCCTCCTGACCCGATTAGCACATAATAAACCGTCAAATAGTTTCCCCCTTTTTCTATAGAACGGCTCTGGGTTTAATTCCCGGTTCTTCGCAGGGGTTTGTATTTATTTTTAAAAGAAAAGATTTTTATTTGACACAAGCGGCAGGTGTTTGATAAATTCAAGAAATGTCATCTGTGAATGTGCACACAAGTATAAGTGATTGAGAACACAATCACCAGTAAGGGCGCTATATGCGATACCGCAGAATTCCGGATGAGACGGTCAGACGTATGCCTTTTTATCTGAGGGGGGTCCGCATACTTTCCGGGAAGGGACACAGCAGTATATGCAGCAAGAGTTTGGCGGATTACCTGGGCATCAATGACTGGCAGATAAGGAAGGACTTTTCATATTTCGGCGATTTCGGGAAACCCGGTGTCGGGTATGATTCCGCGAAATTAGAGAAACGAATCAGCAAAATTCTCAATCTCGTATGTGACCACAACGTTGTCCTGGTCGGGGCAGGCAACCTGGGTTCCGCTATACTGACATTCAACGGCTTCGGACAATACGGCTTCAATATAATTGCGGCCTTTGACAACGATGTGAAAAAAATCGGTAAAAAGAGGGGGGCGGTGATTATCGAGGACGTTTCCAAGATAGCCAAATTGAAGAAGCGAAAGGTAAACCTCGGGATAATTTCCGTGCCGGCTTCGGCGGCCCAGGAGGCGGCAGATGCACTGGTGGCGGCAGGGGTAAAAGGTCTCCTTAATTTCGCCCCCGTTCGTATTAATGTGCCGAAAAAAATCAAGGTTATTACAATTGATATAGCGATAGAGCTGGCCCGGCTGCCGTATTATATGGCTTCCAGCCAGTCGCAAAGTGCGTGGGGATAATATGGACGCAGTTTTTATAAGCAAGTTGAAAACACTGCTCGACGCCCTGGCCGAAACGATGGATGTTTATGTTCCCTCGAAGGTCTCCGAAAATCTTGTGTTCTCCAGATATGACCCCGGAAGCAGCGGGGAGGTCGAGTTCAACGCCGTTCGCACCTGCACTCCTGTAAAAGAGTTTTTATTTCCGCTTCGGGAGTTGGTTGCCACGACCCAGGCACAGCCGGAACCATCGCAATTGAAACCATTCGCGGTGGTCGGCCTGAAGGACTGCGACGTCCGGTCAATTGCAATTCTCGATAAGGTGTTTGCCGAGGATGATTTCAAGGACCCGCTGTATATGGCCCGAAGGGAAAAGCTGTTTATAGTTTCTTCGGACTGCACCGAGCCGGCCCAAAGCTGTTTTTGCCCGCTGTTTGACGGGAAAAATTTCAGCGAGAAGGGGTTCGACCTGAATATCGCACCCATACTGGGCGGTTTTATTGTGGATATCGGCTCGCGCAAGGGTCGTGAGTTCATCGAGCGAAACAACGAATTGTTTGCCGACGTTCCTGCTGCTCTGCTGGAGGAACGAAATGCCAACAGGGCGAGGGTGCAGCAGCAGCTCGAAAAGCAAAATGCAGAGTTTATTCCCTCGATGCCCCTTCAGGAAGCATTGGAACAGACGCAGGATTCTGAGATTTTCGACGAGCAGGCGAAGGACTGCATCGAATGCCAGGCATGCACCCGTGTTTGTCCTACCTGCCATTGTTTCTTTTTACACGACGGCAAACAGAAGGATTATTTCACGAAAATGAAAATCTGGGACAGTTGTATGAGGTTCGGATACGCGATGGTAGCCGGCGGGGCGAATCCCAACAAGGTCCTTGGCGAGAGAATAAAACACCGGCTGATGCACAAGTTTGTTTATTTCCTTGAGCGATATGGCGTGAATATGTGCGTCGGGTGCGGCAGATGCATAGATGCGGATGCCGGGGGTATTGACCTGCGACAGATATTGAAAAAACTCAGCGAAGAAGCTGGAAGCCAGAAAACAAAAGGGATGAAATGAACGCGAATCTTTACCAGCCCATAAACGGTCAGATAACGGACATCATCGACGAGTCACCTACGATAAAAAGCTTCGTCGTTAAGCCGGAAAGCCCCTTCAAATTCGAAACGGGCCAGTTTGTGGAGCTGACCCTTCCCGGAGAAGGCGAAGCGCCTTTCACGCCCTCGTCCTCGCCGAAGCAGACCGAGCAAATGGAAATCACGATTATGAAGGCGGGGCGTATGACCGGTCTGCTGCACGAGTGTTCGCCGGGCCAGATGGTTGGGATACGCGGTCCTTTCGGAAACGGCTACCCCGTTGACAGCTTCAAGGGAAAAGAAGTTTATATAGTAGGCGGCGGCGTGGGGCTTGCTCCGATTCGGTCGCTGTTCCTGACGCTGGTTGACAGGATAAAGGACTTCAAAAAGGTCGTTTGTCGGTTCGGCTCAAGGTCGCTGGAGGATTTCATTTATAAGAAGGCCCTGTTCGGTCCCTGGCAGAAAATCAGCGGCGTTGACCTTAAAACCACAGTTGATAAAGCCACGAACGGCTGGAACGGCAACGTAGGCGTGGTAACGACGATTCTGAATCCCGCGGACATAGACGTGAAAAACGCTGTCGCAGTGGTTTGCGGGCCTCCGATTATGATGAAATATGCTACGATAAAACTGCTCGAATTCAATTTCGCACCCGGCGATATCTACCTTTCGATGGAAAAGAATATGAGCTGCGGGGTCGGCAAGTGCGGCCATTGTATGGTAGGCAAATACTACGTCTGCAAGGACGGGCCCGTGTTCACGTACGAGCAGATAAGAAAGTATCCGAAAATCTGGGATTGACCGTAATTACAATCGAGAACAAATCATGGCGGAAAAACTGATAATCGACCTGGGCAAGTGCAAGCCGCAGCAGGAGTCCGGGATTCTGTGCTCGTACAACAATCACCCGGACAACCGCGGCTTCGACTCGCTGCTCGAAATGATCCGGTTTGCACTGATTTGCAGGCGGTGCAAAGAAGCACCCTGCATAACCGCCTGTCCCCGCAACGCCCTTGAAAAAGTCAAAAAGAATCCGGACGACGAGGGTATCCTGAATCGCGCGAATATGCTGTGCACCGGTTGCGGGTCCTGTGCGATTGCCTGCCCCTTCGGGACGGTGTTCAATGATTTGATTATGTTCCCGAGCAGCGTCTGTGACCTTTGCAGGGGCCGGCTGAATGACGGGGAAAAACCGCTTTGCGTCCGCACGGGCGGCGGTGCCGTTGAGTACGCAGAAGTGGAACCTGCCAAAGAGCCGGATTTGAGAGAGGTTTTTGACGATATCGTTGTCCGCGTCAAAGGCGGGCAGCTATGGGAGCCGTTTTTGGGCGAAAAGGCGGCAGGGAAATCATTGCAGAAAGGCGTTAAGAAATGACAAATGAGCTGCAAATCCTGTTCTGGATTTTGTTGTTTCCGGGGTTTGTTTTTACAGCCGGCCTGGGACTGTTCGCAAGCTGGCTTGTTCGCAAGGTCAGCGCCCTGGTGCAGTATCGTGTCGGCCCGCCGTTCTTGCAGCCCCTGCGTGATATAAGGAAGTTATTATCGAAGGAGGTGCTGATTCCCGAACAGGCCAATAAATGGGTCTTCATAGGCGCTCCTTTAGTAGGACTGGCCGGGGTTTTGCTGCTCTCGACTTTGCTCGGTGTTGCCGCTTTCTGGCCGAAAGCGACCTTTGTGGGCGATATAATCGTAGCTATTTACCTGATGACCCTGCCTTCGCTGGCATTAATTCTCGGCTCAAGCGCCAGCGCAAGCCCGCACGCCGCTATCGGCACAGCACGCGAAATGAAACTCGTGCTCAGTTATGAGCTTCCTCTTGTTCTTGCGTTTATCGTTGTTATTATCAAATCGGGCGGCGCCCTGGGCCTGGCGACAATCGCTGAAAACACCCCCGTCGCCAGCATATCGGGTGCGATTGCCTTTTTGACCGCTTTGCTGTGTATCCATGCAAAAATCGGCTACGTCCCGTTCGATATGGCCGAAGCGGAAACAGAATTAGGTAGCGGTGTTTTGATGGAGTATTCGGGCGGGCTGCTGGCCTTGTGGAACCTGACCAGCGCGATGATGCTCGTGGCACTGCCGCTGTTCCTCGTTATGGTGTTTTTAGGGGGTATCGGGACGACGGCAGGGGGCATCGTGATTGGTTTGCTTAAATACGTTGTCGTTGTTGTACTTATTATTCTTATAAAAAATACCAACCCGCGAGTGCGAATCGACCAGGCAATGAGATTTTTCTGGATTTGGTGCGGCCTGGCGCTGGTTTTGGCGATAGCGCTTGCGACGGTTGGGAGTATATACGGCATCGGCTGGCTGTGAGGTTTTGATATGGGTTTGAGCGCAAAAGCAGTAAAGAAATCACCGTGGGTGTTTCACGTCAATACCGGCGCGTGCAACAACTGTGATATTGAAATCGTCGATTTGCTGACGCCCAGATTCGACGTCGAGCGGTTTGGGATAAAGCTCGTGGGCACTCCCCGGCACGCAGACGCGCTTCTTGTTACAGGTGTGGTCACGGCCCAGGCGGCGCCCCGGCTCAGGGAGGTCTATAAACAGACCGCCAAACCCTGTGTGGTTTTCGCCATAGGCGCCTGTGCCTGTGGGACGGGCATATTCCACAAAGGGTATCACGTTGTCGGCCCCGTGGACAAAATCATAAAAGAAATCGACCCAAACGCCATTATCGCTTACGTCCCCGGCTGTCCGCCTAAGCCGGAGGCGATTATTTCCGGCGTCGTTAAGGCGCTGTCTATATTGTAAAGAGGTCACAAAATGGACCGAGCACAGTTGATAGATAAACTTGACCAAATCAGAGAAAAGCTCGAAAGTATTGAGCAGACCAAAGACAACCGTTTTTACCTGCTCTGCGACTCCGAAAACAGCTTCGCGGTTAATCGGTTCCTGTTCGAGGATATGAAATGCCGGTTCACTATTGCCACCGTAATCGATTCTGACCATTGTTATGAGGTGCTGTATCATTTTGCTCACGACCAGACCGGCTGTTTCCTGACCGTCAAGGCGTTCATCCGAAACAAGGAGAAGCCCAGCGTCGAATCCATAGCCCAGTTCATCCCGGGTGCTATGTGGATAGAAAGAGAGATGCACGACCTGATGGGCGTGGAGTTTCGCAATCATCCCGATATGCGCCGGCTGATTCTCGCCGACGACTGGCCGGAAGGTGTTTATCCCTTAAGAAAGAAACCGAAAGATGAAAAAGTCAATTAATAAACCCGTTTTGCCCGTGGGGCCGTTTCATCCTCTGCAGGAGGAAATGGAATTCTTCCAGTTGACCGTAGATGGTGAGACGGTAACCGATATTGATGTCCGCATTTCTTATAATCATCGCGGGATGGAAGGAATATCAGAAACACTTCAATTCGACCAGGTGCCGTTTTTGGTATCCCGGATATGCGGTATCTGCTCGGCCTCGCATCCGCTTGCATACGTGCAGGCAGTCGAGGAGTTGGCCGGTATCACTCCGCCCGAACGGGCGCTCTATGTTCGCACAATAATCAACGAGCTGGAACGAATCCATAGCCATATCCTGTGGGTGGGGCTTGCCGGGCATTTCATCGGTTACGATACAGTTTTTATGTGGGCGTGGAAATACCGCGAGCCGGTGCTCGATTTGCTTGAGGAAATCACAGGTAACAGAAACAACTACGGCAACGTCAGAGTGGGCGGCTGCCGGGAAGATATTCCCGATGAGCTTAAGCCGAAGATTGTCGCTGAGCTTGATAAAATCGCCAAGAAGATGGAAATGCTGACCAAAGCAGTCCTCGATGACCCTGTTCTGCACGCGCGACTGAAGGGTATTGGTATTCTGAAGAAAGAGGACGCTATAAGTTACTGTGTTACAGGCCCGACAGCCAGGGCAAGCGGCGTCGGTATCGACGTCCGCAGGGATGACCCTTATGCTGCTTATGGTCTGCTCGACTGGAACGTTATCACCCAGCCGGAAGGCGACGTGTTCGCAAAGGCGGTCGTGCGGTTGCTGGAGACGTTAGAATCGATAAAAATAATCAAAGAAGCCCTTGCTAAGATGCCGAAAGGCCCCGTGGCAATAGAGGTCAAGGAAATACCGCCGGGCGAGGGCTGCGGCCACGCAGAAGCCCCCCGGGGCGAGACGTTCCATTACGTCCGAAGCGACGGCGGCAACAGGCCCGTCCGCCACAAGATGCGAGCGCCGAGCTTCGTTAATGTCCCGTCGTTCAAGGCATCGTGCCTCGGCGGAAATATCGCCGACGTTACAATCACGCTTGCGTCCGTTGACCCCTGCTACAGCTGCACCGAACGACTGGCCGTCGTCAGGGGCCGAAACGGCCAAGTCCTGCACGACTACGAGTCGCTTTTGAAACTCAGCCGGGAAAAAACTGAAAAAATAAAAAAGGAACTCCTGTAAGATACGGAGGCAAATAAATTGGATAACCGTTTGTTCGTAACTGTGTTTTTGCCGCTGGCGGTCGGTTTTGTGATGCTGTTTTTTCCCAGCCGATGGCGAGTGTTCTCGCAATTTATTGCGATGGTGGTTTGTGCTTTGGCGTTCATATTATCGATTATGATATTCAGGAGCGGGCCTGCCGGTTATGAGGGGTTGGCCTTTAATCTGGCGGGTATCGATTTATCGCTCTCATTCGTGGCCGGGCCGCTCAACAGGTTTATTCTGCTTTTCGCGATGGGCTTCGGCATTCTGATTACATTGTATTCGCTTAAAGCAATGGCCGCGGCGGCGACCCGGTTTACCGAATATTACGGGGCGATTCTTCTGACAATAGGCGGCAGTGCAGGAATAATACTGTCCGACAACCTTCTGTTTCTGCTTATTTTCTGGGAAATCGTTACCGCCTCGCTTTATATCCTGATTACGACGGGCGGTAAATATTCCAACTTCGCTGCGACAAAGAGCTTCGCGATGATCGCGGCCTCGGATGCGGCTCTGCTTGTCGGGATATTGATGGTTTGGGTACAGTCCGGTTCATTCAGTATATCGAGCATTCATCTGCAGACCGATTCGGCCCCGGCGATAATCGCCTTTTTGTTGCTGATGCTGGCCGCAATCACCAAGGCAGGCGCAATGCCCCTTCATACTTGGATTCCTGCCAGCGGCGAGTATGCGCCGACGTCGGTTATGGCGCTTTTGCCGGCGGCAATCGACAAGCTCCTGGGCATATATCTGCTTGTCTTAATCGTTCGTAACCTGTTCGTATTACAGTCGGCGGCGCTGCAGGTCGTCCTTGCTGGTATAGGCGCCGCAACAATCATCGTCGCTGTTATGGTCGCAATGGTCCAGCACAACCTCAAGAAGCTGTTGTCCTATCACGCCGTCAGCCAGGTCGGATATATGATTCTCGGTATCGCAACGCTGACGCCGATTGGTATCGCCGGCGGTTTGTTCCACATGCTCAACAACGCTATTTATAAATGCTGCCTCTTCCTCTGCGGCGGTGCGGTCGAGCAGACCGCGGGCACTGCAGAGCTTGACAAGCTGGGCGGGCTTGGCAAAAAAATGCCGATTACATTCGCTACCTGTCTGATTGCCGCCCTGAGCATTTCCGGTATTCCGCTTTTCAACGGGTTCGTCTCGAAATGGATGATATATCAGGGTGTAATACAGATGCCTGCCGCCCAGGCTGACGCGGCGGCGCGACTGTGGCCGATGTGGCTTGCCTGCGCGATGTTCGGAAGCGCCCTTACACTGGCGTCTTTTGTGAAGGTCCTGCACTCCGCGTTTCTCTCCCGACTGCCTGATAATCTCCGCGATGCCAAAGAGGTATCGAAATTCCAGACGATTCCGATGATTGTCCTTGCTGCTCTTTGCGTTTTCTTCGGGATTTTCTATTATGTCCCGCTGAATAATTTCATATATCCTGCCCTGGGTATTGAGCCCGGTACAGTTGCAATCGGAACCTGGCAGTCGGGGCTGGCGACCATCCTGATTGTCGCCGGTATTGCTCTCGGCCTGCTGATTCTAATTGTTAGTCGAATTGTGTCAAAGGTGCGTATCGTTCCGACCTGGACCTGCGGCGAGGTGCTCGCCAACGAGCAGATGATTATTCCGGGAACGCATTTCTATAAGACGGTCTCATCAATGGGCGGCCTGCGGCAGATGTATTCATCGCAGGAAAAAGGTCATTTTGACCTGTATGACCAGGGCGGCCGGCTCGGGCTTACCCTGACTAATATGCTAAAATCTGCACACTGTGGGCTGCTGCCGCTGTATCTCAATTGGGTGACGCTCGGATTGCTTTTATTGTTGTTTGTCCTGTGTAAAATCTGGTGAGGTTACTATGCTGATATTTTACATTCTGCTGATTTTTTTGATTATCGCGTGCCTGTTCGCCGTGCAGACCGACAATCTGCTTAGCTCGATAATCTGCGTCGGGGCAATCGGGGCAATCGGCTCATTGATGTTTCTCTTTTTATACGCACCTGATATAGCCATAACCCAGGTTGTTGTGGAGGTCCTTGCGCTGGTGGTTATGCTTCGAGTCACTATCTCGCGCGATGTTACCTTCATTACAGGCGACAGGGAGCTATTCGGGGCCGCCGCCTCAATCGTAATCGTTCTCCTGATTTTCCTGGCGGGTATCGACGTATTCAAAACGCTTCCCACTTTTGGCGTGCCGGCCTTCTCGCAGTTCTCCAACGCCGCATCGCAGACGTATATCACCGAAGGGCTGAAAAAAACCGGTGCAGCCAACCTCGTCTCTTCAATCATTTTAGATTATCGCGGCTACGATACCTTAGGCGAGACGACCGTTCTGTTCACCTCCATTATCGGGGCAACAATCATCCTGCGAAAAGAAACCAGAAATCCTATGGAGACAGGCCGATGAAAGGAATGACGGTAATAGTCAAGACGATTGGAAGCTGGGTCAAGGTTCTGATATTTCTCTTCGGCATTTATATCGTTCTTTTCGGTCACCTCACGCCCGGCGGCGGCTTTGCCGGCGGCGTGATACTGGCCGGCTCTTATGTCCTGCTGCTGCTTGCCTTCGGCAGGGAATTTACCGAGAAAAATCTCTCGCTTGGGATATCATCGAAACTCGATTGTACGGGCGCGTTGCTTTTTGCGGCTATTGCTCTGACGGGCTTTCTCTACGGCTCGGCCGGCTTCTTTTATAATTTCATCCAGCAGAAATATCTGGCCGGGCATCATACCGCTTTCAAACTTGTCAGTGCCGGCATCATACCGCTGGAAAATATTGCCATAGGCCTTAAGGTCGGGGCCTCGTTGTTTCTGATTGTTCTTATTCTCTCTGTGTTCAGACCCGAATCTCCGGGCCGGGAAAAGGAGTAAATGTTATGCCCTATGCATTGTGTTTTCTTTTGTTCGTAATCGGGCTGCTCTGTGCCGTGGTGAAGAAGAATATGGTGAAAATCATAATAGGTATTATGATTATGGAATACGCCGTCAATTTGTTTTTGATTATGCTGGGCTACAGGTTAGGCGGCGTTGCCCCGATAGTCAGCCCAACTGACGTTAATTCGGAAGGAGCGCTTCTCCCACAGTTTATCTCGTCCAGTGTGGACCCTCTGCCTCAGGCGCTTGTCCTTACATCAATCGTAATCGGCCTGGGCACACTGGCGCTTATGGTGTCGATATGCATACGAACTTATGAGAGATACGGCACTTTTGATATCACCGAAATAAGGAGATTACAGGGATGACCGTGCCGCTGCCTGTTTTTGTAGCAGTTCCGTTAGTGACGGCTTTTCTGCTGCCGTTTTTCGGCGAGAAATACAAGCGTTGGGCCACGTTGCTTGCCAATGTTGTGGTTTTTTCTTTGCTTGTATTGGCGATAACGACTGTCGGCCGCACGGGTTCATATCGGCTCGGCCGCTGGTCTATACCCTTGGGCATTAATATGGTGCTTGACGGTTTAAGCTCGCTGTTGCTGCTTACCATATCTGTTGTGGCCGCCGCTGCTATGCTTTTCAGCGTTCGCTATATGGAGCAATATACCGCCAAGGCCAAATACCTGAGCTTGTTTATGCTTATGCTGACGGGAATGAACGGCGTGGTTTTGTCCGGCGACATATTCAACCTGTTCGTATTTCTCGAAATTGCTTCTATTGCCTCTTATGCCCTTGTCGGTTTCGGTTGCGAGCACGAACAGCTCGAGGCGTCCTTCAAATATGCTGTCCTCGGCAGTATCGCGTCATTGTTCATATTGTTCGGCATCGGTTTGGTTTATGGCAACACCGGAACGCTCAATTTGGCGTATATCTCACAGGTGATACAGGCCCGCGGCTTAAACAACGGCCTGACCTTTGCCCTGGCGTTGTTCATAACCGGTTTCGGTCTTAAGGCCGCTTTGGTTCCATTCCACGCTTGGCTGCCGGATGCGCACCCCGCGGCCCCGGCGCCTGTTTCCGCGATGCTCTCGGGTGTGCTTATTAAGGCCCTAGGCATCTATACGATTACCCGGCTGTTATTCAACGTTTTCGGGGTGTCAGGCACCGTTGGATGGGTAATTGTTGCTCTTGCTGTGCTCAGTATGCTCCTCGGGGCGTTTCTCGGAATCGTGCAATGGGATTTCAAGCGGCTGCTTGCCTATTCGAGCATAAGCCAGATAGGTTACGTTGCCCTCGGAATAGGTCTGGGGTGTGTTCTTATCGCCGAAGACAATCTCAAATGGGCCGCGGTGGCACTGCTTGGAGGCCTTCTGCATCTTGTAAACCACGCCGTTTATAAGGCGTTATTGTTCCTGACGAGCGGCTCCGTGCAGATGGCTACCGGAACAAGACGTATGGACCGGATGGGCGGACTTGCCGCAAGATTGCCCTTTACACGATTGACCTGCACTATTGCTTCGGCTTCTATCGCAGGCATCCCGCCTTTCAGCGGTTTCTGGAGCAAGCTGATTCTTGTCATCGCCGCAATCGGCTCCGGTTACTACTGGATTGCGGGAATAATCGTTTTTGTAAGTGTCTGCACGCTTATTATGTATTTGAAGGTTCAAAGATACGTCTTTCTCGGAGAATTGCCTGAGAATCTGCGGCAGTGCAGAGAAAGCAGGGGCACGATGCTTCTTGCGACGGGTGCTCTGGCTTTATTGTGCATTACTATGGGTGCGCTGGTTCTGGTGCCGTCTTTGAAGGAAAGTGTTCTTGACCCGGCGGTTCAGGTCCTTATCGGCCGTTTTGAATATTCGGCGCGACTTTTGGCAGGTGCGAATTAGGATTTACTTATGAGAAGATTGATATACTTCGTTTTAAGTTTCATCGTGTGGCTGCTGCTTACGTGGCCTTTCACCGCTGAGGGTGTCGATATGCAGGTTGTTATCGCCGGTCTTGTCGCCGCTCTTGTCGTGGCGATGCTTTTCCACGATATACTTCCGCAGGAGCACC
>CAZHVR010000005.1:53390-63633 GCA_964536225.1 uncultured Pirellulales bacterium
CCACGTCTTTATCTCTCCGGTTCGCATATTCTGGTTCCTCGTTTACATACCCGTATTTTTTTATTCGGTGATACTGGCCAATCTCGACGTTATGTATCGTGCGCTGCATCCGAAGATGCCTATAAAGCCGGGAATAGTAAAGATAAGAACAAAGCTCAAAACCGATTCCGGCATCACGGCACTGGCCAATTCGATAACGCTTACGCCGGGAACGCTCACGGTCGATGTTACCGACGACGGGTACCTGTATGTGCACTGGATTAACGTCAAAGCCGAAGACATCGAGCAGGCAACGAGCCAAATAGCAAGACGTTTTGAGTGGTTCATCCAGAAAATCTTTGAATAGCGAGGTTGTTTAAAATGACGGTATTATATTTATTGCTGCTGGTATGCTGTTTTATGTGCCTCTATCGCATCGGCAGGGGCCCAAGCGCGCCGGACAGAACAGTTGCCATCGACATACTCGGCATAGTCATAGTCGGTTTCTGCGGACTTTTCGGACTGGCAACCGGCAAGGACTTTTATCTTAATATCGCGCTGGCATGGGCTCTGTTGAGCTTTATCGGCACCATAGCGCTGGCCAAATTTCTGGAAGGCAGGGGTTTCGATGAGTGACGTGATTGGTTATATACTGATTGTGATTGGAATTTTGTTTAACCTTTTCGGCTGTATCGGCCTGGTGCGTTTCCCGGACGTTTACAACCGCCTGCAGGCCGCCACAAAATGCGTGACACTGGGCACGATTATGCTTCTTATAGGTGTGGCCGTGATTAGCGCAGAAGGGCCCATTGCCGCCAAGGCGATTATATGCGCGGTCTTTATCTTGATAACCTCGCCCACGGCCGCCCACGCGATTGCAAAGGGTGCTTACGCCTCCGGTGTGCCTCTGTGGGAAAAGAGCGTTGTTGACAAGTATGGTCAGGAAAAGAAAAATGAAACTTCCGAAACTCAGAGAGCTTAAAGAAGCGGTTACCGCGGTTTTCTCGCCGCGTTTTACCACAAGATTTCCGGCGAGGCCCTGCGAGGTTCCGCAGCGTTACAGGGGCAAACCCGAATTCGACCCCGATAATTGCATCGGCTGCGGCGCCTGCGTCAACGTCTGTCCGACCGAGGCGCTGACTATGATTGATGACCTGCAGGCATCTCCGCCCGTCAGGATAATCACGCAGCGACACGATACCTGCATCTTCTGCGGTAACTGCCAGGAAAATTGCACGACAGAGAAGGGCATAAAGCTTTCAAACAAGTGGGACCTTGCCACCTTAGACAGGAAACAGACCATCGAGGAACACCGCTACGAGCTTCAGGTTTGCGAGAAATGCGGCGCCAATATCGGTACAAAAAAACATCTTGTCTGGCTGTATGACCGCCTTGGCCCTCTTGCATATACGAATCCTTCATTGCTTCTGGCAAAGAATGAATCGCTTTCCCCGGTTCCTCAGCAGGACGTTTCAGGCCAAGGCCGGCCGGCTCCTGAGACCGCGGACTTTATGAGAATTCTTTGCCCGAACTGCAAATGTGAGCTTAACATTCGGCTATGAGCGGTAAACGCTCAACTCAGGCTCTGCAAAATCTTCTCGGACAGCTCGGCCCGCTGAATCCCGCCGAAACCGTAATTGTCGCAATCGGTAATGTTCTAAAGGGTGATGACGGTGCAGGGCCGAAGGTTTGCAGTATCCTCAGGGACAAAGTCGCAGCGAAAATAATTGATGCCGGTACGACGCCGGAAAACTACATCGGCAAAATAGTCCGAATGGCCCCTAAGAAACTGCTCATAATAGACGCCGTCGATTTCAGTGCATCACCCGGCACACTTAAATTATTCGGCGAGGACGACATTCAGCAGTTCACTTTATCGACCCATTGCCTCTCGCCTCATTTGTTTGTCGGGGCCGTAACCTCGGAAATTGATACAGAGGTTTTTTTCATAGGCATCCAGCCGGCAAACCTTCAGCTCGGACAGGATTTGTCAAAGCAGGTTGCCGATGCTGTCAATGCCTTGGCCGATATGCTAAGAACAGCGCTTGGCTCAGGTTAGTTTTACCGCTTAAAAAGTTGCCGTATATAAACGATTTTTATATGTCCCCGCCTTGTCCGCCGTTGTGCGTCGAAGCGGGCGTTTTTTTACGCCTATTTCCGGAACATCTTGTTGACTAATTGCAGGGAAAACCTATTCTGTCGGTATCCATAAAAGAAACTTAATAAACGGAGAAAGCGATACGATGACCAATCTTTCACCATTTCGCAGGATGCTGAAATTTGTGTATCCGGAGGGGATGCGGGGGATTGTGGCGGGATTATATAATGCGATTAGCTCGGCAGCGGTATTTCAGAGGCATTATGAATTAGTGGCCGGGGACGTATTGAATTATTGCTCTACGGGAGCGATATTGGATGTCGGGACGGGGCCTGCGAGGCTTTTGCTGAAGCTTTATCAGCGGTCGCCTCAGATGCGGCCGTCGGGCATCGATTCATCACCTGAAATGCTGGCCCAGGGGCGCCAGAATATCTCGTCGGCAGGGCTGTCTGAAAAAATCGAGTTGAAAGAGGGCAACGCAGCAGCGATTCCCTATCCCGATGAATCGTTCAACGTGGTTATCAGCACGGCTTCGATTCATCACTGGAAGAAACCCGAAGAAAGTTTTAATGAAATATATAGAGTGTTAAAGAAGGGTAGTTATGCCCTGATGTACGACGTGGTAAGCGACACGCCGAAAAACCTCTTGGAACAGATGGGGCGAGAATACGGCAGGTTAAAGATATTTTTGTTCTGGGTGCACAGTTTCGAGGAGCCGTTTTATACCCGGAAAAATTTTGAGTCACTGTCAGAAGCCACACTATTCAAAAAAGAGCAGACAAAATTTGTAGGCCTGTTATACTGCGTGGTATTGAAAAAATAAAATGAATTCCGATATTGAAAAACATAATGAATGCAGTGAGGTAGATAAGGGCGAGAATCGGCAAAGAGAGATACCGCTTTGTCTGAGATGTGCCAGGCCGGTTGACCCGATGAGTCATTACTGCCCGCATTGTGGTGAAACAACAGGCCAGCTGACCCCATATATCCCTTTTGTAAACCTTCGTATGCAGGTAACCTTCTGGGTGCAGTCGTGGCATCAGGTGTTTTCGCGTGAGGTTTCTTTCGCCGGGCGATGCCTTCGCCTGCTTATGATTATACTGCTTTTCCCTATTATGATGCTCGCGATTCCGTTTATGCTCTGGGAGAGGATGAAAACCGGAAAGAAAGGGGGCGGTTTATGAAGCCGTCGATAATAGTCGCAGTGATATTTTTGCTTTTTGTTTCTATTGCCCAACTGCTGAGGTTTGTTTTGCGGATAGAGGTTATGGCCGGCACGGTCGAGATACCTGTCTGGGCAAGTGCGATAGCGTTCGCCGGCACCGGCGCTTTGGCAATCTGGCTGTGGATAGAAAACAGGAGATAGTTTGCAGGTCATGATTTAGTTGCCGTGGGTAATTCCGCTAGCAACTATGCTGGCCAGAAGGTGCTCACTATTGGAGGGACTATCAACATAGACATCGACGTACCGGTTGCCGCCGGTTTGAAGCCATTTTTCCCAGGCGGACAGGCCTTCGCCGAGATAAATATCAATACGCTTTCCCTTAATTACGCCACCCGTGTCTTCGGCTCTGAAGTTTGCGGAAGTATAGCCGAATGGAGTAGTAGCGCCGTTTTTGAAAACGAGGGTGCAAGTCCGGCCGGGCGGGATGAGCGAGGGGTGAGCGGCGATAGAATACCAGCTTGAGAGGGTTTGTCCCGCCGAGCCGATGACTGACGAATCTCGTGTGTAAGAGGCATGGCGGGGACGCGCGAGGGCCAGATTGCCGAAGCCGGTAAAGTCGGTGATACCGAGGCGTGCGTATCGGCTGCGCAAAGTCCGCGGATTTACTACCCATCGACCTTCGGGGTTTCTTCCGGCGCGGGGACCTGCGATACGGACAAAGCAGCCGCCTCCGCCGGCGTACTTGATATAATCGCCGTCGGGGGCTGTTTTGCCGGTGCCCTGCATAGCTACTCCGAGGCCGCCGAATAAAAAGGACGCTTTCAGAGTGTATTTATTGTCTGAGATTTTTCTTGTAACGGTCTGCGCCCCGCCAAGCTCATTATCCAGAACACAGAAATAACCCGTTGCGAAACAATTGTTTATGATTGCAGCAGAGGGCGTTATGTCGAGGCCCTCCGCGTTTATATAACTATTTCCCGCCCTCGAAGCCAGCAGGCCTATAATCACAGCCAGCAAAAATCCAAAGTTCCTATTCCGGTACTTCATTTTTTCTATCATACGCATTTGCTGCTACTTGTAAGTTAGGTAATTTGCTTAATCTGACCCTCGTTATTGCTCAGGGACCTGACCCTTAATAATTTCCCAATGAAACTACGTATCAACACTCTTCGTATATACTAAAAAGAAAGAAGTTTAGTTTGAACATTTCGAAAAGGGCTGAGATTTGAAAGGATACGACAATGGTTACACTAACCGATACACATAAGGCGGTGGAATATTTCGAGGCGAAACTCGAATTTACAACAGGACCCGTGGAATTGAACGAGATGATTGAAAAGGGCAAAACCATAAACATCATCGACGTTCGCCAGGAAGAAGATTACCGAAAAGGCCACATTCCAGGCGCGGTAAACCTTCCTAAAAAAAGATGGGGAACGTTCGATGGATTGAGCAGAGACAGAGAAAACATCGTATATTGCTACCACCAGCAGTGCCATTTGGCGGCCAACGCCTGCAAGTTTTTCGCCGAGCAGGGCTATCCCGTGATGGAGCTTGAGGGCGGGTTCGAGAGCTGGAAGCAGCGAAAGATGGCTGTCGAATAGCGAGTCAGCATCGAAATATGTTCCGCAGAACGTCAAGGCCGGCTTAAAGCCGGCCTTTTCATTTGATTAAAAGTGACACCGATGATAAAATTAACCAAACTTTTTATTTAAGATGAAAGGAAAACGTCAATGCTGAAACATACAGGTTATATATCGGTGTTCGCGGCTGTGATGAGCTTGTTATTCGCAGCGTCGGTTAAGGGCTATGATAATTTCAAGGTGGCCGTATATGCCCCGGCGCGGGACGTCAACAGGATGCGGGATGCCGAATGGCTGGAAAAAAGCTGGGATGAGATATCAAGGCAGGTCAAGGTGGACAAGATTTACTTGGAGACACACCGCGACACGATGCTGGTCGATGAGGAAACGATAAACAAGGCAAAGAAGTTTTTCAAAGACAGGGCAGTGGAAGTGGCGGGGGGCATCACTTATACGATAATGGAGAGCAACCGCTTCAAGACGTTCTGCTATACCACGCCTGAGCAGCGCAGAAGGGCCAAAGAAGTGGCCGAATATACGGCTAAATTGTTCGATGAGGTCATACTCGATGATTTTTTCTTTACCAACTGTAAATGTGAATCGTGCATAAAGGCCAAAGGGAAAAAGAGCTGGCCGGATTTTCGCCTGGAGCTGATGAGAGGCGCGGCGAAGAACCTCGTGGTGAGGCCTGCCAAGGAGGCCAATCCCAAGGTGAAGATGGTTATAAAGTACCCGAACTGGTACGAGCATTTCCAGGGATGCGGATTCGATTTGGAGGTTGAGCCGAAGATATTCGACGGGATATACACCGGGACCGAGACCAGAGACCCCGTTTATACCGACCAGCACCTTCAGCAATATGAAAGTTACCTGATATTCCGGTACTTCGAGAATATAAAGCCGGGCGGCAACGGCGGCGGCTGGGTTGATACCGGTGCGATGTATTATATGGACCGCTATGCAGAGCAGTTGTGGCTGACGATGTTTGCCAAGGCGCCGGAGATAACGCTTTTTAATTTCAGCCGGATACTTCGACCGATACCGCAGGAACTTCGCGGCGACTGGCAGGGGACGGGCACGAGTTTTGACTTTGACGAGATGATGAAGCCCGTCAAGCTTGCGGACGGCACGACGGTTGAGCCAACCTCGATGGCGAGGGCGGCCGGGTATTCATTCGAGCAGATAGACGGCTTCCTGGGCAAATTAGGAAAACCCGTCGGGGTCAAAAGCTACAAGCCGTATCATTCGACGGGAGAGGATTTTCTGCAAAATTATTTCGGTATGTGCGGCGTGCCGATGGATTTGGTCCCGGAGTTTCCCTCAGGGGCCAACATAGTGTTTTTGACAGAGTCGGCGAAGTTTGATGACAAAATCGTGGACAAAATCAAGGCACAGCTTGTCGCTGGCAAAAAAGTGGTCATTACGTCGGGATTGTATAAGGCCCTTCAGGGCAAGGGCATCGAAGACATCGTCGAGCTTCGAATAGGCGACGACAAGGCGCTGACTAAACAATTCTGGAGCCGGAGAGGCGTCTGGGGAAGGCAGGGCGTCGTTTATGAATCCGAGTCCGAGATACTCATCCCGCAGATAAAATACCTGACCAACGACTCGTGGGAGGAATTGTCGTGTCTGGCTAACGGCGTGGGCTATCCGATTATTCATTCCGCGGATTACGCCAACAGCCGGATGTATATCCTGACGATACCCGATAACTACGGCGACCTTTACAACTACCCGGCGGAAGTGCTTTGGCAGATAAGGGAGGTCTTGATGCCTGACTTCAAGGTCCGGCTGCAAGGCCCAAGCCAGGTGGCTTTGTTTGTTTACGATAACGGCACGTTTATCGTCGAGTCGTTCAGGAACGAGCCGGTTGATATTAAAATCGTTGCCGATGGCCAAATCGGCAAGCTTCGCGACCTGGTTTCAGATGAACAGATGACGGGCGAGGTATTGGCCGGCCACCCAAGATGGGGCGGACGGGCGGCGCCGGACAGAACGACTTTCGCTATGCAGATTAAGCCGCATTCCTTCCGCGTCTTCAAATGTGAGCAGACGAATTAGCCGGAAGATTTTATTTATTTATCGAAGATATCGCGCCTTCCCCCATTCCCTCAAAGGCAAACGCAGGTCAAACCGGCCACAGTAAACACAAGGTTTTTGTTTGCAATTCCGCTAAAATTACCGAAAATAAGCGTGTCGAAAAAACGCCAGGTTTTCCGCCAGGTCGATGTTCGGGCTTTTGGATTGCGCTCGTCGGGATTTTCGATAAACCGTTAAAATGTTTGGGCTTACAAAACCTTACGCCCGTAGCTCAGCTGGATAGAGCAACGGATTTCTAATCCGTAGGTCGCAGGTTCGAATCCTGCCGGGCGTGGTCCCTGAATCTTGTGTTACAACCGGCTTTCTGCACGAATATCCATAATAATCCTTATTTGTTATAAACCAATTCTTGCCTTTTTCTATCCCTGTGCTAAAATCCGCCCAAATTGCCCTGGAGCTTAAGTTCTTTTTTTAAGATGTCGAAATACCAGTAGTAAGTGCTGTCTGACTACCTGTGTTCAGCGGAGGCAAACTATGAATTATGCGGTTATTATGGCCGGCGGAACGGGCAAACGCCTGTGGCCGCTTAGCAGGAAAAATCGTCCCAAGCAGGTCCTCAAGCTCTTCCAGGGCCAGACCCTTCTTCGGCTCTGCTTCGAACGCCTCTCGGTGCTCTTCGACGCCCGCAACATCATCGTCCTGACAAACGCCGGCTACAGCGATTTGGTTCGCGAATCGGTTGCGGGCATACCGTATAATAACGTAATTGCCGAGCCCGCCGTCCGCGATACCGCCGGTGCAATCGGCCTGGCCGCCTCGATTCTCCAGAAGTTCGACCCCGACGCCACTATGGCCGTCGTTACCGCCGACCAGCTCATCGAGCCCGCCGATATATTCCAGGAGGCGATTAAGGACGCCCTCATTTACGTCAATGCAAACCCGAAAAGTATGATAACCTTCGGCATAAAGCCCACTTTCCCCAGCACCCAGCTCGGCTATATCAAATGTTCCACCCCGAAAAAAGTCAAAGATTGCAAAAATAAAATCTATGCCGTGGACAGCTTCAAGGAAAAGCCCAGCGAAGAGACCGCCCGGCGTTATCTAAAAGACGGCAAATACCTGTGGAATTCCGGAATGTTTGTCTGGAAAGCGGGGACAGTTATTTCTCATCTCAAGGAGTTTCTGCCCGATGCCGTCGCGCCCCTGAGAAAAATCCAGGCCGCCTGGGATGGTCCCAGCCAGCAGAAAATCCTCGAGGACTTCTTCCCGAAGCTGCCTAAAATCAGCATCGATTTCGCGGTTATGGAAAAGGCGCCCGGCGTCCACGCCATACGCCTCGACTGCCGATGGATAGACCTCGGCTCGTTCACAGCGCTGGCCGATATCATCAAATCGGATAAAGACCACAATATCGTCGTCGCGCAAAACTCCGAGATGCTCGACTGCAGCTCCAGCGTCCTTGTGACCGAGGATAACGAGCACCTTGTGGCGGTTATCGGCCTTGATAATATGGTCGTCGCACACAGCCCCGACGCTACGCTTGTTTGTTCGCTCGATAAAACATATTTGATTAAAGAGCTGCTCGAACGAATCGAAAAGCGCTCCGGCGACAAGTTCCTGTAACTGGCCCGGCAGTTTGTGATTAGCAGGCGAGACGAAACAAACCAATGAAATATCTCGCAATCGATTATGGTGCCAAAAGGACGGGTCTGGCCTTATGCGACCCGACTGAAACAATCGTCTCGCCTTTGGCCGGCCTGCCGACCGCTGAAGACCTGCTCCAAAAAATCGTCCGGATGGTAAAAGACGAAGGTATCGAGGCCGTTGTTGTCGGCCTGCCTTTGAATATGGACGGCAGTGCCGGCCCGCAGGCCGATATTATTCAGGGTTTTGCCGATAAGCTGAAAAAAATGGTCAATGTCCCTGTTTATTTTCAGGATGAGCGATTGACCTCTTACGCCGCCGAAGGCAAATTGGCTGGGAGAGAGCTGACGCGCAAAAAGAAGAAAAAACGCATCGACGCCCTCGCCGCCGCCGAAATCCTCCAGCAGTTTCTCGATTCGAAACATAATTCACCACAAAGACGCAGTTTCTGATTTTGGATACCGTCCGTGAAGCATATTTTGTATCCCGGCCCCCGCCAAACGACTCGAATATATTGATCTTACAGCATATACCATTGTTTCACGGCGGCCAGGAATTCTTCGGCCGTTTTTGCCGAAACGAGGGCTTTCTGGGCCTTTCTACGCTGGGGATGGATTTTGCAGTAGTTAATAGCGAATTTGCGAAATCGCGTTATGGCCTTTTTCTGCTCGTAGAGATTACAAACCATCTTGAAATGTTTTGAAATTACCCGGCCCTGCTGCTCGAGAGTTGGTGCTGAAAACTCGCTCCCCTTGCAAAGCTGACTGAAAATCCAGGGATTGCCTATCGCGCCGCGGGCTATTGCCGCGCCATCTACGCCGGCGTTTTTTATGTTGTTTTTAATCGTCTCGGCGGAAAACAAATCTCCGCTGCCTATGATGGTTGTGCGGGGAAATTGTTTTTTGACCTCTGATAAAAACCGCCAGTCGGCAGAGCCGGTAAATCGCTGGCAAACGCTGCGCGGATGCACGATTAACGCATCGACCTTTCCTGCAACGGCCTTGGTGCTGATGTCCCAGAAATTATCGTAAGAGTCGTTATCGTAGCTCGTCCGCAATTTTATGGTTACCGGGCAATCGACGGCCTGCCTTACGGCGTTGTAGATTTCAATTGCCTTGTCCGGCGTGTTGAGAAGAAAACCGCCTCGCTCCCGGCGAATAACTTTCGGCGCGGGACAGGCGAAATTCAGGTCTATCAAATCGAAGCCGGCCTTGTGCACTGTTCTGGCGGCCTTTTCCATTATTTCAGGGTCCTCGCCTAAAAGCTGGGCGCCTATCGGATGTTCATCATCCCCGGGCCCAAATGACGGGTCATTAAAGACCTTCGGATGCAGGACGCTTTTGGCCAGCATTACACCCGCAAAAGTCAGGGGCGCTCCGAAGTCACGCGCAATTGCACGCATAGCGTAATCGCTGTAGCCGCTAAGCGACGCCTGAAAAAAAGGGATATCAAGAATTATATTGCCGATTTTCAGCATTAATCGTCATGTTCGAGCTCTTTGCCTTTCGGCTGGTCAGCCAAATCGGCTTTCAGGTCAAAGCTGCGTAGTTGTGTCTGCCTCGGCGTAGTTGCACAACGAAGCCGGGCCCGTTGCTGTTATTATCCTCCCAATTGTCGCCAAAGGCAAGGGGAAAACGGCCGACAGCGAACAGCGTGCAGCGTATAAAGATTGCTATGGCCGACAAAGTCGGCCTCTCAGTGCAGGGGGCAAATAACAAGGCACAGCGGGAGTTT
>CAZHVR010000006.1:0-62047 GCA_964536225.1 uncultured Pirellulales bacterium
ACGAGTTTACCAGGGCCAGGTCGTCGGCGAACACTGCAAGGAGGATGATATACCCGTGAACGTTACAAGGGCCAAACAGCTCACAAATATCCGCGCAGCGGGAAAGGATGACGCTGCCAAAGTCAGGCCTCCCCGGAAAATGGCCCTCGAAGTCGCGATGGAATATATACAGGAAGACGAGCTTGTGGAAATTTGCCCCGGCTCGATTCGGCTGCGCAAGCGATTCCTGAAGGAATCTGACCGTCGGCGTGAAGCCCGAAAATCTGAAATGTGAAAGTTAGAATGTAAAGTTGATTCGCAAATGGGCCCGCAAGGATTCGAACCTTGGACCAATGGATTATGAGTCCACTGCTCTACCGCTGAGCTACGGGCCCTTACTAAATATGGTATATACACATCGCTAATATTACCAATATGCCAAATATTGTCCAACTTATCACAGTGTTGACCAGTCACAGACGTCAAACACTCAACCGCCCCATTAGAGTACACATACGCCTGTTCAAAGTCAAGTATTTCGTTTCTTATGACTCGGCCTGAAAACTCGTAATTATCACATTACGGCTTTGCAGGATATATTGAGGAATAGTACAACTTATGATTAGGCCGTTTTCTTCGGCAATTTTTGCCTGGTCGATGTCAATCCGCATATACTGCTCGTCGATATTTATCTTTTCGTTTTTGGAGGATATCGGTTCAATCATAGTAAATCGAACAGCCCGTCAGCCTTCGGCGGATAACTTCATCGCCGTGTTATGTTCATAGTACGGGGGGAGAATAAAAAAACCAATGTTTTGTCCCTTTAGATATTATTGGCTTATTACCTTCAAGTGATCCAGGTTTGCGCCACTATAGCCGATGGCAGTCGCACGGACGGTGTTTATACCGGCGTTAAGTATCTGGACTGTGCTGACAGTTTCCCACGTAGACCAACTACCTGTAGCAGGGAAGGACAGGCCGGATTCAACTATCTGCCCATTTACCTTAATTTCCAGAGGACGGTCACCACTTTCCAATCCATAACGAAACTGAAGCTCATATTGCCTTAAAGTGCCAACATTCACAGTCCACTCAATATAATCATTATTGGGATTTAAATAATCGACAAATCCGGTTCCGGTATAACCATCAATAACATTACTTACTACGCATCCGCTGAGTGCCGCATCTTCGGCTTCATAGATTACGGGGACCGTCAATGTAAAGGCGCTTCTACTGTCGGACACGCCGGTTTCGTTGCGGTTATCACTTTTGTCACAAGCTTTAACGGTATAAGTGTATTGCGTATCAGGAGTCAGCCCTGTATCCTCATAGGTCGGGCTGTCCTGCCAGCCGCTGTTATGCCCGCCGCCTGCGGCGCAGTCGAAGAAATACTCAACGCCGCTGATGTCAGCGGCCGTGGCTGCCGTCATAGAAATTGAAGTGCTACCGGTAGCAAAAGGAGGTACAGCCCAGGTCATCGGGTCGGGCGTTGGAGGGTCAGTATCGGGCTGCCCACTGCCTATTTGACTTTCCTGAGGACCCAAACCCGTTGGAATATAATCTGGATCAGCAGTTATTACAATTTTATCTAACCGGAATCCATCTTCGCGCATCCATAAATTTACAGTATGAATGCCGGTTATAGCTACATTGAATGCGGCACGCGGATCAGGGTCACTGTCCATTGTCGTGTCGGACCACTGCCACTGGTTATCGTTGTCCCACAATGCCAACCTGTCACAGCTTGAAAGTGCCCGGCCATCCAGGCCAACGTGTACTGAGTCATCCGTTCCACTTGTCTTAAAACCTCTAATCCAGATATAATGTGTGCCGGTCTTTACGAACTCTACATTGTAGTCCAACTGAGGACTGTTGATATCATAACCCGTGTCAATGTTGGCACCAATGTCAGGTCCAGCATGCATACAAGCAGAGCCGGAAAATCCTTCAGGCAAGTTTTCCATCGTCCATGTATGACTACCCCGAGCAATGTTGTCATAGAAATTCTCAGCTTCTATAGAAACAATCCCATCGGGGCCATTGTCCTGAAGGAAGGCATTAATCTCCATTAACCAGGTGTCGCAGAATAAGACAAGATCGGTATAATTTACGTCTCCGCCATAATCGATGTCCGCACCCTGACACCAATCCGGCTCATCGCAATCAACGTCAAACCAGTGAGATGCCAACATAACGTAATCAGCAAAGTCAACATATCCATCTTGATAAAAATCACAAACTAATGATTCAGCGTCTACTACAGTAATATCAACAGTTGAACTTGTTACACCTTGGCCGTCAGAAACTTCCACCGTAATGGTGAAAGTCCGCCGAGAGGATGTAATATCCGGAGGCGTATAAATCGGGGCCTCACTTGTTTGGTTATCGATGCTACCCTGACCTTCCTGTAATATCCAATTGTAGCTAAGAGGCGAAGGTCCTGAATCTGGGTCACTTGCGATGACCTGCAGCCGGCTTGTTCCGTCGTCAAGAATAACAGGTGATGCTGCTGTTACGGATAAAATTACCGGAAACTGATTTTGAGTCGTTCCTGTTGTGAAGTGCCAGAGGTCACCTGCAGCAGTTCCGTTCGCATTTCTGGCATCTATACGCCAATAATAAGTCGTCTCATACTCAAGTGTTCCGACATCGAATGTTATTTCAAACTGGTTACCTTTAAATTCGCTGCTGTCAGGTGTGGAATCTGTTCCAAAATAAACATCGTAAGTACAAGCCCCGCCACCGTTAGACCAACTCAAGTCCGTCTCTGTTGACTGGTTTTCGGACTGGTTTGCCGGACCGGGCTCATCAGCCTTAAGCGGGACACTCACTCGATCTACATCCCATGTGCCACCTATGGGAGTCTGGTCCACTAAAGAACCGTTATAATATATATATCCAGTGCCCGAAGAAGTTCCGCTTGCGTTATCACAAGTGTTTATATAACCATCAATACATACATCAACTCGTAATTCAATACCATCTGTACAAGGTTTCCTGTCGTCAAAGCAAAATGTTATGCGGCCGGCGGCCTGATCAAAACTATACGTTCCGGAAGCGTCCCAGTAAATCACACAGTCCGGAGAAAGGTCTTCTTCAAAGGTGCCCTCCATAGTGCCATCATTGTAAAAAATAATATGGATAGCGTCACCTGTGCCATCAACGCCGTCCCATGTCCCAACGGGATTGTTGTCAGCAGCACATGTTCCAGCCAATACGCTCGCAATAAGCAATAATAATGTCGCGAAATCCATATCCATTCGGCCACTGGAGGCAACTATTAAGCCGTTAAAGATGAATCCTCTTTTCATTTGCACCTCCAAATCGACAGAAAACATTGGAATAAGACATATTAATTGTTAGTGTAATTTCGTAGCGTTAAATCTTGACCACTGTTTCCCTTGACAATAAACAAGATATACACTCTGCCCGCCTTTAATTCTGAAATACTGAGATATTATACCTTATAGAGTGGTGTTTTTCAAGAAAACAGATTTTAATATTTCTTTTAGGATTTCCCATCAAAATCAGATTTGGTTCCTGATAAATTCGAAAAACCGCGATAAGAAAGCCAATTAAGTAACGTGACAGTTGTTTTTGCCAAAAATTTTTACACCGGGTCTTGATATATCACCCTAATTAATTTTTAAGGCCGGTGCATTTAAAAATCGTTTTATTATCAGCAAACAAGCTTGTATTAATAATCCGCCGCAGGCAGGCAATGGCTAAAAGCTTGTTGTTACGTTTGTGATATAATTTTTTATTGCCTGCTGATAAATATGACGGTCAAATCGCTCTGCATTTTTACGACACGCCTGCGGATTGAATTTTTCTTTTATCTGCTCGAACTTGTGAATTGCCTTTTGCAGCGAATCCGGGGTCTGTTCATAAAAAAACAGGCCGGTAGCATTCTGCCAAGTGGGCTGGTTTTGAGTCCGCTCACAATCTATGACTGTTTCCAATGCACCGCCTTTTCCGAAAGCTATGACCGGCTTTCCGCAGGCCTGTGCCTCTAACGGGACAATGCCGAAATCTTCCACCCCGGGAAATATCAGGGCCCTGCATCTTTGCATATATTCGGCCACCTGTTTATCATCCGCCTTTTCGACAAAAGAAATTCGAGAGCCGGACAGGGCCTTGAGATTGTCAAGCTCCGGGCCGTTTCCGACGATCAACAGGTTCTTATTGAGCGAGTTGAAAGCTGTTATCGCCAAATCGATTCTTTTATACGGCACCATCGCTGAAACGATGAGATAATAATCGTCATCAGCTTCGGAAATTCTGAACCTGTCGCATTCGACGGGCGGACAGATTACAGTTGAGTCGCTGTCATAAGCATATCTTATTCTTTGCCTTACGGTTTGACTGTTTGCAATAAAATGAGTTATACGGGTCGAGTTTTTTTGGTCCCAGTGTTTCAGGTAATCCAACGCTTTTTCGGCAAACATTCTCTTAGGGCCTTTATATTTACCGAGATATTCGTCGCGCATGTGCCAGGCATATCGCACCGGCGTATGGCAGTAACAAATATGGGCAATGCCCGCAGGTACTTTCGCCCCTTTGGCGACACAATGGCTAAAACTCAAAACCAAATCATAACCGCGCAGGTCAAACTGCCGTACAGCGTGAGGAAAAAGCGGCAGATATCTTCGGAAATTTTCGATTTTTCCGGGCAGCTTCTGAATGAACGAAGTTTTAATTTTATGCGATTCTATTCGGCTTGAGATGGCATTTTTAATGTGGACGAGTGTAAAAATATCGGCCTGCGGATAAATCTCACAGACCGCATCAAGGCATCGCTCGCCTCCCCTCATCCCCGTCAGCCAGTCACATACAATCGCCAGTTTCATTTTCTTTTCTCTATGCACCTGTTGAATCACACAAGAGTGTGACTTTCATCCGAACATTCAGCCAGTATCCGTTCTGCGGCCTGCAGAACATCTCGAACCTGCACGCTCAAAATACACTGGGGATTGCCGCAAAGGTTCTGGGAACAGGGCGAACAGTTCATAGGCTTCCTGACTATTGCACATTTACTATGGAGCGGCTGCCATCTCCAATACTCACCGGGGCCGAAAATGGCTACCATTGGTGTTTGCGTTGCGGCTGCAAGGTGCATCGGTCCTGAGTCGCAGCACAGAAAAAGACGACATCGGGATATCAAAGCTGTTAATATAACCAAATCCACGTTTCTTATAACAATTGCATCACGGCCATGCAAAAGAAGCTTCGATACAAATTTGTTCGTTAAATCGGAATTTTCAGGAGGTTCAAAAAATACTATGTTCATTTTGTATTTTTCGGCCAATTCTAAGGTAGCATCTGCAAACCGTTCTATCGGCCATAGGCGAAGTGGTGACATTGCTCCAGGATGAATGCCTAACAAATTTCTGTCACCGTCTAGATGATTGATAGCAAGAACGCTTTTTTCTCTTTCCTGTGTTTTCATATCGACCCAAAATTCCAGTCGGCAATCCGACCTATCGATTTGCTCAGCAGGTTTAATCAGAGCCAGAGCCCGCTTGGACTCGTGCAAGCAAGTTTCAAAGTGAAGTGTCTTCAAATCGGATTCGAATAATTCATACGGATAATAAGAACTGGTTATTCGGCGAGCGCCTCTACATAAATACGATAGTATATGAGTTTCCGTTCTGCCGACCGGATCTATGACGAGGTCAAAGTTTCTTTTGCGTAATTCAGAAGAAAATGTAAATAGACGAAAAATGCAGGCGGCATGTCTTTGGCCGCGATTGAATAATGGGTTATTGGTTTTGTATAAAAGGATTTCGTCAATATAGGGGCAGTTCCTCCATAAAAACTCACCGCTGTCGCATAGAATCGTGATTTTGGCGCCGGGATATGTTCTTCTGAGATATCTTACCATCGGAACGGTATTTACAGTATCTCCGATATGGTCGATTCTGATTATTAATATTCGCAATGGCATATCATTGCGTTTTGTTCTGCCGAACAGAAAATCCTGAACCATTACAACCTGAAGCCATCCAAATAACCACGGAGAGTCCGCCATAGGCCCTCGGAGGATGTTGTTTCTGACAACACCCAACAGTCCTTTTTTACCTGTCCAGGACGCTTTTTTCAGCAGGACCAACGGCAATTGCAGCAGAAGCAGTCCAAGGGGAAATAAACCAGCAACAAAAGATAAAAAAAAATGTTTTTTTTGAAATGGCTTCCAAAACAGATGGCGGTATAGGAGTTCGGATAATATTACTTCATTGTCCGTGCTCTTCCATAGCAGAAGCTTCTGCGGACGCAAAAGAATTATACCTAAAAGAAGCTTCATAGATAGTTCATGTTTTCTACATAAGAAAACATCCCATTTTATCTTCCGCAGGCGTATTATAAACCCGGTTTGTGCCAAGATAAATCTGAGATTTTTTCTATAATATTTATGATAGCGATCAATTTGCGATGAATGCGTTTTGCCTTCTTCCTTGACTATCGCAAGTATTTTCGACTTAGGAAATAGTTGCTTTGCTGATTTCACTACCGAGTCCGGGCATGTTTTTTCACACCACAGGAGAATTCGTTTTGCACGCGGCACAATGTCCGGCGGATTTTTTGAATCGTTATTTTTCATCTGCCTTATTTATGTATAAGCAACCTTACAATGGATATTGTTCTTGCAATCAAAGTAGTCCAAACAGTTCGTGCCATATAGTTAAAAGCCCTTATTGGTCCCCATATTTTATACCGAGAGCGTCGTCCCTTTGTCGTAAAGCAAAGGTTATGAGCCAGCATATAATCTGGAAATTTATAAGCTTTATCATTCTCAAATAAATCGACTGCGACATTCTTTAAGTCGTTCAGAACTTTTCTCGATATTTCAACATCGTGATTTTCAACCATCTTAGCTATGGCCTGAATTACCGAATGATTCAGCTCGTTATATTGATTCCTGTGGCGGAAATGCGAGATCCTGATACCTTCATACAACTTTAACGGAAAATGTTTGGCTATGAAGAGCAGTCTGTTTCGAGAGCAGAAATACTTGCAAAAATCAACGGTAGTTGAACCGTGAAATACATGGTAAACGATGCTTTGGGGGCAAAAAAATATTTTCCATCCATGCTTGCGACATCTGACGCTGTAGTCGAGATCTTCCACATAGAACATAAAATCCTCGTCAAAACCGCCAATGCTTTTTACACAGTTTCTTCTCAGTAAAGCTGACCCTCCCGAGAAGTGCATAAGCTCATTGACCTCGTTGTATTGTCCATTATCTTTTTGGCCGAATGCGATGTCTCTGAAATAGAAATCTTCTGCTTCCTCAACACCGACGCTGTTTATTGTCTGTCCATCTGAAAAGAGTATCTTGCTTTGAACAACGCCGATTTTACGGTCCTGGTTCATTACCTCTATAAGCTCGTTAAGCCAATTCTTGTTTACGGTCGTATCGTTGTTGAGAATGGCAATATAATCGCCATGGGACCGTTCAATGCCAAGATTCAATGCTCTGGCATAATTATTTGCGTCATTATGTAAGATTTTTACCTGAGGATATTTTTTTCTTACTAAACTGACCGAATCATCTTTGGATAAGTTATCTACCATTATTATTTCCGGTGGAGTATCAACGTAGTTCGCGAGGATAAGCGAGTCCAGACATGGCCCCAGATATCTTCTTCCGTTACAGTTGACGATGATTATTGAAACTGTTTTTTTCATTGTGTATCAGCACAGGCAGTTTCAAAAAGTTTTTCGAGTTCAATTACCGTTCTGTCCCAGGTGAATTGTTTTATATAGTTATAACCGTTTTCAGCTATTGCCTTTCGTTTTTGCTCGTTTTCCAATAACTCGATTATGTTTTTGGCGAGCGTCTCCACGTTTTTGGACCGTGATATCAAGGCAGTCTCACCCGATATGGTGTATTCTCTGACAGCTCCTACATCTGTAACAACACAGGCAACGCCACAGGCCATTGCTTCCATCGGCGGGACGGCATATCCTTCCAAATGACTTGGATACAGAAATATATCCAATGAATTATATATATGCCGCAACTTCTCCTTATAAGGCAGCTTGTGAAACTCAATTTCTCGGATTTTATCTATAATTTTGGCTTCTTCGCCCTCCGGATGTTCTCCAAATAAAACCGGTATCATATCGTAATATTTTTTTTTGACCATAAGGAGTGCATTAAGGCCATCTTTCATTCCCTTTATTTCTTGGTTTCTAAACAGTATTCCCACTCGTTTCGGATAGTGGCAATTGAACTGTCTCTCCTTATAGAAAAGGTCGAAGTTTACACCGTTCTCCAACGGACCAAAAACCAAAACACTGAATTTGCTTTCAATGAAGCTTTTCAGCCAAGAGGACACCACTATCTTTTTCAATGGAAGCGTGTAACTTTTGTCAACTAAATCAGACGGGCCACCCCACGTTTCATAACTTCGTATAAAGTAAAATTTTTTACCCTTGTCTTTGCTATAGGCGGCAACATCATAGGCATTTTCCCACCACGTCGCAACTATTACATCGCCGCTGGGGATATACCTGTTTGCAAGTGTTGGAACCCTAATCAGGCACGCCTTCAGGTCAAACCAGTTTATCTCATTCTCGATGCTATATTTCGTGCCCTTGATAATATTACGCAGTGCAGTTTTCAAATGGTCGATATTGCATCGTTTTATTGCTGCGGTGCTTGGGGTTAACGAATACACGACGTTAACATCATGCCCTCTTTGCTGAAGGCGGTTTGCCAGCTCGAATGTGCTTCTGATACCTCCGCAAATACCAACTGCCGGCAAAATGAAGGTTATCTTCATAATCGCACCATTAACCCAGTCCAAATACCGTCAAGAGCTTTTCAACAAAACTCTTTAAGTGTTATGTAGCATTTTCAACATCGAAGTATGAGTACCTTTTATGTCTAAATCCGATATCTTAGAACATCAACCGGCGACATACTGTTATGTTTTTGTTTGGTTGAATTCCTTAATTAGCCCAGAATACCTCCGTGAAATTCAAAAACTAAGTAGAGAGCAGGGGAAGTCCCCACATTTTTCATGCCGTGGGCATCTCCTGAAGCGTAAAAGACAACACTGTAGGGATAAACGATTTGGCCAATCGTCTCAAGATTTCCACGGAGAACCAGAATAGCCACGTCGTAAGGGTCTTCGTGCGGAGGATAACCGCAACCGGGTTGGAGAGTCGTTATGTGGGAGTGAAGTTTACGCAGATACTGTGTGGTGCCTTCGAGGACGCACGTTGTATCAAATCCATTCGCACCGGGACGGGTTGAGTCATGGTGCTTTTGGAGAAATTGAATAACCGATGTCTTAAGCGTATCGTTGCTCTCAACTTGTCTGGAGTCCCACTTAAACATCAAATATGTAGCACTCTGCTCCTCTGGATTATGGATTGTGTGCCTTTGCCAGGCGGGGTAATATACCAACGAGCCGGGGCGAACCCTGTGCCTTTTCTCCTTCAGGCCTTCCTTGGTGTCTATGATGACTAATTCCGCTTCGCCTGATAGCATAATCAGGATTTCTTCCTCGACATGCTCATGCGGCTGGTGTGGAGTTTGTCCCGGGTTCAGCACCGACGCATGACAACTGAAGTTCTTCAGGTGAGAGGTCGATCCCTTGAAAATATCGTATGCTTTCCATCCGCTTGATTTGTCTTTTTCGAGCGGCAGCTTGAGATTTCGAATCCGACTGGACAGGAGTCCAGATGTCTTAATGCCGGATAGCGTCTTAAGGTTTGGGAATACTTTATTTATCGCTATACGGTTCCATTCTCGCAACGAGTTCTTTCCTGTCCGGAGGATTTTCCATGCCAGCGTCTCTCCATAATGCCTTTTGAGCCTGTTTTTTAGTCGGCACAGGGCACCTTCAGTAAAATCGTAGGATTCCTGAAACCAGCCGTTTTTTGAAAGCTTGAAGTTAATCCCGCAATTATGGCATTTTTCAATGGAATCTTTATCTTTGTAAATCCTTTCCCTTAACTTACGATAAGCAGTGCTGTTCCAAATTTCGCTAAATGGCTTTTCCTTAACGTTACCCAGTTTCATAGATGAGTTGTAATCATAACAACAGGGAACAACATCGCCGTTGGAAAAGATATTCGCCATATCCCATATCCTTCTGCATGTCGCATCAATACGAATACGTTGACCGGTGCTACGGTCGTATTCAAATCTGCGGTATCTGGGATTCCTGGGAACAAGGTCGTCGTCCATATCTGTCGAGCCGCAGCTTGGATTGAGCGTTTTTACGACAAATCTGTCGGCGCCAACTTCTTTTGCTAATTTTCTTAGAGAAGCAATCTCATGCTCATTTTGCTTCATTACCACCATCCTGAAGTTGATGCAGGTTTCAGAACCGATTTTGGATTTGATTCTGGCTACATTTTGCAGGCCGGATATCGCCCTTGCGAGGTTGCCTTTCTTGCGGTACGCACGGTAGCTTTCATCGTCTAGAGAATCGATCGCCACAATTAGTGTGGAAAGCCCTGATGATAAAATATTTTCTATGTAAACATCATTATTAAGGAAGTGCGCATTCGTGCTGGTGACGGTTCGTATGTCACGTTCGGATGCATATTTAATCATATCGGGCAACTGAGGATGCATAAAAGGTTCTCCCCAGTCCCACAGTATCAGTAAAAGCAGGTATTTTTCCATATCGTCTATAATAGATTTATAGACGTCCAGCCCCAAATGCTCGGTTTTTCTCCCCAGCTCCCCTCGCCCGACCGGACAAAGAGGGCATTCCAGATTGCAGGCATTTGTCGGCTCAATCTGCAGCATAAACGGATAGCCCCACGCGGTATAATCCGACGTATTCAATCGTTCGCAATTAACACGAACCCAGTTACGATACTTTTGCTCGGAAATACTATCCCACGTGTACTTGATAGTGTCGTGAACGAAACTTATTGGCTCTCGAGACCTCGCGTGTTTTTTTCGAACAGCCGTATCGGCCTTTTCGAGGTCTTCAATGATTGATATAGCATTATCGGTAACACATAAGTAGTAATCCACGAAAACTTCCGGCACGAACATCGGTTCAAACAGCGAAGTCATGCGTATGATAAAATCCCAGTCCACCAGGCGTTTGAGCTTTTCATCGAACTGCCCGGCAAAACCGAGCGCCTTGCGCGAGTGAACGAAGGTATTGAGGTCTATGTAATTACCCTTCATAAGCTTCCTGAAGCTGAAGGGTTCTCCTATTGTGCCGTCTTTTGTAATCCTCCCCGTTACATCATCTTTGTGATAACAATTAGCCATACAGTATGCCACTTCACGTTGGGGTTGAGTGCCGTGTAAGGCGTCTCGCATACGCGAGAGGAAGTCAGGGTGCCAGCAATTGTCCGAGTCAAGATATGCAATGAAAGGGCGATTTGAGTTTTTAAGACCATAATTTCTCGAGGCACCGACCCCGCTGTGTGAGATATGATGATAGCTAATTTTCTCCGACAGGTATGATCGGACCACCTCTTCAAGATTGTCTTTTGAACCGTCGTCTATGATAAGCAGTTCATAATCCTGAAAGGTTTGTGCCAAAACACTTTCAATCGCGTTTTGTACGAATCCTGCCCTGTTCCATACCGGCATAATAATACTGAACACTTGCTATCCTCCGGAAAAAGTATTCTCGGAACGTTAAACGGCGCTCATGGATTTCTGATTCGAGCGGTATTCGGCCACAATTGTGTCCGGCCGGCCTTCTGCTTTGAATATCCCATTCTCCAGCAAAATTGCTCTGTCGCAGAATCTTTCGACTGCGTCGAGGTCGTGGCTGATAAAAATAGTTGTGCGGCCCTGTTTCTTGAAGTTCTCGAAGCACGAATAGCACTTCTGCTGAAAATCTATATCACCTACGGCCAATACCTCGTCAACGAGAAGAATGGGGCACTCGAAACTCACTGTTATCGAAAAACCCAGGCGCACCTGCATACCCGAAGATAGGTTTTTCAGTTTGGCATCGACGAAATTTTGCAGGCCGGAGAATTCGAGAATCCAGTCATATTTGCCGAGTATATCAGCCCTGTTCATACCGAGCAGCGCGCCGTAGAGAAAAATGTTGTTCTTGACGGTCAGGTCGCCCTGAAATCCGATACCAAGTTCGAGAAACGGGGCGACGTTGCCGTTTGCGGACACCCTGCCCGAAGTCGGCTCAAGCACTCCTGCGATGAGCTTGAGCAGCGTTGACTTGCCTGAGCCGTTTCTGCCGATGACCCCCAGAAATTCCCCCTCGTTTATCCGAAGATTTATGTTCCGAAGCGCATACAGCCGCTCATAAGTGCTCTTTTGAAAGATAGATACGAATCTCTGCCGCAAAGTCGTTTTCTTGTCGTGTGGTAGAAGGAACACCTTGTCCACTGCTTCGAATGTTATCATAGGTCTTCAGCAAAACTGCGTGATAATCTGTTGAACATCACCCATCCTGCTGCGAATACAAATACAGCAACGACGATTATAATGATATGATTGGTCAAACTCAAGAACTGGTCGCCCTGACCCATTAGCGCCTGCCGGCAGCCCTGAATTATACGGGCAACGGGGTTCAAAAATATCCAGGCGTGATATTTTTCAGGCACTATCGAAACGGGATATATTATCGGCGTCGCCCAGAAACCGAGCTGGACAAAAACCTCCCAGATATGATGAATGTCCCTGAATTTCGGGTAAAGCGAGCACAATACAAGCGCAAGGCCCACGACCAGCACGTACAGTTCCAGCATATACACGATTAGGAGCCAGCCGCTGTTTTGAAAATGGGTCCTCGAAAAAATGAAAAAGATGAAAAAAACCACCATATTCAGCAGTAAAGTCAATACAGACGTCAGGGATGAAGCGATGACTACTATCCATCGCGGAAAATAAACCTTCTTTAAAATCGACGCCTTACTGTGCAAAAGCACCATACTATTGGTAGTAACCTCCGACAGAAAATTCCACAGGATAATACCAAGCAGCAGGTATAACTTATACCCCTCGACCTGCCATCGAACGAACACCGAGAACACAAGATACAGCGTGCCGAACATCAACAAGGGCTTAAGTAAACTCCAAAGGTAACCAAGGGCCGAGTTGTCGTATTTGACCTTGAAATCCGAAACGGCCATAACCGTAGTCAGAAACAAATAATTGTTCCTGACAGGCCTGACGTCCTGCTCACATTTTCCTGTATATGATGACATTACCTTCGCCTTTCTTGCCGACCGGACATTCATACACTGCGTTTCCATACTGCGCGGGCCGGGACGCCTGATTATCCCCTTTTTTCAATATTTGCACAAGATATTCGGCATTTTCAGGGGCTGCCGCATTTTCATAAAGCAATCCTCTGCGTTCGGCGTAAAAACTTATTCTCGGGTCGGGCTCGGCAACAATTTCGGCAGGGTTTGTATTGGCTTTGAGCCACTGGGCGGCTGCCCTGTATCCCTGTTTTTCAGCGCGTACAGACCCAAAAAGCTTTGCAGCACATATAGAAACGCCAATTATAAGCAATACAAAAAACCAAAATCGCTCATTGGAATTCGCAGCCGCCGAAGATTCGGCTTTTCCGGAAAATCTTTTATGGCACCAGCTTGCCAATCCCTGTAACCCCACGGGCACATAGAGAATTGGAATTATCAGTAGGGGCAGGGTGTGCCTGTAGCTTGTGTAGCCATGCCTGCAATACAACCATATCATTACGGGAACATACAAAACTATAACGGTTGTTACAAAGAACCTTTCCGGCTCGGGCCATTTTCGCGTCTTTAACCATTTATACATCCCTATGAATAACGCCGGCACAAAAAACCACATTAACGTTTCGCCGGTATTTTCAAAAAGTTTGCCGAATGCCTTTGCAATGTTCGATAGTGTAAACGGTGAAGCTTGTGCGGCCTGACTATTCTCTGCATTAATTTCCGGCTGTTTCGAATTTATGGCAAATCGGCCGATGCTCTTTTTGGGAAATACGGCACCCTTCAAACTCATATACGGCCCGGCTATAATAAGGAACCCTGCAAGCAGCAAAGCCAACGCAGACAATGCCCTGCTCTTATTCATAGTGCATTGCGGTAGCACTAACTGCAATCCCAACCACAGACCGCCTGCTGCTATAACCACAGCACATTCCGGCCGAATAAGGTATCCGGCACCGGCGGCAAGCCCGGCGATGCCGAACATCCACCAGCTTTTTTTCGCTGCACCTTTGAACAATAACAACATACCAACCGCCAGCAAACAAAGATGCGGCCAGTCGCTGAGGGCATCACTGCCGTATTCAGCCGGTTTAGGCAATAATATAAGAATCAGTACCGCCCAAAAGCTCGTCCCGGCACCGAACAAATGCTTTCCAATGAAATACAAAATGATTATGGCGAGCAATCTGAATATCAAGGCCGCGCCTTGTGCACTGTAAATCCAGCTCAGTATCGATGTGTTTTTATGCACAACAGCCGTTGCTTTATGTGCCATTAGAATTAACCAGGGATAGCCCGGATGCTGAGATTCATTCATCATTGTTTTGACGGGATGGTCTTCTAACTGTTGGCTGTATTTTATGAACGTTACGCCGTCTTTTGCGATGATAGCTGTCGTGGCAATAAGGTAAACGCCGATACATAAAGCCACTGTCAGCAATATTGAAACGTTTGCCAAATCCCCGTTTCTGTCCGATTGTTCAGCGGCGTTTTTCAATACGCGTTTTCGCCTTTTAAAATATGCCACGGTGTTCGCAGCAAAATCCACATATCCAGTCCCCAAGACCAGTTTTTAACGTAATACAAATCATATAACAATCGTTTCCTCAGAGAGGTATTGCCGCGATATCCATTTATCTGTGCCCAGCCGGTCATCCCGGCCTTAACCTTGTGCCTTAGCATATATTTCGTGTATTCCTCGGAAAACTGTTTTGCAAAGACGGGACGTTCGGGTCTGGGGCCGACTAAGCTCATTTGGCCTTTTACTACGTTTATAAGCTGGGGAAGCTCATCAATGCTTGTGCGCCGCAGCCAGGCCCCGATTGCAGTGCGCCTGGAATCGTTATCTTTGGTCCATTGCGGCCCGCTTTCCTTCTCTGCATCTGCCGACATAGTGCGGAATTTAAGCATTTCGAACTCTTTCTGGTCCATTCCCACGCGTACCTGCTTATAAAAAACGGGACCCCTGCCGGTCAGCTTAATCAAAATAGCTGCCAGCATCATAGGAGCAGCAAATATTACCAATAGTATTAGAGCGATGATACGGTCAAACATTTCTTTAAATACAATATTGGTGCCGTTTAGCGGCGAATCGGCCGCCGAAAATAAAACCTGAGAACCTATGATTATCGCCGTCGCACCGCTCACTGAAGCCAGATTACCCCAATCGGGTATAATGCGTATGGTTACGCCGGAAGATTGGAGGGACTTTAGAACCGGGTATGCTTTTTGTGCCTCGTTGCCGCTTAAAGCAAGATACACTTCGTCTATCGTCTCGGTCTTGACTAATTCGGTTAATTTTTCAACGGGACCGTATATCGGGGTTCCAGACAATTCGGTGCCGATAAGCTTCGGATTATTATCCGCAAAAAAGGCACATTTCAATCCCAGCCACCCCATTTGCTCGATATCACGGACAAGCTGTTGCCCCTCCTGGCCGGCCCCTATCACGGCGTAATAACGCAGGTTGTATCCTTTCGCACGTAACCTTCGCATTACCGTCATTGTCAATAAATGCGAAAAAGCCAAACCCACAAATAACATCACCACGAATAAAGCCAGCAGTTTTCGCGAGTATGGCACACTTTGAAGGTAGTAAAAAAAAGCCAGAATGAGCAGGCCGCTCAGGACGCTGGCCTTGAAAACGTCCGCGAACTGCACAAATATATTCTGTATCCGCCTGGGCTTATAAAGACCCGTAAACAGACAGCTTGAGTAACAGATAAGAATTACAGGCAACGTCAATACCAAGTGCTTTTTAAAATCCGGTATTCCCTTGGCGGTGGTAAATAGCCCCGAATGAAACCTGACATAGAAAACAAAAAGCCAGATGCAGCCGATGATAAATATGTCGCTGACTGACCTAAACAAAGACACGTACGTCGCATATCGCTTCAGCATATTCTACTTTCAAACTCAGCATAAACCCCTGTATATTAAAGCTCCCGATGGCGTTACAGGTCGGCAATATCAAATAATTAAACGGTATATTTGACTTTTTTTCAAGCATCTTCACGGATCCTGATTTCCGCTCTTTTGAGGGCGGCAAAAGAAGAGAGTGAGAAATAATATTTGCTAAACGGATGTCCTATAGTTAGGATTATCCGCAGCTACATTAAAGGCGTAAAATAGTTTATTTGCTGATGTGCTTTGGCCGTGCCTGGCCGGCCTAAGCTCTGGAAAAACTGATGTTCAGTGATTTTGATTATGTCGAAAGTTAGCATCTGTATCCCGACATATAACCGTAAAAACTACCTCAGAGAAACTCTCGGTAGCGTCTTTGCACAGACCTATAAGGATTATGAAGTCGTAATAGTGGACGATGGCTCAACCGACAGCACGGCCCAGATGATAAAACAGAGCGATTACCCCGTCAGGTATTTCCGGCAGCAAAACCAGGGTGTTGCTCAGGCCCGAAATAAATTAATCGAGCTGGCTGAGGGAAAATATATTACTTTTATTGACTCAGATGACCTTCTTTTCCCGTACGCTGTTGATGACCTTATAAACCTTATTGAATCAAACGGTCCTGATATAGTGGCCTACAGCTCGTATGTGGGCATAAATGAAAAGGGCAGCCAGGTTAGACGAAAACCACACAAACTGCCTTCCGGCCGTATCGCCGCGGATTTGTTCGAGTATATTTATGTTCACTCCTGCGGAACAATGTGCAGAAAAGAGCTGTTCGAGGAAGCCGGCGGTTTTGATACTTCGCTGCCGGTTTGCGCCGAATATGCCCTTTGGCTTAAACTCTCCTTAAAATATCATTTTATTCCTGTTGCCAGGCCGACTTTTAAGCGTCGCCGGCATTCCGGTAATCTGTCGGCATATTCATTTGCAAACAGAAAGATAGAATTAAACGTGCTTGAGCATGCTTATCAGAATGGTTTCAGCGGCAACGCCGGGGAGGTAATAATGCCGGCCCGGGCGATGAAACGACTTGCCAGGGAAGGTTACAGAGCGGCCCGCTGTGCAATCAAAGAAGGAAAGCACCAGGCAGCGTGTCGGCTGCTTGAGCAGTCCTGCCGGCGGTATCCCAGCTTTAAAACCCTGTTCTGGTGGGCCGTTGCCAAGTGTAATCGACGTTAAATGCTGCTGGCACGAGAAAATAATACCAGTGCCAGACAAACAATTGCCCCTTATAGTTCATACATTGTTATACGGGTATATTGCAAAAAATGAAAACAGCTTTTATATGCGACTGGCTGACGGGGGATGAGGGGATGCGAGAGATGTCTTGATGTGGTCTGTGAGATTTATCTGCAGGCCGACGCACTACTCGAATCGGAAACTTTTTGGCCAAGTTGCACTTGACAGAGGCCGATAGCAGTGAGTGGCATTCTCTAAGCTTTTGTAAAATAGATACTTATGTCTTTGGGCTACGCGTAGTCTATGCCGTGTGGGTTTTTAACTGAGTAATCTATCCGAGTTAAAAACGGGCAGTGGTGGGGGATTTTTTATAATCCTTCAAATCAAAGATGTCGGACTTTTTGGCCCATGTTGCGCCCGCTTCAGAAAACAGAATGCCCTTTTCATGAGCAGCGAGCAGGACATTGTCAATGTCCTTAATGATTGTTTTAATCGTATCACCCGTATGGTCGTTTTGCTCACGACAGCTAAGATATTTCTTGTCAATAGAAAGTGGGGGGCCGCAAGATTCAAATGCTCCATTCACAACCAACGTGAAAGGCCTGCAGGTTTCAAGAGTCACCGGATATAACGACCCATTTTCATAATGCTCAGCCATTTTCGTAAGCATGTTGATACGCTTGTCGCTCTGGTCATCTATGGTGTCAATGCTTCCGTTTTCAAGCACGATTCTGGCCTTACTGAAACCAACATACTCAATCCTGGCTTTCTCACATTCAATAATAACGGTTGGGTCTATTCTCGCATCGGAACAAAGTGAAGCATTAAATAGTATCTCAACACCTTTATCGGTTATGACCCTTAAACTGCTGGTGTCCTCGCTTTCGATATCATGCCCATGATACAGCTCTGCCTGGACACTTACCGGCTCTGCCATCGCGCCGGGCTTCGTAGAAGCGAGATACAATTCGTCACTCAACATGTGAGCAAGAGGATTGTTTATTGTCCCATCGAGGACCCATTCGCCATTTATATGAAGCTTACCGGCCCATTCGCTGCGATTATAATATGTGTCGAATCTCGGCCAGCCGGCCATACCCCGCACTTGTTTTACCTGACCATAGCGGCCTTCCGCAATCCGTTTTTTTAACTCCTGTACAATCGTCGAATACAGATATTGAAATGCGACAGGAACCTTTTTGCCGCGCTTCGATACATATCTGGTCAACTCATCCAGGTCCTGTATGGTAGCAACGGGGGGCTTCTCCAGAAAAATATCGAAACCGGCATCTATACACTTGGTGGTCAAACTGAAATGTTTATGAATCGGGGCCGGGTTAAAAATCACATCAGCAATCCCCTTAACATTCTTAATCATCTGGTCGGTATCGTCATAAATTGGAATGCCTTTGCTGAGACAATACGACCTGCCTGATGACTTCCTCGTCGGATTGCTCGTCACTGCCACCAACTCTATTTTGTCGGGCAAATCACAGATACGCTTTATCAATTCATAAGCGTATCCGCCTGCACCTATCATCGCCAGCTTAATCATTGTTTTTTCCTATATTCAAAACCTTGTTCTTTTGGGCGGCCTCTCGGGCAATCAGGCATACTTTTGTAAGCATAAAAGATACCTTCGCTATTTCGTCATTGCTTTTGCCGCCAAGAATATTCAAAATAAATCTGCTGAATATCTTGTCTTTTCCCTCAGGCAGCGCTTGCTGAAAACTGCCTTTATCGTTACCGATGACAGAACAATCTTTTTTAGAGCCGCTTGCCTCGAGCAGGCCTTTTGTTCCGACGATTCTTATCCAGTCATCCCCGTGGGTACCGGCAGTTTCCGGACGGCAATAATCAACGCTTATCGTAGCGTGTCCGCCGTTGGCAAGTTCGACTGCAAGGGCACAATTATCTTCACAGCCAGGCCGTTCACTATGTGCAAAATTACTTTGCATTGCGGCAACTTTAGTAAAATCCAACCTCGTAATATAGTTGATATAATCGAAGGCATGTATGCCGACCCACCCTATTGTGCCGCCGTATTTGTCTTTGTCGGCGAACCAGTCGGGTCTCGTACCCCATTTGTAGCTCTTGCGGGCATTAACCAGAACTGCCTCACCAATGGCACCGCTGTCATAAACCTGCCGGGCGGCTACAAATTGAGGGTCACCGCGCATAGTCAGCATAGCCATAAGATTAATTTTATTCCGCTGCACGGTCCTGCGGACTTTTTCCAGCATTGCCGAATCAAGAGCAAGACCGTCGCCGTTAATGCCGTCCTGGGGATTTTGAAATGTAACGTTTTTAACGACGACATTTTTACAGTAAAGAAGATGCGTGTTCCAGAAAGGAGAGTTGCGTGTCGTAAAGCCGTTGAGCAGCACGTTTGAGCAGTTATTAAACTGAATCAATTGCGGTCTGAAGAAAAATGACCCGATGCCTCCTCCGCCGCAATCGGACAGGTCTATGTTTTCGTTAAGTTTGGCAAATTCCTTGTCGCGGGCTGATTCCGGCTGCTTTTGTCCGATTGCTTTGCGCCTTTTAAATTCCTTCCACCACCCCTGCCCTCTGCCGTCGATTGTTCCTGCGCCCGTGATTGAAACATCTGTGAGGTTTTCACCATAAACGCAGGGCGAGTAGCCGAAACACTCAACGCCTTCCCATCGCGACTTAATCGCCGGCCAATTCGCGAAATTATCGTTGAATACGATACAGGCGTTTTTTTTAAGGTGCAGGTTTATATTGCTTTTCAAGTGAATCGGTCCGGTCAGAAATTTGCCCGCGGGGACAATTATTTTGCCGCCGTTATCTTTGCTGCATTGCTCGACAGTGTCGGTAAACGCCTTAGTATTATCCGAGACGCCATCACCAGAGGCCCCGAAATCAAGAATACTTAAACTCTTCTGCGGTGTCATCTTATTCGGCTACCTCTGTATTCTTGCAGAGCCGCCGGCGGCAAATGCCTTGACCTGCTCGACCGTAACCATCGTAGTATCGCCCGGCGTAGTTGTTAGAAGTGCGCCGTGTGCCCAGCCGAGTTTCACTGCGTCCTGAGGTGACTGGTCCGTCAGAAGTCCGTATAAAAAGCCCGACGCGTAGCCGTCTCCGCCTCCGACGCGGTCAAGAACAACAAGTTCAGCCGTCGGTGCCGTATGAGTTTCGCCGTCAATCCAGGCAACCGCGCTCCAACTGTGATGGTTGGTCGAATGCACCTCGCGCAGCGTCGTCGCCACGACTTTAATCTGCGGGTGTTTTTTCGTGACTTTGTCTATCATCGCGATGAAGACGCTGGGGTCCAGCTTTGACTTTTTTGTTACTTCCGGCCCCGGTATCCCTAAGCCAAGCTGCAAATCCTCTTCATTTCCGACAAGCACATCGACGTTTTTCACGATACGATCCAGGACCTCGACCGCCCGTTCATGTCCGCCGGAAATGTTCCAGAGTTTGGCCCGGTAGTTGAGGTCGAATGATACGGTAGCGCCGGCCTTCTTTGCGGCCTGCATACCTTCGATAATGACCTCGGACGTCGTTGGTGATAGCGCTGCGAAAATACCGCCGCTGTGAAACCATCTTACACCATTGGCGAAAATCGACTTCCAGTCGAAATCGCCGGGCTTCAATTGTGCCGCCGCCTCGTTGCAGCGGTTGTAGAATACCACCGGGGCACGCACGCCGCCGCCGCGGTCGCTGTAAACGGTCGCCATATTCGGCCCGTGCACGCCATCGTGTTTGAAACGCTTATAAAAAGGCCGCACCCCCATCGCACGTACCCGCTGGCTGATTAAATCGCCTATCGGGTAATCCACTATGGCCGTCGCAATGCCCGTGGACAGGCCGAAGCAGTCCGACAGGTTCGCTGCCACGTTAAACTCGCCGCCGCTGACGTGCACCTCGAAATTAGTCGCTTTTTTAAAGGGCACTATCCCCGGATCCAGCCGGTGCACCATCGCCCCAAGCGATACCAAATCCAGCTCACCTTTATCCGCAATATTCAACCCGTACTTCATTTCATTTTCCTTTCCGCCACAGAGAACACAGAGTTCACAGAAATAATATTTTATATTTTAGACCGCCGTTTTACGGCGAGTTGTCCTGTCATTCCCGCGAAATGGCGTAAGCCATCCACAAGGGAGTGGGAATCTAAGTTCGTGCCTCATTTTACTCACAAATTAACATAATTTCCACTGAGTTCGCGTGTCATTTCGCGCAAACATAAACCCTGTTTCGCGTGCAAAAACCTTACGGCAATGTTTCTCATTATGCTCTTATCTTGCAAGGATTGTCCTGCTCGACTGCCCAAACTGATACTTGTCACGGCGTAGCTGACAGCGAAGCCGGATTTTCATTTTTGAGCAGTCGCCCATTTTTTCTGCCAGGCGGGGTACCGGTCCAGGACCGCCTGTGGCTGGTAAGTATACCAGCCATAGGCGCGTCGCTCTCTGTCCACATCCGCAAGAGAATAAAGCAATTCACTTTTTCTGTTGGAAAACAGCGGCTTGTGTGTTCCAAGTTCATAAAACCGGGTCCATATCGGCGGAGCTGATTTGTCAACGACAACTCTACAGTCTGTTTTCAGGGTCCTCAGCGGGGTTTTGAAATCAGGGGTATTGAACTCTTCCACCCTGATACCCTCGATTTTCGAGTCCTCGAACCATTTAACCGCACTCTGTATCGATTTGATAACCTCCGGACTGGGTTTGTCTATGCTCATTAAAAAGAGGACGACGCCGGCGCTTTCCCTGTTACAAATACTCGGCGGCTCATACGCCCGCGCCCAGGCAGGACTCAAAGTGCGTTCGTCGTGTAGAAGCGATTTGTCAGTGACTTGCTTGCCACTTGTAATACTCGATTTTGACCCAAAATCGGGCTGTAAGACGTTGTTGGGAATGCACTTACAAGCGGAAGGCGAGATTATGAGTCCACTGTTCTACCGCTGAGGTACTGGCCCGCAACGCCTTCAGGATAACTATTGTCACTTCAACCTGTCAATATCAATCAGCCAAAAATTGGCTTAGGAAAGGAACATTGTATTTCCCGGATGAGAATAAGTTATGACTGATAAATACTATGAAAGGTTAAAGGAGATACGTCAGAGGCTGGGGAGTGCGCCCCGCCGAAGGAGCATCTCATATATCCTTTGACTTATTACGAGCAAATTTTACGCCTGAAAGACAAAGGTGGAAAGTTCGATTTGAGATTGTGAATGGTTCATTTGCCTTTGAAGGCGCCTTCTATGGCGATTTCTTGTAACGGACGTCTGTCGTTGGGCTGTTCCATTTTACGGAGGTTCTCGGGCAAATCTTCCTTATTCCCTTTTTTGCCTATCGCAATCATAGCACAAACCTCGTAATTTTCGGGCACAGCCAATACCGAGCGGGCCTTGTCGTAATCAAAGCCCTGCATTCCGTGCACGACGAGGCCTTTGATTGAGCCCTGAAGCGCCAAGTTCTCCCAAGCGGCGCCGGTATCGTACATGTTGGTCCGTGAGGGTTTTTCGTTATGCTCAAAATTCTTTCTCGATATAACGATGACGAGGACGGCGGCGTTTTTGGCCCAGGTTTTATTGCCTTCAGCCAGCAAGTCAAAAAAGACGCCCCAGTTCTGCGTGTCTCTTTTGGCATAAAGGAATCTTCGCTGCTGTGAGTTGTACGAAGAAGGTGCCCAGCGGGCGGCCTCTAAAAGAGGCATCAGTTCTTCGTCTGTCATCGGCTCGCCTGACATTGCCCTGGGAGACCACCTGTTAAGAAAAACTGCGTCGATTGGATATTCGGCTTTTCTGTTTTTTTTCACTTCTTCTTTCAGTTCCGTAATCATAATTTTCTCCTGTCCTGGTTTGCCCGTTAAGGGATTTTCTCTAGAGTCATTGATTTTGTAAGGCCGTATCGACGAGCAGCAGCTCGGCGGGGCAAGCCGCCTGCGGCAGGTAAAAACCGGGACCCCTCGCAACGACATTTTTAAAAGAATTCTCGACTGTTAAGTCACTTCGATATTCACATAGTGCTGCCAGATTCCGTGTAGATTGCATTTCAGAGTAGCGACCAGCGAGATTGTTTTTCCTTTGAGGTCATCGTCGAGCACAACAGCGAATTTGGTTTCCGGCTTCAGGTAGCCATGGGAACGAAAGGCGAGTGTTCCGGCGGGCTCGTTTCCGATACTGAGCTGGACGTATTCAATCCAGTGCGACGGCCCCATAGGATGAAGGGCTTTTCCGACAGCGACGCCCACGTCGAAGATTTCTCCGGCCTTGACCTTTTCGGGCGCTGTTATGACCGGGACGTGGAGCTTTTCGAGGATGGTTTCGTTCTGCGGGTTTTCGAGGCGGTTGATTCCCTTCCAGAGTTTTTCATCCACGTTAACGGGGAAGTGTTCCTCTGCCAATGCAAGCCGGCCGACCGCAACAATCGAGCCGGCGCCGACGGCCACTGCCCTTAGAAAATTTCTTCTTTCCATAATGGTTCTCCTAATCGATTTTTATCCCGTCTTAATTTGGAAACCGATATTGTATTTTCTGTTTTGTATTTTTTAATCAGCCGGGTCCGGCGGCGCGGTCGAAATCATCCTTTCAGTTTTGCAGTGATAGAAGCGACGTGTTTGCCCTGGAACCGCGCCATTTCCAGCTCCTTTTCGCTGGGTTTTCTTGAGCCGTCCGGCGCGGCTATAGTGGCAGCGCCGTAAGGGCTGCCGCCCCTGACCTCGCTGATGTCGGTCAGGACGGGGCAGGAGTAGGGCAGGCCAACGTAAATCATTCCCTGATGCAGCAGCGTGGGTATGAAGGTAAGGATTGTCGTTTCATTACCGCCGCCGGTGGCGGTGCTTGTGAAGACGCTTGCGACCTTGCCGACCAGCGCGCCGCTGAGCCAGAGCTTGCTTGTCTGGTCGAGGAAGTTTCTCATTTGTGCCGCCATATTTCCGAATCGCGTGGGGGTGCCGAAGATGATTCCGTCATATTCGGACAGCTCTGAGGGCGAGGCGACGGGGGCGTGCTGGTCGAGCTTCACGCCGGCCTTTCGGGCGACTTCTTCGGGTATCAACTCGGGCACGCGCTTGACGACGACTTCGACGTTTTTGATCTGTTTAACACCTTGTTCCACGGCGTAGGCCATTGTTTCGATGTGGCCATACATCGAATAGTAGAGGATGAGCATTTTAGTCATAAGATTTTACCTCCATTTCTGCCGGCGGCGGTTTCAATTGCCGAGACCTTTTCGCCGGTTCTATAAATCATTTTGTGACCTCTTTGCAGAACTCATCGCACATTATGAACAGTCCGGCAACAGTTGCGGACCGGATTATAATCACAGGTAAATTTAGCAGAACACGGCTGCATCGGACAAGTAGGGAAAATGCCGAGTTTGGCTGCGTAATTGCTTAGCAAAGAAGATGACGTGTTTTTTTACTCAGGGATGACCAGCCGTGTGCCGGGAGTAAGGCGGTCAGGGTTCTGGAGGACGTTTCTGTTGGCGGAGAAGATTTTCTGCCAGTATCGCGGGGAGCCATAGTATTTTTGTGAGATGGCGGAGAGCGTGTCGCCTTTCTGGACGATGTAAAAGCGTTGGGGGTGGACGGCCTGCATGGTCTGGCCGGCGCCCGGTGAGTCGGAGCGGGCGTTCGAAGATTTTTGTTTGTCGGGGAGCGGTTTTGTTTTTTCCGGTGGGCTTTCAATTCTGGGTTCGGCAGTGACGGCAGAAGGTGCGGGGGCGGTCGATCGCAGTATCCTCGATTCGGTGCTGAGTTTGGGGCGGGTGCACAGCCAGAGCGCCACAGCCGCAGCAGCAGCAATCCCAACAATAAGGCCGAACTTAAAATCTTTGTGCATCTTACCGCGGCCCGCGTCTGGTCACTTGTGACCCGTTTGGCGACGATAATCAGGTGGATTTTTTAGTCAGGCGTTTCGTACTGAGAAGCAGAATCGGAGCGGAAATCGCAATCGAGGAGTAAGTTCCCACAATGATTCCGAACATCAAAGCAAAATTGAAGCTCCTGAGTCCTTTGCCGCCGAAGATATACATTACCACGATAACAAACAGCGTCGTCAGAGAGGTCAGCAGCGTCCGGGACATACATTCGTTAATGCTGTTGTTTATAATTTGCGGTGTGAGAACGGTGCTTTTTCGACGGTTCTCCCTGATTCGGTCGTATATGACGATTGTATCGTTGATGGAGTATCCCAGCAGTGTGAGGAAGGCGGCAATCATCGCCAAATCGATTTTGAAATCACCGATGAGCAGATATTGTCCGATTGCGGTAGCCGCGATATAGGTGCACGCGGTGACGGCGCCGAGTGTCGCGGCGGTATCGTGTGCGAGAGTGACGACGGCGCCAAGGCCGAACCGCAGATTTCCGAATCGCACGGCGATATACGCGAGCATCGCAAGCAGAGACAGGACAATTGCCACAAGGGCCCGTGTTTTGGCCTCGTTACCTACGGAGGGGTCAATCTGCGTGACCCGCGGAAGAGACGTTTCAAGCTCCATAGCGGCGAGGACCTTGCTTTTCTCGTTATCCGCGAATCTCATCCAGGTGTCCGTGGAGATATCTTCGAAGGCGGCTTCAGGCTCAGCGGTGACATAAGCGAAATCAGTGACCGGCTCATTGGCATCGAGCGGTTTCAACTGGCCGTCCAGTATGCTGTAGGGATACCAACTCATCTCTCTCATTTCGGGTTTGAACCTGAGGTTCCTGAATCGCTGGTCTATCTCGGCGGGCAGCGCGCTTCTTTCGAGCTTGCAGCGGATGACGGTGCCGCCGACAAAATCAACGAGCTCGGGATGTGTTTCAATCGTCGAATCGGTAATCCTATCGACGGAGGTAATTTCGGGTTTAAGGGACTGCTGGACATCGAGCTGTCCCTGGAAGGCGTCGAGGACGGCGTTGGTGACAACCTCGTTAACCTGAGGCCCGGTGATATTTGCATCGGGGAAGGCGTCTGCCAGGACGTCTGAGACAAGCTGTTTGTTCAACTGACTTGTCTGGATATCAAAGGTCCGGTTGTTCGAGGCATCGGGGGAAACGACAAGATTGCTGAGCTGGGCCTGTTTTCCGGTTTGGGCTTTTCTAAGGGCGGCGGCAACGCTGTCGGCGGACGCAGGGGCGTTCGGGGGCATCTCGATGGTCGCGACGGTTATGTTTGTTTCAGTGGTGTTGATTTCGTATTGATTTCCGGATTTTCCGACGCTGTAAACCGTAGCGGCGGCCAGGCCGGGATTGTGCATTTTTTCGCCTTGGAGATGAATTTTGTCCTCGACCTGCTGCCTGGTAAGGTTGACGCCGTCTTTGAGGTTTATTTGGACGCTGGTTCCGCCCGTGAATTCTATATCGTATTTGCTGTCTTTGGCTTCGTTTCTGGTGAAGAATACGGTGAGTCCGCCGATGACCAGTATGCCCGACATAACCAGGAAAGCCGGACGGTATTTCATCCAGTTGATATTTGGTTTGTGTATAAGGCGCAGCATCACGATGTGGTCTTTGATGATTCGGCGTTTCAGGAGCCAGTTAAAAATGGTGCGTGTGACAAACAGCGCGGTGAACAAGCTCGAAGCCAGACCGAGCATCAGTGTGATGGCGAAGCCCTTGATTTCTTCTGAGGCGACCCAGTAAAGAATAGCGGCGGTCATTATAGTGGTGAGGTTCGAGTCGAAGATTGCACTGAAGGCCCTTTCGTAGCCATTTTTAATGGCGATGGCCAGCGACGAGCCCTTGAGCTGCTCTTCGCGTATTCTTTCGAAAATAAGGACGTTGGCGTCCACGCTCATACCGATGGTCAAAATAACGCCTGCGATGCCGGGCAGAGTGAAGGTTGCGCGGAGCCCTGCCATAATGCCGAGTATAAACAGCAGGTTCATAAGCAGTGCCACGTCTGCGATTGAGCCGGCGAGTGTATAATAGGCGAGCATAAACACCATCACGACGGCCAGTCCTATGAGGCCGGCCTCAATGCCGCGATTGCGGTTATCGGCCCCGATGGATGGGCCGATGGTTTTTACGGAAATGGGCTGCTCAATTAGGCGGGCGGGCAGGGAGCCGGCGTTTAGCTTGTTGACCATGTCTGCGACGGCGGTGGCGGAGTAATTTCCGGTAATCTGGCCGTTGGTGTAAATTCTGGACTGCACCGTCGGGGCCGATATCACCATATCATCGAGGAGTATGGCAAGGGGCCTGCCGATATTTTTTCCGGTCACTCTTGAGAAAAGAAGCCCTCCCCGCTCATCAAGCTGAAAATCGATAGCGCGTCTTCCCTGGCGGTCCTGTCCTGGTGCGGCCCTTTTGAGGGACCAATCCTTTGACTGGCCTGAGTGCAGGACGCACTCATCTTTTTTGTTGCTGGCCAGGACGTAATACTTGTCGCCGAACTGTCCTATTATGGCGGCCCTGTCGGCCGAATCCCTGGCCCCGAACTGCTTAGGGTTTTCAATCTCGAACCAGATATATTCATTATCCGAGGCGTATTTGGGGCCCTTGGTTTTCAGGGTTTCAACATAGCGGGCCATCTTTGCCATATCGACGTCGGGGTATCCTTCAGTGGGCAGGATTCTGAATTCGAGGATACCCGCACCTTTTAGCATCCGCTGGATGTCGGCGGGGTCGTCGAGGCGTCCTTTGTAGGGATAATAGGTGTCATAGGCGTCGACAACCTTATCAATCAGTTCGGCCCTTTCGGGAAACTGCTTTTTAAGGTTTTCGATTGCCTGGTTTCTTTTTGCGGTGCCGGGCTTGGCCACATCGAGGACGAAGTTGACCTGGTCCTCGGAGAGATTGAGCTTGTTGAGCGAGGCGATCGCCTCGTTGAAGCGGATGTTCACGCCGTTTTCCGGGTCGGTGAGGCGGTCAACGACGTCGGCCCACTTTCGATACATATCGGTATATCGGGTGAGCAGGTCTATGTTGCCTTCGGCGCCCGGATAGTCAGCAAGGGCGTCTTTGAGCTTTTGCTCGTCGAGCTTTGCCCATTGCGCGACCCGCGACTGGATGTCATCGAGGTTTAAGCCGGCCTGCTTTATAAGGTTTTCCGGCACGGCCATTTGTTTAGCCAGGTTGTCTCTTTGCTGCTGGAGCTCATTTCGCTGGTCGTAAACATTTGCGAATTCATCGAGGATTTGCATTCTTTCGTTCGAGTCGCGAGCGAAGTTTTCAAAATCCTGCTGTCTTTGTTCGGGTGGTTTTGTCACCGAGCGCATTATGGCCGCAGGGGTGACGTTTTTTGACAGAAGCGTGCTCAAGGCCTTTTCGTATTTTTCACGTTTATCCCTGGCCTCTGCGCTGGACAGGGGCATCTGTATTTCGAAGCGTGTGTTTCCCTGCGGTCTCCAGACAAGGTTTTGAATATTGGCGGGGTCGATTCGCCGGCGCAGAACGGTTATGACTCTTTCAGAGAGTCCTCTTTTTTCGGCGGCATTTAGTCCTTTTGCGTTGATTTCGTAAATCAAGCTTGTTCCGCCGCCCAGGTCGATACCGGGCTTGAGGGTTTTTGTCGGGGGATACAGCGTCCAGGCCGCCAAGCCGACCAGCCCGACAATTAACAAAAACTTCCACGACAGATTCTTATCCATATCTATACCTTCTTAGAATATAGCTTTCAGGGTTTAATATCGGATATAGCTCAGTAAGCTCTAAGCGCTATATATTATACGGCGTCATTGTTTTTCGGTTTCAAGCGTTTTTCCGATGGCCGAGGCGAGGACGTGAATTTTGGTATTGTTGCCCTCGTCAACTTTGAGAACAATCTCATCGCCCCTGATATCAACGATGGTGCCGATGATACCGCCTATGGTCCTTACCTTGTCGTTTTTCTTAAGGGAGGAGACCATTTTCTGCTGTTGTTTTTGTCGGCGTCTTGGCTCCCTGAACATAAAGAACATCACGACGAAAATCACGATGAGGAAAATCCAGCTGTAGGTTTGCGTAAGGGGTCTTGCGGGTGTGGCGGAGCCCGGAGTGTTGCCGTCAGCGGCCGTCGTCATCGTTTGCTGCTGCTGACCTGCCGGCTCGGCTGAAATCTCTGACTGCCCCGATTCTGCCTGCGTTTGGCCCGCCTGTGCTATTATCCATAAGTTTTCCATTTTTGTCTCCCATATTAAAGGGTTCAGCATTCCAATCGGTCTTCGCCTTTCGGCTACGCCCTGATTCGTCTGTTTAGGGGCCGCAGCCGGATAAGAACACGGAGCAGCGAAGCCGGAAACAATAAACGAAGGATGATAAACCAAATGTGGCGAATAATCAACATCGAAGTTTTGGCTTATAGGGGCCGGGAGGGCAATTTTTATTTGGGGGGAGAAAGGCCCTTAAAATTTTATCAGGCCCGTGTGAAATAAACAGGCCGAAATGCCGCCGGGAACGTAGAAAGAACAAGATAAGAGGGCCGGCAGTATGGGATGCTGGCTTGAAAATAAGCAAGGCCATTGTGTAAAGGAGACGGATATGGACAGGATTGCAGAATTGACGGGGATATTAGAACGACTCAACAGCGGCGAGGACCCGGTGAAGGTAAAGGCCGAGGCGAAGGAGCTTCTTTTGTCAATAGACCCTGCCGATTTATCGATTGCAGAACAGCAGCTTGTAGAAAAAGGGCTTGAGCCGGAAGAACTTCGGAAACTTTGTCCGCTGCACCTGGAGCTATTAGAAGACCAGTCGGCCAAGCTGAGGGAAAAGCTGCCGCCGGAGCACGTTATAGCGACATTAATCGGCGAGCACGAGACGATACTTTGTTTTCTGGACGACCTCGATTTTGTCAACCAGTCGATACAAAAAATGACCGATTATGAGCCGCAGCGTAAAGAATACAGACGTCTGCGGCATATTGCCGAGCAGCTTATCGGGGCCGAGCCGCATCATCAGCGTGAAGAGGAGATACTATTTCCTGAGCTTGAAAAGCGTGGTGTTTACGGGCCGCCTATGGTGATGAGGGGCGAGCATACGCAGATGAGGCGTTATAAGCACAAGCTGCTTGAGCTGGCTAAAAGTGTTCCGCAGGCGGAGTTTGGGGATTTTAAGAGGCAGCTCGACGAGGTCGTGAGGTTTCTTGTTCCTGTTCTGCGTGAGCATATCTTTAAGGAGAATAATATCTTATACCCGACGGCGCTGGAGGTGATTGACAACACAGAGGTATGGCGGCAACTGAAGGTCGACTGTGAGAGAATCGGTTATTGCTGCTTCAAGCCGGGCGGTTAAAGCGTTGTTTGGAGCCGGGCGAAAAAGAAGAGAGAATTAAATAGCATTTTGAGCCCAAAAAATTCGGGGTTGCTCCTCCTCCGGAGCAACCCCATATCGCAAACAAAACCGGATTGTCGCGAGGTTTTAACTGGCGACGCCGATTTTGAAAATTTGTCAAATCGGGCGGATACTACTCCTCCTCCTTATCACCGAGCGTCTGAGCGTACCGCCCAATTCATATTTCAAAGCCCGATTCATAAAACGAACCGGCGAAGGAATACACTACGCAAACTCTGTGCCATTTTCCATGAAAGTCCGGTGAGGCGGCGGGAAACAAACATAACGATATAGTGTGAAGAAAGTTACGTATTTGATTCAAATAACTTCAATGAACAGCGAGATGACACATTTTATCAGTGCGTTGTTTTTTTTCAACATACTATTAATCTTAAAAGTACGCGGTTTGACTTTAGGACCGATAAATTGTTAAGTCAGGTCGAATTTTAGCTGCATGTTTACAAAAAGCAACGTTGTGATTCCAAAGATAGACACCATAGCGGCAGGAGGCAGAGAGGAGAGAAAGGAATTGAACATGGGATAAAGAGCGCAGAACCCTTCTTCATTTTGCTATGAAGGACAGACATAGAATGCAGAACGATAAGGGCGTATCAAAGTCGGGAGCATTTTTTTGCGACTCTTTGCTCCCACCGGCAAAGCCAGAGCCGGAAGAGGGTTTTTTCGCCGGAATCCTGCTGGTCGAGTGAAAAGATGCTGTCTGCCCGCCAGTTGAGGATTTCTTCTGCGAATGGGGCGGCGACGGAATCGTTTAGAAGGCGGCCGGTTTGTTCCAGGGGGTCGTTTTTGAGGTCGTAGAGCCAGACAGTTTGCGCTTGGGGGAAATAGATGTATTTTTTGTTTCCTTCGATGAAGCCGGCAGGGCTTTCGGCGAGCCAGCCGGAGAAGAATACCTTTCGGTCGGTCGGCAGCGGGGCAAGGGCGTTAAGACCATCGAAACCGGCGGAAGATATGTTAAAACCCATCAGTGCGAGGATGGTCGGAGTAAGGTCAACGGAGCTGACGGGTGCGGTTATTTTTGCGCCCTGTGTTTTAAGTAGTGACGAGCGAATTACCCAGGGAATACGAAGCGCCTCATCAAAGGGGATGCGTTCGTGACTGAGCAGGCCGTGCTCGCCGAAGGCCTCGCCGTGGTCGCTGATGACGCAGAGAATAGTGTTGCCGGACAGGCCGAGGTTTGTCAGCTCGGCGTCCAAGACGGCGAGAAATTTGTCCGTGTATGCGATGGACTGTTTGTAGCAATCGAGGGGATTATCTGCCGATTCGGCAAACCAGCGGGGGACTTCGTAGGGGTCGTGTGTGACGGAGCAGAGTATTGTAACGAAAAAGGGAGTAGTTTCTTCTTTTATCCAGTCAGTCACGGGTTTCAGCATAGCGAACTCATCGCTGCCGAGCGAGCCGATGAAGGCATCAGTATTTTCGAGGTCTTCTCTTGCGTGGAAGGTATCGAAGCCGAGGTTTGCGACAAGTGCGGGCCTTGTCTCGAAAGTTCCTTTTGCGGACTGGAAGAAAGCGGTTCGAAAACCGGCTTGGCTGCGGAGGATGGTTGCGAGTGAGGCATAAGGTTTTTCGACGGGTACGGCCTCGGCAAGGTCCTGTGAGGCGCAGGGCAAGCGTCCCGTCAGTAGCGAAAATATGACCTTAGTGGTGTGGGTAAGTGTCGAGCGGGTGTTGGAGAATTGCACGCCGTCGCGGGCGAGTTTTGCCAGGTGGGGGGTGAGGTCGTTCTGGTCATCAGCCAGTGATGTATAGCGGTACTGGACTCCTTCGAGAACGACGAGGACCAAGTTGCATTTTGAGGGTCGCTTCGAATCGGCGGGCGGCAAAGGGAGGTCATCGCAGGAAGGGATTCGGCGTGAGAGCCGGACAGTTCCATTTTGAGTAGCGGGTCGAAACTCGATGATATCGGCTATTGCCCTCAACTGGCAGTTATATTTCATTTCTTCGGAAGCGATTCGTGCGGAATCTTTTGCAGCGAAGACGGGCCGTGCAATAACGGAAGAGAGTATGATGACGGCGGAAAGGAGCAATTTGATTAGCAAAGGTTTGGGGGTGTAGCCGGGCAGGAGCGGTTTTGCGACGACGCTGAAGAAGAAAATCAGTGCGACTGCACTGGGGCCGAGGATGGCTGCGGCGGCGAGAGGCATTTTTACGAGGTTGACACCTATGATGCCGAGTGCGTTGAGTGGGTCTCGCACGAGGGGCAAAAGGACGGTGGGGAGGATTTGGGTGCCTGTTCTGATGAGCCATCCGGCGTTCATAACCGACCAGGTGCAGACGACGGCGGCGGAGATAACGGCAGTGCGGACGACCCATTTTTTCGGCCAGCGGAAGCAGACGAGGGCGAGGAGTAATTCGAGGGTCAGCAGCACGGCGATATCGGAAAGGACCCAGCCGGAGTAAGAAGCGAGGTAGTTGTGGCGCAAGGCGTGGTAGAATTTGACGAGCATTGTGCAGAAGAGCGCGGCGAAGAGAATTGCGCTGGCGGCGTGGCGGGCAAGGTATCGATACGTGCGCATTTATAGTTCTCCGGTTGCGAGAAGGTTGATCCGGCCGAGTTTGACGCCTTTTATGCTGATGAGCTTGTCGGCCATTTTGTTTATTTCGCCGACTTTGCCCTTCAAGACAATTACCTCGAGGCAGTCGTGGCGGGACAGGTGAATGTGAACGGAAGAAATCGTTTGCAGCAGATGCGAATGCTGAAGCTCGGTCAGTCGCTGCATCAGGGCGGTCGAATGGTGGTCATAGACGAGGACGACGGCGGCGACGGCCTGGGCATTTTCGTTTTGCACGCGGGAGGTGCTTAGCTGCCGGCGGATTAAATCACGTATTGCTTCCGAGCGGCTCTGATAGCCCTGTCCTGAAATCAGTTTGTCAAAGGCCGTGAGCAAATCTTTTTCGAGCGACACACCTACGCGCTCAATGTGTGACATTGCATTTCTCCGATTTAATTTAATCTTTGCTTGTGACGTAAACGGCCTGTTCCGCGAGGAGGTTCGAGGCAAAGCCGGCCTGCCTGATTTTTGTTCCGGTGAGGGCGATTTTTCTTTCGACCCTGACGCCAAGTTTGGCGCAGAATTTATCAAAGTCCTTGAGAGTAAAAAAATGCAGGTTAGGTGAATCATACCATTCGAAGGGCAGTTGGCCGGTGAGGGGCGCTTTGCCGAGGATTCCCATCTGCAGACGGCAGCGCCAGTGGGCGAAATTCGGGAAGCTGACGATGACCTTTCGACCTATTCGCAATAATTCTTCGAACGCCTTTTGCGGATTTTTCAGGGTCTGCACCGTTTGTGACAAAATCACGTAATCGAAACTTTTGTCGCCGTAGAAGTGCAGACGCTGTTCGACATCCTGCTGGATAACGGGAATACCCCGGCAGACGCAATCGAGGACAAAGTTCTGGTCAAGCTCGATACCCTCACCCTTGATTTTTTTATCGCGTATGAGATTGGCCAGCAATTCTCCCTGTCCGCAGCCGATATCGAGGACGGTGCTGTTGGGCTCAATGAGGGATTCTATAAGGTCATAATCGATTCTCGTGCGATGCGGCTGCGACATGGGGGATTTGCGTCCTCGCTGGGCGTAGCAGGAGCAGGGGATTCTGTTTTTCGGGTCGTAGGTTGCCTTGAGGAAGCAGCAGATAAACTGGCCCAGGGACTCGACTTCGAGCAGGAACGCGTCGTGGCCATACGGCGAGGCGAGGTCGCAATAGCTGACGTCTTTTCGGTTGGCGGCAAGCGCCTCAACCATTGCTTTTGACTGCTGGGGCGTGAAAAGCCAGTCGCTGGACAAGCTGACGACGAGGAGCCTGCTTTTGACGTTTGCGAAGGCCTTTTGGAGCGAGCCGAAGTCCTTTGTGAGGTCGAAATAGTCGGCAGCCCTGGTGATATAAAGGTAGCTGTCGGCGTCGAATCGCTCGACGAAGCTTTGGCCCTGATAGTTAAGATAAGTTTCGACGGCGAACTCCGGGTCGAAGTCATACTTGTAGTCCTCTGCGGTACGTAATTTTCTGCCGAATTTTTGGCGCATACTTTCTTCAGAGAGGTAGGTGATATGTCCAATCATCCTTGCGATGCCGAGTCCGCGTGCTGGCTGACCTTTGCCGTGATACCTGCCGTCGGCGAAGCCGGGGTCTGCCAGGATGGCGTTTCGGCCAACGGCATCGAAGGCGATTGACTGGGCGCTGAGATGGCTTGTTGTGGCTATGGGGATGACCGCACCGACAAAGTCGGGATACAAAAGCGCCCACTGGAGGACCTGCATTCCGCCGATGGAGCCGCCGATGACGGCGAGCACTTTTTTTACGCCGAGCTTATCGAGTAGGAGTTTTTGCACCCGGACCATATCTGCGATGGTGATAAAGGGGAAATCGAGGGCGTAAGGTTTGCCGGTTTCGGGATTAACCGACGAGGGCCCGGTTGTTCCGGAGCATCCGCCGAGGAAATTGGAGCAAATAACGAAGTACTTGTTTGTGTCGATACCCTTGCCGGGGCCGACCATATTGTCCCACCAGCCGGGTTTTCGGTCATCGGGGCTATTGAAGCCGGCGACGTGTGCGTTTCCGGAGAGGGCGTGACAAATTAAAATCGCGTTATTGCCGTCGGCGTCCGGCTTTCCGTACATCTCGTATGCCACGTCGATGGGGCCTAACGACCTGCCGCAGGCAAGCTCGAGGGGATTATCACCATCGACCACCCGAATCATCTGCGTTTTTACTATGCCGACCGAATTTTCCTTCGAGTTAGACATATTGAGCCCAAGTATATCTTAAAAAGCTTTTTCTGTAAAGGCCGACGTTGTCCTTATTTGCACTGGGGATTTTTTTTGGGCCTGAGCCAAAAAGGCTTGACATTGCCGACCGAGAGGGGTAAATTGCAGTAACAGGCGAGATAGTCACCACCAGGGGACTTATAAGTCTGAACTATTGTGAAAGGGGACGCAAATGGCAAAGAAAAGAAAGATCAAAAGGGCGCCGCGGGGACAGTGGTCTAAAAAGGACCTAAATCTGCTCAAGAAGCTGTTTCCCGTCACTGCGACATCCAAAGTAGCCAAGAAAGTCGGACGCAAGACCGACGCCGTGAAGAAGAAAGCGTCGAGGATGGGGCTGAAAAAGTCCAAAGTATATCTGCGGCGTATCGGCAGGGCGTAGTTGCCGGCAGAGTATCCGGGTTTGAGTTGAGTGGCAGCAGAACAACCTCTCAAAGAGGCCGTGCTCTGGGAGCCGGCGGAAGGCGGGAAGGCGCAGTGTTTCTTGTGTTCGCATCGTTGCCTGATACCAGACGGGAAAATCGGCAGGTGTGCGGTCCGCAAGAATATCGGGGGGACGCTCTATTCGCTTAATTACGACAAGGTTGTCTCTGCCAATCCGGACCCGATAGAGAAAAAGCCCCTGTTTCATTTCCAGCCGGGCAGCAGGAGTTTTTCGATTGCTACGATGGGCTGCAATTTCCGCTGTGATTTTTGCCAGAACTGGCAGATAAGCCAGGCGATAGGAGAGGGCGGGCAAATCGACGGCGAAACCATTTCTCCTGAACAAATCGTCAGAGCCGCGGTGCGCAGCGGCTGTTCGAGCATCGCCTACACATACACCGAACCGACGGTTTTTATGGAGCTTTGCGCCGATTGCGGCAAATTGGCAAAACAAAACGGCCTGAAAAATGTTTTTGTAAGCAACGGCTACGAGACGAAAGAGGCAATTGACTTTACGGCCGGATGGCTCGACGGTATTAACGTGGATTTGAAAGCCTTCAGCGAGGATTATTACAGCCGCTTGTGCAAAGCGAAACTTCAGCCGGTGCTTGATACAATCGAATACATCGCTAAGCACACCCAAATATGGCTTGAGACGACGACGCTGTTGCTGCCGGAGGAAAACGATTCCGAGGAGGAGCTGAAACGACTGACGGATTTTCTTGTGACAAAGGCGGGGCCGGATTTTCCCTGGCATATCAGCCGGTTCTACCCGCAGTATAAGCACACAGATTCTGTGCCCACGCCGCCGGCATCGATGCTGCGGACACACGAAATCGGCAAACAGGCGGGACTGCACTATATTTACCTCGGCAATGTCCCCGGCTCGAAGCAGGAAAACACTTACTGCTATAAATGCGGAAAGATGCTTATCGAGCGCATCGGCTACCGCGTCGCGGCGAACAATATAAAGGATTCCTGCTGTCCTGAGTGCGGGACGAAAATCGCCGGTGTATGGAGTTAGGTAACGTCAAGCGCTGCCTGATTTATCGTTATTTGCAGGCCTCGTCGATAATCCGGATGATTGTCTGTTCGACCTCCTGCGCGACGGGCTTTAGCTGAGGCGATTCGAACATATCCAGAAGGACGGTGGGTTTTATGGCAGCGATAGTAACCTTATCGTTTTCCTGCCAGACGGCTATCCTGCAGGGCAGGGCGACGGCGATATTCATATTTGCTTCGAGGACCTTCTTGGCCTGGTTCGGATTGCATACGTCCAGTATCCTGCATTTGCGTTCGAACGTTACACCTTTGTCGGCCATTTTTTCCTTGAGGTCGTGTATGCCGAGGACGCCGAATTGATTGCGGGCTGCCGACTGCATTAGCTTTTCGATGGTTTCGTCGATATTGCCTGTGGTCTGGTTTGAGTAAACCATATCTCGTTTCCCCTCATTAAAAAATATTAATGTTTACAATCTCATTATCAGTTATGTGCAAGGCAGGTGTCAAGGGCGACTGATGATTTTGATGTCGCAAATCTGAGTTTAGACAGATTGGAAAAAACAGCGAGGCGGAATGGGTCGTGTTTAAGGACCTCTGCCTCCTCGGAAACGTGGGCCTCCGCGGCCTCTTCTGAATCGGTGCGGCGGATGCCTTTCCGACGCGGCGAGGCGAGGATCAAGCTCATACGGTCCGCCTTCGATTGACAGGGCCTTGCCGTTGACGAGTGCGTCGGCGATTTTTTTGTGTGCGGATTCGAGGATTCGGCCGAAGGTCTGGCGTGAGACGTTCATTTTTTCTGCCGCATCGGCGTGGTAGAGGCCTTCGAGGTCGGCCAGGCGTACCGCCTCGATTTCATCAACAGTCAAGTTGATATGCTGGAGGGTAGACAGGGGAACTCCACGCGGCTTGAAGTAGCTGCACTGCGGCAGCCGACACACCCGTCTGAAATTGCAGGGTCTCGGCATTAAATAGCCTCGCCTTTATTTTTGTTGTTTGTTTTTCCGGTGTCTTCTCGTGCCATTATCACATTTCTTTTTATGACGAGCCAGAGCTAATTTTAACCTGCCTTTGCTTCGGTTTTAATGAAAAACCTTGTATCAAACGGATTATACCTGCCGGGCTTTCCTCTAATACCAATTGTTCCTTGGATTTCGATTTATGCCTAGGGATTTTTGTGTCTATCCACGTAAGTTTTCATCTTTACGTAATAATCGTAGTAGCCGGGCAGCTCTTCCTGCACGAACCGAATAACTTCTTGTGCCGGAACCCCGGTACTTTTCTTCCCCGGCCACGAAACCTTAAAAGTTCTTTCGGAGCGTTTCTCAATTGTGTGCACAACAGATTTAAGTCCTTCGTATTTGATTTGCGATTTCCCGCTTATCATGTCCAGTAAGTTTTTAATTTTCTATGGTGTGTTCAATAAAATAGTTCGTGTTTCATTCAAACAAAAACATTACGATAGCAACAGCCGTTGTCCACAGACCCTTGCGACCTCTTGCTGCCTGTGTAATATTTGAGGTCCTGATAATGAGGTCGCTCGCTTTGTAAACCTGCTCTTTTTCAGACCACGCTTTACCCGGGTCAACTTCCAGCCCAAGCGTAGTTCCGAGCATATCCGCGGCCAAATCCTCTGCCATATCCCCGGCTTCCTTTTCATTCAGTCCCCGGCCGTGGACCTCGCTGATATACCCCCAGTTATTGCGGTCTTTGGGGATAGCGATACCTATGGAAGAGGCGATTAAGCGGCCGTGTTCATTTGTGTCCGAACGCGCCATTACGCAATAGGATATCTGCCCCGGCGCAAACCTCTTTAAGCCGCTGTCGCGACTGATAACTTTGCAACACGGCGGCAGTATAGATGAAACCTGAACCAAGTTTTGCTGGGCCACTCCCGCCTGTCTTAATGCTTCTTCAAACGATTTCAGTTGAAACCTGTGTCTGCCGACACCCTTTGTCAGGAACACCTTTGTAGGAACAAATTTTTTCATTTCAGTTTACGGTTCGATAAACTATATTCAAAAACAGATTTGTGAACCGGCTTCCAAAAACAGATGCCGGCTGGGCAGGGATTTTTTTATTTCATCCAGAGCATTTTGGCCCGTGCAATGCAATGGGGCAATTTTTTGAACATCATATCTTATGAAAGCATCTATTGTATTTGATATTCGTACATCTTTAGTGTTGAGAAGATGCATTCCGCCTATAATGCCATAGATATTATTTTTCCCCGTTAGCTTTGTTATATAATTCATAATATTGACCACTCCCGCATGTGCACAACCGAGAACGGCAATCAATCCCTTTGCCGATTCGATAAACAATGCCTGGTCATCCAACAATTCATCAGCTTTTTGGCAGCTTCCATCAAGAAAAAAAGCATCTTCGACATTTTCGAACTTGCTGATACGCGGTATCTGCCCGGTCACTGCCAATCCGGGAAATAATTGAGCAGGCGCTGCTGTCCAGGTGATATTGCGGTTTTGAATGGCTTTGTTTGCGGAATCGGACATGCCTATCGACTTTGTCTCTGAGGTTTTTCTACCGAACTTTTTCTCGATTGCGGCGGGGTGCAGATAAGTTTTCGCTTTGGGGGCAATATCGAGAACGGATTTTAGACCGCCGGTATGGTCATAATGACCGTGACTAAGGACGATTGCATCCGTCTGAGCTAAGTCGATATTCAGTTTTTCTGCATTTCGTATCAGGTTATCGCTCTGGCCGGTATCAAACAGAATTCTTTTTTCTCTGTATTCAATCCATAGCGACAAACCATGTTCTGCTTTCAAGTCAGGTCTTGACGCTTTATTGTCAATGAGAACTGTTATACGAATGTTATCACCCATTAAACGGCTCCGTCTCGTCGGTAAGTTTTGGCTGGTCATAGAATTTGCCTTCGGCAGTTGCTTTGACTATACCGTCCTGTATGATTTCTGACTTCAATAAGTATAAGGGATGCGAAACACGGGTAATATGGGCAGATACCATTGCCTTTCGTCCGGTCAGGATGGGTTGACGAAATCTGGTCGTCATCTCAACGGTTACCGCCGTCTGTCCGCGAGCAAACATACAATGCCCCATTGCCCCATCAAAGATGGACATTATCACACCGCCGTGTAACGAGCCAGGATATCCTTCAAAACTCTTATCGCATTGAAACTCCGCTTTTACACTTCCGCCGCCGGCTATTTCAAATTTTAAGTGTAATCCCCTCGGATTCGATGCACCGCACACAATGCATTTATTATGGACAAGGTCGCATATATTGCTGATTTTCTTGTCGTATGCATCAATTATCATATCCATTCACCTGTCACTTCAAAAAATGTGTCTCCTAGTTGCTTTGCGAAGAAGAGAAGCAACAATGAAAACCCCTTTTTAATGGTCGCAGATATTATCGCCGGTCTGTAAACTTTTGCCGAGATAAGCAGTAATGATATTCTCGGGCATATCAGACGGAGCACCAACAACAACATCAATGTTGTTTTCTTTGAACAGTTGTTGGGCTCTTTGACCCATTCCGCCGGCAATTATGAGATCGACTCCCATTTCACTTAGCCATTTCGGGAGGACGCCCGGCTCGTGAGCAGGGGGTGTCAGCATAGTTGTATTTGTGATGTTCTTGCCGTCGGCATCAACATCAGCGACTGCGAACTGTTCGCAGTGACCGAAATGTGAGGACAATCTGCCGTTGGTTATTGGTATTGCGATTTTCATATTATTTTTTGCCTCCATTTTTGTTTTTGGAATTTCCATATTTTTCATCAATTTTTCGAACGTAAACTGCATTGCTTTTTTCGTTGGGCTTTGAATATCGGAACGTATTAGCGGTTTGCCGATGTCGCTGGTTAGGGCCAAATACGGGTCCAGCGGTATGCTACCTAAAAACGGTGCGTCAAGTTCTGTAGCGGTTTCTTTTCCGCTTTTGCCTGTGAATATCTCGGTTTTTTGGCCACAATTCGGGCAAACAAATCCTGCCATATTCTCGATTACGCCGAGAACGGGTATGTTCAATTGTCTGCAGAAAGTTACGCATTTTTTGACATCAATTACAGAGAGCTGCTGAGGGGTCGTGACGATGACTGCACCGTCGATTCCGGGTATCAGTTGTGCGATTGAAAGTGGCTCGTCGCCCGTTCCCGGGGGGCAATCCACAACGAGATAATCGAGATCGCCCCAAAATACGTCCGAGACAAAATTGTTGATGATGTTGTGTTTCATCGGGCCTCGCCAGATAACCGCATCGTCTTTGCTGTGGAGGAGAAAACCAATACTTATCACCTTGAGCATTTGCTCATATTCGGCGGGAATAATTTTTTCGTACTGCTGATTCAGACATTTTTGCTCAAGTCCCAGCAGTTTCGGGATGCTGGGGCCGTGAATATCGATGTCAAGCAGCCCTACTTTCCTGTTCCCCATTGACAACCAGACGGCTAGATTGGCCGCGATGGTGCTTTTGCCTACGCCTCCTTTGCCGCTGAGGACCAGAATTTTATGCCTGATGTTTTTCATCGCTGGTTTTCCCGTTGTTTTTAGAGTTCAGCATACGGAGGATTGACTGCCATAGTGATTCAATCTGTGTTTTGAGGGAGCCGCGGCTGTATTCGATGATGGTTTTTGCTTCGAGCTGCGCTTTTGTTACCTGGGTATCGTATGGTATTCTGCTTACAACGTTAAGTTTTTTTGCTTTTGCGTCTTTTTCGATTTTGTCGGCCAGTTCGGGGTTGATGTCGTATTTGTTGATGCAGATGGCGGTTGGAATGTTGAAATGGCCGGCAAGCTCGGCGATTCTGTTGAGGTCGTGCAGGGCCGACATGGTGGGTTCAGTAACAATCAATGCCAAATCCGCACCTGTGATTGAAGCGATGACGGGGCATCCTATGCCCGGGGAGCCATCCACGATTATAATTTCTTTGTTCTGCTCAACGGCGATTCGTTTGGCCTCTTTGCGGACGAGAGTAACGAGCTTGCCACTGTTTTCTTCGGCGATACCGAGGCGTGCGTGGACCATAGGCCCGAAGCGGGTGTCGGATATGAACCATTGGCCGTTCGTTACTTCTTTGAATTCGATTGCCTTTGCGGGGCAGAACTCGACGCATACGCTGCAGCCCTCGCAGGCGACAGGGTCAATTGCGTATGTTTTTTCGACGATATCGTTGCCGGGGCCATCGAGCTTCGGGGCGTCGAAATTACAGACCTCGTGGCACTTGCCGCAGCTGGTGCATTTGTCCGTGATGACGCGGGCCTTTTTGCCTCCTGAAAAATCGGCGGTCGATACGATTTTCGGCTGCAACAGCAGGTGCAGGTCGGCGGCATCGACGTCGCAGTCGGCAACGACAGCATTTTGCGCAAGGGCTGCAAGCGAAGCCGTAATGCTTGTCTTGCCCGTTCCGCCTTTGCCGCTGATTACAACTATCTCTTTCATTCTGGTTCCTATTCGAATTTTTTACTGAGTAACCTTAACGCCGGGAAAATAAAAAGCAGAAAGAAACCGATAAGTATCAGAGTATATGCAAGAATTACCTTGCCTGAACCGGCCGAAAAAGAGAGGCGTAGGCCATGCACCGTGTAAGTAAGAGGCAGCACGTAAGAAAAACAGCGAATAGCCGCAGGCATCTTAGAGACCGGATAGACAACGCCGCTTAAAAATATCATTAAAAAGCGGGGTAAATTAAGCAGGGTCTGTGCCTCAAATACCTCCTTAACCAAAACACATAAAAGAGCCCCGAGGGACGAAAAAACCAGCAGCGATGGAATGATAATCAAAATAAGATAAGCAATGTTGAGATGAAGTCCAAGTGCAATTGTCGAGCCGATTGTGACTATCGTTGTCATCGCAAAACCGAAAACAACACCTCCCATCACTTTTCCGAGAAGCGCTGCTGATATGCTGACGGGCGCCAAAAGCAATCTTTCCAGAGAGCCAAGTCGCATCTCAAAGTTTATAACCACTGCTTCTGCGGCGGTAGTGCTGAAAAGAATCGTCATCGCGATCAGTCCAGGGACTAATTGCTCAAAATTTCCCGGATTTCTTAAATAAAAGGCCAAAATCCAGGTAATCGGAAAAACGATACCCCAGCTGACCGCTGGCGGCTTAAGATAGTATGTCCTTATATCCTTTAAGGCAATATAGAAAATACATCTTAAGTTATCACGCCACATCTTACTTTCCTTTTTCAACTGCCAGGACCTCCGGCTCCAGGCCCGTAATGTTAATAAAGGCATCTTCCAGCGTTTTTTTGTCTGTTTTTTCCTTTAGTTTTTGAGGTGAGTCAACTGCCAAAATCTTACCTTTTACAAGAACAGCCACTCTGTCACATAGAAGGTCCGCCTCTTCCAGGTAGTGGGTTGTGAGGAAAATTGTTACTCCCTGACGGTGCAGGTTAGACATCAAATTTCGCAAGGAGCGTGCCGCCACTACATCCAGGCCGATAGTGGGTTCGTCAAGAAAGAGAACTTCTGGATTATGAACTAAGGCCGCCGCAATTGTTAAAGCCCGCTTCATGCCTCTGGAAAAGGAGCGAAAAACGCCGTCTTTGCGCTCGTAGAGTCGGAAGGTTTTCAGTAATTCTTCGGCTCTTTTTTTTCGCAGGGAAGGAGCAACGCCGTAAAGCTGAGCCATAAATAACAAGTTGCCAAAGGCGCTGAGCTCATCGTAGAGATTGGAAATTTCCGGAACTACACCGATGCGCCTCTTTACGTTTATAATTTCCGACCGAATATCGAACCCCAAAACGGATGCATTTCCTGCCGTAGGTTTGGAAAGTCCGGCAAGCATCCTTATAGTTGTAGTTTTTCCTGCGCCGTTTGGCCCAAGAAATCCAAAAATCTCACCATTTCTCACCTCGAAGCTGATTTCATCAACGGCGGTAAAATCTCCAAATCGTTTTGTCAATTCCTTAACGTAGATTACATCTTCCATATGTTACAAATCACCTTTCAAAGGAAGCCACCTTATCACTCTTTTTTACTTTCCGGGATAGGGTCTTAATTGTTGGTAGAGGAATCACTCTTCCATTTCTGTTTTTGACCGGATTGACACCACGGTATGCATTGATCCAAAGTATTTGTTTATGTTCAATTTGCTTGGCACGAACATCTTTAAATCCGGCTTTAAGGAAATAATAAATTAGTTGTTTGTCAGTATAATAGGTTTCATTCCACAGTTTTTGGGCCAAAGAGTTGCACGGGAATTCAACAACGAGTAATTTTCCGCCTGGTCGCAACACACGGTGGGTTTCTCGCAGTACCGCCTGAGGATTTTTCATCTCATGCAAAGCCCAGAATATTACCACTGCATCAATCATTTTATCTTGGATGAAACCAAGCTGAGTTGCGTCTTTACGAATGCAGCGAATCCGTCTGCTTTTTTTTTGAGAGCTTTTCTTTTTTTGGAGAAGCCATTGGCAGAAATATCGACTCCCGTGACTTTTTGTCTATATGTTTCGGACAGGAATTCGGCAAGCTCACAAGTACCACAACCCAGGTCGAGAACGCGATAAGCCAAACGTAACTCCCGGCCGACTCGCTGATATAAACGAGGTTTAATCTTTTCGTAAAAGTTATCAGTCAATTTTTCGACGGCCATTACACAACTCCTATGGCTTAAAGCATCCCTGGCTTTTGCGTTCTCAAGCTATTTGCTGTTTGTATTTGTCTTATATTTAATCTTTCTTTTTCCCTTTTATAATATAAAGACCTGCAGATTCAGGGTTTTGGCTTTCAAATATCTTCCGTCCCCTGATTCCCAGGAAATATTCGGTTTTTACTGAGAAATAGTCGGCGATAGTTTTTTCAATTTTTTTTATGTCTGTGTGCTTAATCTTGCTGACGTAAGAAGCCTGATTGTTGATTTTTTCCTTGAAAAACTGAGATTGCGGGTTAAGTAACATAACCAAAAGTTTACTGTTATGTCTTATGACGCGTGCCGTCTGTTTAATCGCCTGTTTATAGTTTTCGATGAATTGCAAAGAAGCGATACAAATAACCGCATCGAAGGAGGATTCCTTAAAATCCATATTTTCCGCTGAGCCGGCAACGGTTCTTATGCTGTCCGGTGCCTCTTCAAGTGCCTTTCTGGAAATATCCAGCCCTGTGACGCTAAAGCCGTGTTCGGCCAATCCCGCCTCTATAATCGCCGGGCCGCAGCCGATACTCAAAACATTTTTTGCCCCTTTTAATTCGTGCAGAATATAGTCCATTTCGGCCTTGAAGACGTTTCTCCAAAATTCCGTTTTGCAGGATTCTAAATACTTATCCATACCAGTGAATCCGATGTTCAGCCAAAAAATTTTTCGCGCCACCAAAGGAAATGTCCCCAAGGATTATCGAGCTTATATTTATCATCCTCCGGGACATCCGGCCAGGATTCGATTTCGTCCAGGAGTTTCTCACAGGGTTTATCTTCTGCCAAAAGCTCGTATGCACAGGTGATGAGCACAAATTTTCGGTCTGCGTCCCTGTCGTTCGGGTTATGGTCCGGGTGATACTTCAACGATTCGCGTCTGTATGCTCTCTTGAGAGCTTCTTTGCTCGCATTCTCTTTGACCCCGAGGATTTTGCATGCCGCACGACGGGCCTGCAGGTCGCGGATTATTTTTTCCCCGAACTCGTAATCATCTTTCATCGTCAATCTCTGCTTTTACGCTCTTTACGTATTCATATAATTCTGAAAACTGCTGCTGGTATTCGCTCAACGCATCCACGATTATCCGGCCGGTCGAGCATATTTCGGCGATACGTCGGTCGTCCGGCAGCTTCAGAACAATCTCAATTCCTTCGGCTTGGCAATACTTCTCTGCGTCTTCATTGCCAATTCCATATCGATTTATAACGACAGCGAAAGACAGGTCCATCCTTCGAACCAAATCAACCGCCAATTTCAAATCATTCAAGCCAAACGGCGTCGGCTCGGTAACTAACAGGACGAAGTCGACATCCTTTAGAGTTTCCACTACGGCACAGGATGTGCCGGGTGCGACGTCGATTATCGAGAGGCGGTCCGGTCGTATCCGTTTTTTGACTTCTTTGATCATCGCCGGGGTGCGGACAGAGCCGATTTTTAATCTTCCGCCGACGAAATCAATTTGTCCTGAGCGACCGAGTTCGATTTGTCCGATTGCAAGCGCTCCGGGTTTTATCGCGCCTGCCGGACAGACCCTTATGCAACCCCCGCAGGAATGACAAAGCTGCTCGAACGTCAGGACATTGTTCCCGTCTAAGCATACAATTGCACCAAACTGACAAATTCGGCCGCACTTGCCGCAGCCGGTGCATTTGTCGGGGTCAACGACAGGAACTTCGGCGCTGACGTTTTCCGAAGAGGTGATATCGGGCTTTAGAAATATATGGCCGTTGGGCTCCTCGACGTCGCAGTCGAGATACCGGACCTTTTCACCGAGCTGTGCTGCTGTAAAGGCTAGGTTCACCGCAATGGTGGTCTTGCCCGTTCCGCCTTTTCCGCTGGCGACGGCTATGGTTTCGACACGGTGCATATCAGCCATTCAATCCCGAATGAGGTTCGACATTCGCGCTTGAGGCCTCTTTCAACGCACCGGCCTTGAATTGTTCGACGGCCTGTGCGACGGTTCCCTGTAGGCCGGTGTACAGCTTCACGTTTCCTGCGCTCAGGGTCCGCACAGCGTTGGGCCCGCAATTTCCGGTGAGCACGGCTTGCGCACCGGCATCGAGAACCGCCTTTGCCGAATTTATTCCGGTTCCACCGCCTGCGTCCACATCGGCGTTTTCGACTGCTGTAAATTCCATCGTCTCGGTATCGACGATTATGAAATACGCTGCCCGTCCGAATCTCGGGTCCACCTGCGAATCGAGGTTTTTGCCGGTTGATGTCACTGCTATTTTCATAAGTTATGCCTTCCAAAAATTAGATTGTCAAAAAAATTCGACTCACGCCTCTGCGATGCTACTTGTCTTTCTTCAGTTCGTTAATTAACTCCTGGACTTCTTCATAGCCCTGGTTGTAATGTTTTTGCTCACCGGGCGCAAGCTCATGCAGGAGGCGGAGGAATTCGCCGGCGTGAACACACTCTTCGTCGGCAATGTCTTTGAGCACGTCTATGGCCAGCTTGTTGTCGGTTGATTCCGCTAATTGCGTATAAAGCTGGACCGCCTCGTATTCGGCCGCTACCATAAAACGAACCGCCCTGACTAACTCTTCCTGCGTAAGCTTACGGTCATTTGCAAGACCGCTAAACGGATTTCCAAATTCAGGCATAGTCCTTCCTTTCGTGAAAAGGGATTCACATAAAAATCAGCTATACTTACAGTTTGCAGGCCCTTACTTTTTGCCCGCCCGCTGGGTTTCAAGCTCTTCTATTCGCTTTGTTATTTCTTCGAGGGCGTCCTTGAAATATTCTGCATGGCTTTTGAGTATTTCTGTTTCCTGTGCCGTAGTCATCGGCTGTGGTGGGTAAGCTGCATACGGCTGACCAACCCAGGGACCGGTGGGATAGCCATAGCCGGCTCTTGCCCAGCCGAAACCACGTCCGAATCCTCGGCCGCGCCCGCCGCCTCGGCCTCGACCCCAGAAACCGCGTCCACCAATGGGATTCATATATCCCGGCATACCGAAGCCCGCGCAGTAGCCAGCCGCTCTTCCTGTCATTGGCCCCATACCTGCAGGACCTGTTCCGTCTCCAAATGGCATCGTTATTCTCCTTTCAAAATAAAGGTTAAGTTATGTTTCCCTTGTCATCCGAACTCCACATTTCGGACAGACCCTCTGATTGCAGGGTTGCCCCACGATGTGGGGCATCTTTGCTCCGCAGTTCGGGCATACGCAATTACCTCCCGGCCCGGCGGCAAATGGGCCGCCCATCTGGCCACGTCCTCGTCCGCCTCCCTGGCTTCTGCCGCGTCCCATTCCTCGTCCTCCGCCTGCGGGTCCTGTTCCGTTTCCTCTCGGCATAAAATTGTCTCCTTTGCTTTAAGCTTTGTTTTCAACTGGTTTAGTTGTGTTTCTCAAAAGGACCATATCCCCTATTTCGCAGCCGATGTGCCTGGCGGCAACTGAACATTTGGCCCTAAGGAGAAAAAATATGTCCTTGTCAACATCGCTCAGGGTTTCGTAATTTCCCTGGCCTTTTGCGATTATCAGTTCCGTCCTGTCGAATCTGTCGCGGAACTGCTCGGAGCAGCTTTCCAGTATCGTCCCGGGGGCGTCGGAGCCATTATCGATTACCTCGACAACATCGGTCATACCGGTTATGAGTGCGTCCTCCATTGTGGCATCATTGATAACGGGGCTTTTTTTGACAACAAAGGCAATTTTTTGATAAGGGAGCTGCTCGACCAGCAGACGGTCGAAGACGATTTCGCCCGCGTTGTCGCCGAGGTAAAGAATGCTTTCGGCCTTTGCCACGGCCTTTTTGAAAACCGCCAGGTTATCGAGGTCGAGAGGCGCTTCGAGCGATTCTGCGACGGTTTTTTGCACCTGGGACTCTTCTATATTTGAAGTTACGCCGAAGTCGATGATGTTGCCTGCGATTGCCAGCCGCACGGCCATCTCGAGCGGGTCGGGGGATTGCTCAATCCGGATTCTGAGGTCCGGGTACATCTGTAATGCTATCTTGTTGAACTTGTCCTTGAGTTCGACGTACGGGTCCTGATTGGCGGTAAGCTCGCGAATGTAGCGATGCATCTGCTGGGCCATCGCAGGCGGGCTTTGAGTCAGGTCCACCGAGCTTGCCAGTCGCAGTGCCTGCCGCAGGACTTGAAGCTGAACCTGCTGGTCATCGGAGGTCATTCTTACTGCGTCAAGGACCTGGCGTATAAAGCACGGGATACAGTCGAAATATGTTCTCATTCGGTTTTCAGGTGTCCGGTTAACATGTTTTAAAATTTCCTGATATTGCTGATTCCGCTCAAATATCCGATAGATTATACTTATATTATGGGCATATGCTCATAATAAATCAAATAATTTTTCGATAATTTTAGAAAAAAATTCGGGGCTGACCGCAGTTCCCGCTTAAAGATGTGTGAAATCAGGCGGGAAACGGCTAAAATAAGCGGCTACAATTTTTTTTAGGGAAGATGATATGAAAATAGTCGCCGATGAAAATATACCGTTTGTGAAGGAGTGTTTCTCGTCGATAGGCGAGGTGCAGGCGGTACAGGGGAGGCAGATTACGCCGGAAGTTACGGCTGACGCCGATATACTGCTTGTCCGCAGTATCACACCCGTAAACGAGAAACTGCTTGCCGACAGCAAGGTGAAATTTGTCGCCACGGCCACAATCGGCTTCGAGCACGTCGATGTCGATTACCTGAAGGCACGCGGCATCGGCTTTGCGTCCGCGCCCGGTTCGAACGCCAACTCAGTCGCCGAATACATTGTCGCGGCGCTGCTCTCGGTCGGCAAAAAAAATAAAATAACCCTCGAAGGCAAATCGATCGGCGTCGTCGGTGTCGGCAACGTAGGCAGTAGGGCAGCAAAAAAGTGTGTTGCTCTCGGTATGAAAGTCAAACTCAACGACCCGCCGCTGCAGCGCCAGACCGGCTATTTGAAATACAGACCTCTCGAAGAGCTTTTCGATTGCGATTTTATTACGCTGCATACGCCTTTGACCCGGGAAGGGCAGGACAAGACGTTTCATCTGGCTGATGAGAAATTTTTCGCATCTCTGAAGACCGGCTGCGTGTTTATAAATACCTCCCGAGGCGGTGTTCACGATACGACTGCATTGAAGACAGCGATTAAATCGGAAAAACTCGGCGCAATCGTCCTCGATGTCTGGGAGGATGAGCCGAATATTGATTGTGAGCTGCTGCGGATGGTCGATATCTCGACGCCTCATATCGCCGGCTATTCCTTGGACGGCAAAATCGCAGGTATGATTATGGTTTATAATGCTGCCTGTGAGCATTTCGGATTACAACCGAAATACAAAATCGAGGATTTTTTGCTGCCGCCGAGCGTCCCCCAAATTATTATCGAAGAAAGCGAATCTGATAAGCAGTCGATTTTGCTCAAAACTACTCATTGGGTATATTGCATCAACAGGGACGATTTCAACACGCGGGAAATCGCTATGGTCGAGCCGGAGAGGCGAGGCAAGTTTTTCGATGACTTGAGGAAAAATTATCCCGTGCGCCGTGAATTTCAAAATACAACGATTGTGCTTGAACAACCTGATTTGACCCTGGCCGATACATTAAAAGGGATAGGGTTTCGGATAAAATAAAAAAATGGCAAGCGATTCTCAAAACATTCTCGAATGGCCCAAGGGCAGGCTGGATTTTTCAGCTGGGTGTCTGGTAATGGGCATTTTGAACGTTACGCCGGATTCGTTCAGCGACGGGGGAGAATTTCTGGATTCCGGCAAGGCGGTCGAGCAGGGCTTAAAAATGGCCGACGAAGGTGCGGCGATAATCGACGTCGGCCCGGAATCGACCCGGCCGGGCGCCGAACCCGTGCCCACGGATGAGCAGATAAAACGGGCCGTTCCCGTCATAAAGACACTCGCCAAAAAGATAAACGTTCCCATAAGTATCGACACGACAAATTATAATGTTGCCAAAGTTGCGCTGGATGCAGGGGCGGGCATCATAAACGATGTCACGGCCCTTGCAGATGAACGGATGGCGCGGTTAGCGGCGGAGCGACGGGTTCCCGTTATTTTGATGCATATACAGGGAACGCCTCGGACGATGCAGGCCGAGCCGAAATATAAAGACGTGGTCGCTGAGGTGTTGGCGTTTCTGCTTGAAAGGGCAAAGCGAGCCGAGCAGTTCGGAATACAAAAAGAAAAAATTTTCATCGACCCCGGAATCGGCTTTGGCAAGATCGTCGAGCACAATCTCAAACTCCTTGCCAATATCGATAATTTCGTAAAAACCGACTATCGCGTTCTCGTGGGGCCGAGCCGAAAGGCATTTATTGGCAAATTGACGGGCAGGGACAACCCCCCCGAACGTATTTTCGGTACCGCTGCGATCGTGGCGCTGTGTGTCGCAGCCGGCGTATCAATCGTTCGCGTCCACGATGTTGCGGAGATGTCAGACGTTGTTAAAATGACAATCGCCATTTTTAGTAAAAAGAAAAATGGCGAGGGAATGCAATATTGATGGAACGGAGAAGCAAGGTTATAGGCAGCTAATCATAAGCTTAAAGGAGATGTATTGTGTTTTTACTTAAGGAAATTGATGAATTATATTGGAAATTTGCGAGTGCGGTTTATCAGCCCAGAATTTTAGATGCTAAAACAAAAGAGTTGGTGGCTTTGGCCTGCTCCGTAATGGCGGATTGTGTCCCTTGTATTCAATATCATTACGATAAGGCGGTAAAAGCGGGCGCTACAAAGGAAGAAATTGCAGAAGCCCTGGCAATCTCAATGTCAGTCAGTGCCGGCAGCAAAAAAGCTAAATATGATTCGATAATAGAACAATTAGAGAAATAAACACATCTTTTTGGAAGTGAAAGTAAGATACAGATGAATTTCGACGGTAAGGTGGTTGCATATTGTTCTCTTGGTTGTATATTTGTTACCATGAATGGTTCGGTCATCCGCGTTCACGATGTTGCTGAGATGGTCGATGCGGTTAAGATTGCCAATGCCTTACGCGGGGAGGCGGTTAATGACTAAGCCAACAGATAAATTCGGCGGGGACAAGAAGCTGCCTATGAGGACACTGCTGACCGGTGTTGAAAGGCGTTTTATCGACAGCAACGTACATCGGTTTCGGAAATGGATTGAGGGATATCACCTGACGCTGACGACTCTTATATGGTCGGCTGGGCTGATTCTTTTCGGGTATCTGGCGACAGGCAGTCCGCACTGGTTGTGGTTGTCGTCACTAATGCTGGTGCTGCAGTGGTTCACGGATTCGTTCGACGGCGCTTTGGGCAGGTTTCGTGATACCGGCATCCCGAAATGGGGCTACTATACGGACCATTTGCTGGATTTTGTGTTTATGTGCTGTCTGTTCATCGGCTATTCGTTTCTACTCGAAGGCGCGGGCAAACAGCTTGTGTATCTTTTGATTCCGATATTCGGCCTGTTTATGGCAAGCTCGTTTCTCTCGTTTGCCGTAACAAATGAGTTCAAGATAACGTACCTGGCGACGGGGTCTACGTAAATCCGCATCGGCTTTATTGTTCTTAACACCCTGATAATATTTTTCGGCACCGGCTGGATTGTGAAGCTGCTGCCGTATATCATTGGGGTATCTATACTGATGCTGTGCATTGTGGTTTTGCGAACGCAGCGATATATCGGGCGTATCGATATGAAAGATAAGGCCTCGCGAATCAACGGCAGGGAAGCGCAGGAGTAAATTTTTATGAGCAGTCATTTGGGTATGGTGATTCTGGTTATTGTCGGAGCGGCCACGGTGCTCGGCGTGATAATTGCCGCGATAATCGAAACCAGATGTATGGATAAAGAAAAACCGGTTTCACAGCAGCCGGCGGAAAAACCCTCCGATAACAGGAAAAGGTCTTAATCTGGATGCTTATTCAGCATTCAGCGCTATTTTCAATACTTCATTTGTGTTTTTGACGAATTTGAATTTCAGGCCTTTTTTGGCCTCTTTGGGGACTTCGGGCAGGTCTTTTTTATTTCTGGCAGGCAAAATTACCGTTTTTATTCCGGCTTGTTTTGCAGCGAGGATTTTCTCCTTAAGGCCCCCTATAGGGAGGACAAGACCTCGCAGCGTAATCTCGCCTGTCATCGCAACGTCGGGCCTGACCGGCTTTTGCAGAAGCAACGACGCCAGAGACGTGAACATTGCGACGCCTGCGCTTGGGCCATCTTTGGGGATTGCGCCGGCTGGGACGTGGATATGATAATCGTATTTGCTGAACCTTTTGGCCTCTATCCCCATCTTTTCGGCGTTGGACCTGACGATTGAAAACGCTGCCTGCGCGCTTTCCTTCATCACGTCGCCGATGTGACCTGTAAGCTGCAGGTTACCCTTGCCCGGCATCGAGGCCGACTCGATAAAAAGTATCTCGCCTCCGACCGGCGTGAAGGCAAGCGCGGTCGCCACGCCCGGTATCCCCGTTCGCAGCGCCAGTTCCGATTCGTATTGCGTCGGCCCTAAAATTTTCGGCAGGTCGCCCGCCTTGATAGTTGCCTGCTTTTTTTTATTTTTCGCGATATCGGTCGCTACGACCCTGCAGACCGAGGCGATACTGCGTTCAAGATTACGCACGCCTGCCTCTCGCGTATAATTGCGAATCATCGAAATGATTGCCTCGCTTTTCAAATCGAGCTGTTTTTTATTCAGGCCGTGCTCTGAGAGCTGGCGGGGGACAAGATACTTTCTGGCGATATTAAGTTTTTCGTTTTCGGTATAGCCGGGCAGCGCGATTATTTCCATCCTGTCGTGCAGAGCAGGCGGTATCGGCTCGGCATAATTGGCCGTGCCGATGAACATCACGTTGGACAAATCGAACTGCTGGTCTAAGTAATGGTCAGTAAAGCTGTTGTTCTGCTCAGGGTCGAGCACCTCCAGCAACGCGCTTGCCGGGTCGCCCCTGAAATCGGCACCGATTTTATCCAGCTCATCGAGCATAAATACCGGATTTTTCGCGCCGGCCTTTCGCAGTTCCTGCAGGATTCTGCCCGGCAGCGCGCCGATGTAGGTCCTGCGGTGCCCGCGGATGTCGGCCTCGTCGCGTATGCCGCCCAGCGATATCCTGATGAATTTTCGCCCCATCGCCCGCGCGATTGATTTACCGAGCGAGGTTTTGCCGACGCCCGGCGGCCCGATGAAGCACAGTATCGGGCTTTTGCCCGTGGGGTTGAGCTTTCGCACCGCGAGGAATTCGAGAACCCTTTTTTTGACTTTTTTCAGGTCGTAGTGGTCGTGATTGAGAATTCGTTCAGCCCTGTTTATATCGATTTGGTCTTTCGTCGCCGTCGACCAGGGCAGCTCGCAGGCGAAATCCAGATACGTCCTTATCACGCTGTATTCCGGCGAGACGGGCGGTATCTTGCTTAGCCGGTCAACCTCACGCATCGCCTCGGCTTCCATTTTCTCCGGCATTTTTGCTTTCTTTATTTTTTCCGTGAGCTGCTTTAATTCCTCTGTCCGGCCGTCGTCCTTGCCAAGCTCGCTTTGAATCGCTTTTAGCTGTTCCTGCAGGAAATACTCTCGCTGGCTCTTTTCCACCGATTCGCGGACGCGTCCCTGTATCTTGTGACTAAGCTCGAGCACTTCGAGCTGATTGGCCAGGGCCACCGAAATCTTCTTTAACCTCTCTGCCGGGTCGAGCTCCTCCAACAATTTTTGTCTCTCTTCGGTCCGCAAGCTGATATTTGCCGCCAGATAATCCGCAAGGGCAGAGGGGTCTTCAATCTCATCCAGTAACGTCGAGACCTCTTCCGGCACATTGGGGCTAAGCGTTATGACCCGATTGGCCGCCTGCCGGACGCTGACCATAAGGGCCTTGAGCTGTTTTGTCATCTTCGCTTTCGCTTTGAGCATACGGACTCTGGCCCTGAGATACGGCTCGGTTGTCACCTGCCCGATTACCTCGAACCGCGCTATGCCGTGAACAAATATGCTCACCGCACCCTGCGGCCCCCTCAATATCTTCAGCACAGTCGATGCGGTTCCAATCTTGTAAAGGTCGGCAAAATCCGGCCTGTCGGTTTCGGGCTTGCGCTGCGTCAGAATTCCTATGACGGTCTCGTTGGGCCTGATGTCTTTCAATAGTGCCTTGCTTTTCTCCCTGCCCACCGCCAGCGGCGCAACTGTCCCCGGGTAAACAACAGCGTTTCGTATGGCCAGTATCCCGATTTCACGGGGCAGCTTGAACTGTTGACTGTTCGCAGATGCCTCATTTTCCTCGCTACTCGGGCCGGAATTGGTTCCTGTCAACTCTGCTGCTTCGCTTTCCTGTGCCCAGTTGTCCGTCACGTCAACAAAATCTCTTATACTTCCGCTCATTTTGTCTATCCTGTCTTACCCGACGAGTCCGTTTTTTATTCCCGCTTCGACTGCGTTTGTCTGTTAGTCAGGAACTTCTAATTATACGTTTCGGCATGTATGTTGCCATAGTTTAGTCCCGCACAAAAAGAATTATTTTCAGGAAAGGGGTCACGAGCAAAAAATCCGGGATTTGTGAGCGCAGGTGACGCAAACAAATTCCAAGCCGATTTTATTTCAGTTTGTTCGCCAAAGCGGAGCCGAACTGCTGAGTGAGCTTGCTTGCGGTGAGCTGTTCGGCGTTATCGTAAGAGGCGGTCAGCAGGATGTTTCCGTTGGGGTCCTTTGCGGTGACGGTCATTGATTCTATGGATTCCGAGGAAGATTCCTTGCTGCCAAACCAGTCCGTTTTGCCGGCGGAACGTGTCGTAAGGAACGTTGAGCCGGTGAGTATGACGTTGGCGGAGTTAGCATCGCATAACTGAACCTTTTTGCGGATGAATTCCTTCTCGAGCACGCCCTGAATTACCCTGCCGACGTAAGGGTCCTCGCTTTCGATTGTGCCGATATAAACACATTTGGGATTGACGGCCTTTAGCTGTCTGGTAGTTACAATATCAGTGTGGCAGCTTGTAAGAAAAATCAAAAACGCATATATCAGCAATATCTTTTTCATTATTTTCTCCTTTGCCTGTAATATCTATCGGCGTCAGTAAACGGCTTCTTAAAGCTTCTTGTGGAATATATTTTGATTTTTTCGTAGAATGAGTGAAATGAGTAAAGTGAAATTTTTGATATTGATGGTAATTGTGGTTCTTACGGGCTGCGGTGAGGAACCAAAATATACGGCCGAGCAGCTTGCCGCTATGCCTTTTGCCAAACGAGACGGCTTGCCCGAGCCCAGTGGCGGTTTCACGCTGGCGGTGGGTGAGCAGACGGTTACAGCTGATGAAGTAATCAGGCCGGTATTCGAAAAGCTGTCTCAGGTGGCCAAAGGGGCGGATTTCGAGAGGTTCAGAGAGTTGGCCGGGCCGGTCATTGAGCAACAGCTTGTCAGCCGGATTTCGGACGCGATTCTTTACAGCAGGGCCAAAAAAGACGCGGGCGAGCAGGTTGACGCCGAGCTTGACAGGGCGGTAAATACGGAGGTCAGGAGATTCGTGACGGACTTCGGCGGCGATTACGCCAAGGCCGAGCAGGCACTGAGGCAAATGGGGATGGACTGGGGCAAATTCGAGGAGTATCAAAGACGAAGGATACTCAGCCAGAGTTACATTGCCCAGCAGATGCCCAAGCAAAGCCCCATTACCTACAGCGAGATGCTGGAGGCGTATAACAAGACGAAGGATAGTTTGTACACGGCGTCAGGTGTTCTGCAGTTTCGGCTGATTGATATAGAGCCGGCGAAGCTGCAGGATATAGACCCGAACAGACCGCGCCTTGAACAGGCCAGAGAACTTGCCTCACAGATTGTGGAACGTATTAAGCGGGGCGGGGACTTCGAGCAGTTAGCGAAAAAATATTCGAATGGATACAGGGCTTCGGCGGGGGGATTGTGGCGAAAGCTTGCCCCGGAATCGCTTGCAGCGCCTTACGATGCGCTGGTTAAAGAGGCGGCGAAAATGAAGCCGGGCGAAGTTGCGGGCCCCATTGAAAAGAAAGGGCACATTTTCATAATGCAGCTTGTGGAATACCAGTCCAAAAGTGTCAAGCCGTTCGAGAAGGTCCAGAATGAGGTCAAGGCAAGAATATCAGTTGGCCGGATGCGTCAGTATTTTGATAAATTAAACGCCGAACTTTTGCAGCAGGCCTCTGCTGCGGACAAGGCGAGATTTGTGGATTTTTGCGTGCGGCGGATTTACATAGCGGCGAATAAATAACAATGGTTTTTGTCGGTGGCGGCGATAATCGGATGGGAATAATATCGCACGGAATAGATTTAGTAGATTTTCCCCGGATAGAGGACATGGTCAAACGGCACGGTGAGCGGTTTTTAGACAAGGTATTCACCGCTGCCGAGCAGAAATACGCGAATTCCAATAAGAATGGAATTGAGAAGTTAGCCGGCCGGTTTGCCGCCAAAGAGGCGGTGCTCAAATTACTGGGCACGGGCTGGCGAGGCAAAATCGCCTGGACGGATATCGAAGTGGTAAACACTGCGACGGGACAGCCGGAGGTGAAATTATCCGGCGAGGTCAAAAAAATCGCCGACAAGTCAGGCATCACGCAAATAAGCGTAAGTATCACCCATACCGCCAATTTTGCAATCGCCTCTGCAGTTGCGATTGTTCAGTCAGATGGGAACGAATAACTACGACTGCATTGTCATCGGGGCGGGGCACGCCGGGGGAGAGGCCGCGCACGCGGCGGCTCGAATCGGTGCAAGGACAGCGCTGATTACAATTGATAAAAGCAAAATCGCGGCGATGAGCTGCAACCCCGCAATCGGAGGACTTGCAAAAGGCCAGATTGCGCGTGAGGTTGACGCTCTGGGGGGACTGATGGGGCTTGCAATTGATGCGACGGGGATTCAATTCAGGATGCTGAATCGCTCCAAAGGAGCGGCCGTGCAGTCGCCCCGCGCACAAGCCGACAAGTACAGGTATCAGCAGTTTATGATTAACTCGTTGGAGCAGACGCCTGACCTGACTATCGTCGAGCAAATGGCAACCGAAATCATTGTCAAGGATGGTCATGTCGCGGGCGTGCGATGCAAAGACGGGTGGGTGTGTGGCGCAAAAGCGGTAATCGTCGCGACGGGGACGTTTCTTCGCGGGCTTATGCACATCGGACCGGAACAATTAGAGGGCGGCAGGCGGGGCGAGCCGGCGGCTGACGAACTTTCGGCGTGCTTAGAGCGATTGGGGCTTGCTGTAAAACGGCTTAAAACGGGTACGCCGGCCCGATTAGATGCCCGAACGATTGATTATGAAAAATTGGAAGTCCAGCACGGCGATAAAGAGCCGGTTCCTTTTTCGTTTATGAACGACAGAATCGACCGGCCGCAGATACCATGCTGGATTACTTATACCAACGATGCCGTACACAAACTGATTCGCGGTAATCTCGACAAGGCGCCGCTTTATACGGGCCAGATAAAATCAACGGGCCCAAGATACTGCCCGAGTATCGAGACCAAAATCATTCGCTTTGCCGACAAAGCGCGACACCAGGTTTTTTTAGAGCCGGAGGAGCAGGAGCAAAACGTTATCTACTGCAACGGCATAAGCACGTCGCTGCCGAAGAATGTTCAGGATGAAATGATAAAAAATCTACTGGGCTGCGAAAACGCGAGGATTTTGCACTATGGCTACGCGATTGAATATGACTACTGTCCGCCGGTTCAGTTGAAAAATAATCTCGAAACAAAGAAAATCGCCGGGCTTTTCTTGGCCGGGCAAATCAATGGCACGAGCGGCTACGAGGAGGCGGCGGGGCAGGGGATGATGGCGGGGATAAACGCAGCCAGGTTCCTTCAGGGGGCTGAACCCATTATTCTTGGCAGGGACCGGGCGTATATAGGAGTTATGATTGACGACTTGTTCACCAAGGGGCTTGGCGTCGAGGGCGTGGGGATTCCTGATGAGCCGTACCGGATGTTTACGTCGCGGGCGGAATTTCGCCTGAGCTTGCGGTCGGACAACGCGGACAGGCGTCTGACGGCAGTTGGAAAGTCGGTCAACCTGGTTGATGACAGGAGATGGGGGAAATTCGATAAGAAAGTAAATGCCATAGAGCAACTGAAGGAATATCTCAGGACAAACAGCGTCAATAGTATCAGCTTATGGGAGCAGCTTCGCAGGCCCGGCAACGCGATTTCGCAGAAGCTATATGAGGACGCTTATGTCCAAAGCTGTGGTTTTACCAAGGATGTTGTCGAGGCGGTGATAATTGATGCCAAGTATGAGGGATATTTGGCCAAGCAGCAGCGCTTAGCGACGGGACTTCAGAGTTTGGACGATAAGCAAATTCCGGCCAATCTGGATTACGGCAAGATATCACATCTGAGAATTGAAGCGAGAGAAAAGCTGACGGTGTTTCGGCCGCATACCTTGGGTCAGGTCGGCCGAATTTCCGGCATAACGCCAGCCGACATTACCGTCATCCAGGTGCATCTAAAAAAGTATCACGATCTTGCCAACCGGCATAAGGATTGATTATGAGGTTGCTTTCGGATAACGCTTACAATCGAAACACCAGCCGCGATTCGCCGAAGTTCAAAATCTGGCGTAATGCCGGGCTTTTGCTGACCTATAAATGCAACGCCAGGTGTGAATTCTGTTATTACAATTGTTCGCCGCAGCAGGGGGGGCTGATGACTGTCGAGACGGCAATAAGCGCGTGGCGGTCATTGAGGCAATTAGCGGGCGACAGTGTGAAGATTCATATCACGGGCGGCGAGCCGTTTTTGTACTGGGAGCATCTCGTAAAGATTCTGCAGGAGGCGAACAAAGAAAATCTTGGACCGGTCGATTTAATAGAAACCAATGGCTTTTGGGCTATAGATGAGGCGATTATAAAAGACCGGCTGAAAACTCTCGATGAGCTTGGGTTGAACCGGTTCAAAATAAGCTGCGACCCGTTTCATCAGGAATATGTTGATATAAGCCCGGTCAGGCGATTAGCGCATATTGCGAAAGAATTGCTTGGAGGTCCAAGAGTTTTGGTGCGATGGGAGAAGTATCTTGAAAATCCGGTCGAGATGAAAGACGTCACCGCAGGCCAGAGAGATAACCATTATGTTGAAGCTCTTAAGGATTATCCCTGCCGGTTTACAGGCAGGGCGGCAGGGCATTTAGCTGAACTTGTAGCTAAAGATTCTGTTGAAAAAATTGCTGAAGAAAATTGCAGTAATGCCTTTCTCGGCGCAAAAGGCGTTCATATCGACCCGTACAGAAACGTTTTCAGCGGGACGTGCAGCGGGATAATCGTAGGTAACGTCGGTAATCCCGGCGCGCCGGGACTTGATGAGATTTGGCTAAACTGGCGGCCGGAAAATGACAGTATCGTTGAAACCCTTTTTAATTCAGGCCCCGCGGGATTATTAGATGAGGCAGTGAAGCTTGGCTACAAACCGAAAGAGCTTTACGCAGGTAAATGCCATCTTTGCACAAGTATCCGACGGTTCTTTTTCGACAGGGGTCTTTATAAATCCGTAATCGGCCCGGCCGAGTGTTACTGAACCGGCACGATTTGCCAGATGTCGTTTCGGGGTATAGTTATTTTCCTTTTCCCTGAGCAGGATTTGAGAATATAATGATTCCTTAGGGCCGGAAGTGAAGTTTTTGGATTGCGAGTGAAATAAGTTTTATGGCAGAAAAATTATTGGAGGCACATCCCAATGGAAATAAAACAAGCCGTAGAAAGAATTAGCAAATTAAAAGAAAATGAGATTGGTTCCACTGAAGAAAATGTCAAGCAAAAGATTATTGTGCCTCTACTTGAATTGCTGGGCCATAAAAGGGAGAACTTAGAGTTTGAGTACCGTACTCGTAGCGGTGGTAAAATGGATATCTTCATTAAAAATGTACCTAGTGATTGCAAAGTTATCATAGATACTAAGAATTACAATGAAGACCTGAATGATCATATTGAACAAATAAAGGAATACACCTTTGATGAGGCTGCCTTACTTGCTGTAATAGCAAATGGAATTGAAATTAGAATTTATAGCCCGCTCAGAGGGGTGGCATTCGAAAAATCTTTGTTGTATTCGCTTAACAGACAAGATCTAGAACAAGAGGAGAAGTGGAAGACGCTGTCAGAACTTTTACATTATGAAAATCTAGCAAATAGAAAGGTTCTTTCAAAAATATCCGAAAGGGAGCGTGAAATAAGAGACGCTATGGTAAAAGAAGAACATTTTAGGAAGGAGCTAAATGATAAAACATTAGTTATAGATAGCGATATAGACATTAGAGAAGACGAGATTAAAAAGTTACGAAGTGAAAAAGAAAATGTACAAAAAGAAACACAAGCTAAAATCTCAGAAATTTGGAGTGCGATTGATTTGCCATTAGAGCTTTTCGTATATCCTGCTTCAATTCCTTTATATTCAGAAACATTAATTAGACCATCTGGTAAAGAAGCGGCATATATTAACAGTTATCGAGAACAGCTGAAAAATCCAAATAACCTTATCTCAAAGATTAAACGATATATTGATGAAAAGCACTCAGTCAGCTTTAATGAATTAAAAAAAATATGTGTTGAGAAATTTGGATGTAAATCTGACACTTCAGGTAGTATTGGAGCAAGTATACAGGTACTTCTAATAGATGGCTACATTTCGCAGGAGGGGAGAGCTGATAATAGACGTTTTATTTCTAAAAGCGGATAATTAAGTTTTAATTATTATGACATAGTATGACATTGATAATTATTATCCCTCTGCATAACCCGCGTCGAAAATCTCAGGGGTCTTCGCTTTCCCATCTGTTCAAAATCTGTCCTTTGTTCCGATAATTTTGTTTACTTTTTTCAACATCGCCTCCCTATAAGAATTCTTTATGGAAACATAAAGAAAGGCAATGTCCCATATTGAAATCGCCGTTTTGAAGGCAGGATAAACGATTTTTCAAAAAAGAAGTCCCATAAAGAAAAATCAAACGCGATATATGAAGCTTCATATAGGGCATCCGAAGCTTCAAACAGGGCATTCGAAGCTTCAAACGGGGCATCCGAAGCATCAAACAGAGCATTCGATGCTTCAAACGGAGCATTCGATGCTTCAAACAGAGCATTCGAAGCTTCAAACGGGGCATTCGATGCTTCAAATAGAGCATTCGAAGTCCTAAAATACCCTCCGCAGGCGTAAAGAAAGGTTCTGTAAATATTATCAGCGGCCCTGATTTTCGATTGATGAAAAGGCGGGAGAAGATAACGGTTTTTAATCCGGCGGGCCGCCGGGGCCGGGACCGAAGCCGCGGCCGGGGCCGCGTCTGCCCATCGGGCCTTGTATGCCTCGTTCCTGCATACGATTAAACAGGTCTCGTCTAAACTGCATCATTTTTACCCTGTTTTCCGCACTCATGCCGCCCGACCTTTGTCTCATCTGTTCAGGACTTATACGTGGTCTCTGTCTGCCTTGTCGGCCGAATCCCGGCCGGTTAGGGTCTCGCGGGCCGAACCGGGGCGGGCCGTTGGCGTCGGGCGGACGGTTCGGATCCATTCTTTCGCGAAATTCCGCCCGTCTCTGTTCCATCTCGTCGATTATTTTGTCAAGATACACCGTTCGCTGCTCGCCTTCGGGCAGTGCGAAATAGCCGTTTACCTGTGCGGTCATCCTTGACCGCATCGCCTCGAACATCTGCCCGCGAATTTCCCGCCTCACGTTTTCGTTTGCGTCGCGGAAATCGTTGGAATCGAAATAATCGCGAATCTGGCGAGGCGTCATCTTGGCGAAATTCGGCTTGCTGTAGTGTCTGGCGGCCAGCAGAATGGCGGCGCCGGCGGCCAGGACTATTATCACTATTAAGGTTGTTTTCTTTTTTTTAGTCAT
>CAZHVR010000007.1:0-61151 GCA_964536225.1 uncultured Pirellulales bacterium
TATTTTTGTGTAACTTACATCTATTCCTTAAAATGTTAACGGGACAGTAGTGATTTCTTTACCACTTCTATTTATTTCACGAATGGTATTTTTGAAGAAAATCGTCCCATCAGGCCTGACGTCATCATACGTAATCTGTGTGTAAGGTATCTTCCCGGCTTCACCTGACCGTTTCCCCGGCTGCGAGGACTCTTCCCTTACCTTGTCATTTACACTCTTTGCCTTCGCGAGTAACTCTTTCGGGATTGGCGTGGGTTTGCCGTCTTTGTCTTTTGTTGCGAATACAAGAACGTATGGCCTGGCCGGCTCGCCGGCCGCATTCACGAAACCTATATACGGCTCAATATTAAACGCCACCAAGTACGCCTTACCCGGCTCAAGCTTCACCGGTAGTGTGCAGGTCCTTTTTTCAGTATCATAGGAAGGGCTGCCCGTCGTTTCAGGATAGGGAGCATCCCATCGAACCCAGGCCCAGGACTTGTCCGCCATTGGCTGGTTGAACGTAACCATCAGTTTATTTAAATCAGGCGAGACATCGTCGGCGTACGTCCCTGGGTTTGTCTTCACAACCACCGGAGGTCCTGTGCGCTCCTTATCAGAGTTGTCGTCCCCAAACTCTGCGGCACTTATAACCGGCTGTGCCGCTTCAGGGGGTATCTCATTTTTAATTTCAGGCCCGCCGACTGCATCGCCCTGCCTATCGGAAGTTTCGAAAGGTCGCAGAAGCTCAGTTGATTGTATGAGCTCATTAAGCTGGTCAAGAGTAGGGGCAGCGAGAATTATCGTATCAAGCCCTCTGGCCTTTCCCTTAAGCTCCAGCACTTCGCCGTTAATAACCCGCTCCCGTATCTCCTCCCATGGTATTGGCAGCAGGTTCTCGTATTTTTCCGGCACCATTTGGCTGTGACCGAAATTCTCCTCGTCGAAGGCAAACATAATCACAAAACTGCCCCCGGGCCTCGCCCAGGACAATACCTTCTCGAAATACTCCGAGCACTTTCTCTCATCGTCGCTGTAACCGCCTATCGAACCTCTATAATTATCTCCGATAACCCGCTGTAATTTCTGCCAGCCCGGCCCTATACCAACCACTCCTCTTTTGGCAGCAAACGAAGGAAGGACCTCTTTATCGACTATCCTGCCGTCTTTAACAACAACTTTCATCGACGCCTCATTGTCCGTCTCGTTTGATTCGCCTATTTCGTCGGTCGGGTCGAGTATCACTGTAATCTCATTAGTTCCCTCCTTCAGGGCAAAAGGCATAGACCCCTCGCGCCATACATCCCCCGCTTTTATAGGCCCCGCCCCGTGGGTCATCGGCTTGACTTCGTTGGGGTCACCCCGATAAAAATAAACGCCGAAGCTCGGGCTTTCCGCACTGCCTTTATTCCGGATTGAGACCGTCACAGTGTAAAGCCCGCCCTCAGGATACTGCTGAATATCAAAATCCTCAATCCCTATATCAACACTGATGTTTTCTCCCGCCGTTACAGTCGAGTAGTTATCAACGGTACCATCGTCCTTTGCCTTTGCCATTGGCAATAAAACCGCTGCGAGCAGCAATACTGCCAGCAATCCCGTTATTCCCAGCTTTGCGGTTTTTGGTATCGGCCGGGTCAGCATTCTTTTAATCCTGCCGGCAAGGGCGCTTTTCGATTCCACCACGCCGACTAAGCGCAAACTCAACGCCGGTCTCTCAAACGCCAGACGAGCAACATTCAGCAGTGTCTCAGGGTACTGCTGTGCCTTTTCGCCAAGGGCAACCTGTACTGCCTCATCGACCGCCTGCTCGCGCGTCCTGCGAATAAGCCAGTTGGCTAACCACAACATCGGATTGTAAAAATACGCAATCTGCAAAAGCGTCTGCACCAGATTCGCCCACAAGTCACCTCGTTTTACATGAGCAAGCTCGTGCATCAATACAACCCTGAACTGGCTTGAATCCAGATTGTTACTAATCCCCTGCGGCAGCAAAATAACGGGCCGCAACAATCCGCAGACGGCTGGACTTGTCGCATTAGGTGAAACCTTCAGCCCGATTGTCCTTTTGACGCCCATTGCCCTGCTGCAAAAACCAAGCGTATCTTTCATCTCGTTGTTTGCCTCGCTTGATTGCCGGACAAGCCCGCAGACAAAAAACACACGCTGCAAAAGCAATAAAACCATCGCAATAACAACCGCTAACCATACCAGCAAAACCCCGCCCTGCCAGGCAAGCGAGGCAGCCGGCTTGACAGGCGGATTATGAATTGTCGTTGCCGGAGATGAATCGAGCAGTGATTTGGTAATCTTATCTGTTTTCAGGGATTGATTTGGAACATTTGAAATATCACCGGCCACGGGCTGAATATCACCGGAGATATTTATCGAGGCCATCGGCTCACCCGTGAAACGGCCCATGCTCACCGGTGAAGACAGCGACGTCGGCAAAACAAGTTTCACCAGCACCAGCATCCACAGCCAGTATCGAAACACCGCTCGCACTTTTTTGTGCAGCAGGTAATCCGCAAACAGCAGAATCGCTATCAGCACACCGGACTGTAATAACATCAGCCACGCAAAACCGACAAACACCCTGCCCATCGAATTGATTAGCTCTATACAAGCGTCCATTTTACACCTCCCATTCAGGATTCCTCGATTTCCTCCTCATTTTTTACTTTTCACTTTCTCCTTTTTACTTCTTATCATCTCTTCCAGCAGGTCCAGCTCGTTTTTGGTCAAACTGCGGCTGTCCAGCAGAAACTGCATCATCGGCGTAAACGCACCGTCAAATGCCCGCCTCATCGCACGCGTTATTTCTCCGCCCTGCGCCTCTTTCATTGTGATGGCTGAGATATAAAGGATTAGATTTCTCACTCTCTGTGTCCGCAGCAGTCCTTTGACGACCATTCGGTCCATCATTGTCTTGACGGTGCTGTAGCTCCAGCGGGTCTGCTTTTCAAGCACCTCCTGCACGGTGGGCGCCGCGCACGGCTCATTGTCCCAGACCGCCTGCATAATCAGCCATTCGCCTTCGGTAAGCTCTGTTCGTTTCTTTGCCATAATGAACTCCTTAAATGCTCTAACGATTACGAGCATACTCTACAACTGTAAATATTGTCAAGAAAATTTTTGAAATTTTTTTACCCCCCTGCCGGCACATAAATATGCGGGTCCGCCAAAAGGGCGAGACCTCGCCAAAGGCAGGCTTGACAGAACAGGACTAAAAAGATTCTAATATGGAATTCCGGGGCGATTAGCTCAGCTGGTTAGAGCGCACGGATCACACCCGTGAGGTCACAGGTTCGAATCCTGTATCGCCCATTTGGCTTGAATTTTACTCTGAAGGGGAGTTGTAGGCCTATAACAGCTAAAGTCGAACTGTAAGGCAGTATAAGATAATGAGTTCCGACAATCACAGGGAGCGTGAATGGTTGAGTACGGCCTCCCTTGCCGTTCTTGCCATCGTAGCTCTTGGCTTTGCCCTTTCCTACGCACGCTCCGTCCTTGTGCCCTTTGTGCTTGCTGTCTTTGTTTTCATGCTTGTCTCCCCCCTTCTTGATATCCAGGTGCTCCGATTGAGAGTCCCCAGGCCCGCTGCTGTCGTAATCGCTCTGCTCATAGTACTGATAGTTCTGACGGGCCTGTCTTTATTGGTAATCCAGGCGGGTCAGACAATTGTCTCCACCACTGGTCAATACACTGAAAGTTTTACAGCACTTGCCAGTGAAGTATCAATGAAGCTGGAATCCTGGGGATTCGACCTTGGCCAGAGCGAAATAGTGCGACAATTGCAAAGCAGGATTCCTCCGCTGGTTACCGGGGCCTTTGGCAAGGTTTTTGGTTTGTTATCCGGTGGATTTCTGGTCGCTATCTTTGTGATATTCCTGCTTGCAGGCCGAGACCCCCATGTTGTCAGAAAAGGGATTTATGCGGAAATCGAACAGAAGGTTCGTCGTTATATTGTCACAAAAGCTTCGGTTTCGGTGGTGACCGGATTACTGGTTTGGGCTACATTGGCATTGTTCAAGCTGGAATTGGCCAATGTATTTGGAATGCTGGCCTTTCTGCTCAATTTCATCCCATCAATCGGCTCTGTAATCGCCACTTTATTGCCTATTCCGGTTGCCGTGGCTCAATATGAAAATCCCTGGTTAATCGTCGGCGTCATAGTCGTGCCGGGTGTGATTCAAAATATCATAGGAAACGGTATCGAGCCAAAACTGATGGGTCAGAGCATGAAACTGCATCCTATAGTCATCCTTCTGGCCCTGTCTTTCTGGGGGCTTCTGTGGGGAATAGCCGGAATGTTTCTTGCGGTGCCGATAACTGCTGTAATAAGAATCGTGCTGATGCAATTTGATACACTCAGGCCTGTGGGCGAGATACTGGCGGGCCGGCTGCCAAAGAACTGAGAGCCGACAATGACAACCTTACTAATCAGAATTTTACAAAAAAAGCGGGCGATGGGATTCGGACCCACGACATTCGGCTTGGGAAGCCGACATTCTACCACTGAATTACGCCCGCCTTACTACCGAGTTATTATACCGTCCTCCTGAACGAGGAGCAAGTCCTTCGACAAGCTCAGGACGAGTCGTTGACGAATCGAGCGCCAAATTTTAGAATCCCTCTGATTACCAACTATCAATAGGAACTTTCGATGGCCAGAGAAGTCAGATTGCCGAAGTTCGGCGACACAATGGAAGACGGAACGATTGTTGCCTGCCTGGTCAATACCGGTGAACAGGTCAGAAGAGGCGACATTCTTTTCAATATTGAAACCGACAAGGCAACGATGGAGATGGAGTCGCCCGCGGACGGCTTCGTTAAGCAGATAATGGCCAAAGAGGGGCAGACCTATCGTATTGGAACGCCTTTGCTGATATTAGGCGAAAAGGATGAGCAGGTAAGTGATGATTTTGTGCGGTCGCTGGCCAAAGCTGCTGCCCCCGTGACGCCTGCATCATCGGTCACACCCGGCATGCAGAAACAGGCAGAAACAACCGTTTCACCTTCTGCCGCCGCAGCCCCGGAACAGCTAAAGCTCGGCGGGCAAATACCCGTTACGCGATTTCAGAAGCTGACCGGCCAAAAAATGCTGCGGTCAAAGCAGGAAATCCCCTGCTTCTACCTGAGCGTAAAAGCAGACGTTACCGACCTGGTCGGCTACAGGGCAAAACTCAACCAAGCGGGCGCCGTCAAAACGGCATATAACGACTTTATCATAAAAGCGGTCGCGATGGGTCTAAAGAAATTCCCTTTAATGACGGGCCGGCTCGAAGGACAAACAATAAAGCTGGCCGGCTCAATCGGCGTGGGGCTTGCAATAGCCGTGCCTGAGGGGCTGGCGGCCCCGATAGTAAAGGATGCGGACAAAAAAACGCTCGTCGAGATAGCCCGCGACAGCCAAGCACTTGCCGAAAAGGCCAGAAACAATCAGCTCACGCCGGAGGACCTCGAAGGCGGCTGTATCACGGTCAGCAACCTCGGGACGCTCGGAATCGACTCATTTATCCCGATCGTCGTCCCGAACCAGTGCTCGATACTGGGTATAGGGCGAATCAAAGACGTTTGCGTTCCGGATGACCATAACATAGTTATCCGCAAGATTATGAATATGACGCTTTCGGTTGACCACAAGGTCGCAAACGGCGCATACGCCGCCCAGTTCCTCGACTTCGTGAAAAAAACTATGGAAGAACCGGCCAATTTCGGCTAAGAACGACACACCACCTCTTTACCAGCCCTGAAAAACGGCTTCTATGCACCTTGTCAGTATAATCCCCTGATAATCTGCATGTCACCCGAATAACTGCAAAGCTCGGTCTTTCATACTGTTAAAACAGATTTTTATCGGCTGGTCCCATAAAAAGATAAAGTTTTTCCCTCCTCTGTGCCGAAAAAACCTGTGGGCAATTTACTGCTTTTTAACACTGATAGAAAGGACTTTGTCAGAATAGTCAGACCTTAACCTTTTATGCTGTGAGACCCGAGGAAACAGATGAGGACGATAGCTGTTGTCAACCAAAAAGGCGGAGTAGGAAAAACCACCGTTTCAATCAACCTCGCAAGCGCGCTTGCTGAGCAGGACCTGAAGACACTGCTGGTCGATATGGACTCGCAGTCGCACTGCTCTGTCGGACTGGCGGTGCCCGAAGAGCAAATCGAGCAAAGCATCTACGACGTGCTAATCAGCTTCAGCAGGGACGAGCCGATGCGGCTCGGGGAGGTGCTGTGGGAAATCAACGACAAGCTCGAGCTTGCCCCGGCCAGTATCGACCTTTCGGCGTTCGAGCAGCAAATGGCAGGTGTGCCCGACAGGGATGACTGCCTTAAAAAAGTCCTCAATACAGTCAAAGACCGCTATGACTATGCCGTCGTCGATTGCCCCCCTGCCGTGGGCCTGCTTACGTTCAACGCCCTGCTGGCGGCAACAGACGTGATTGTGCCGGTAGAAACCGGCTATTTTTCGCTGCACGGCCTGAGCAAGCAGCTCGAAACACTGGCGGTCCTGTGTCAGCGATGCCGCCAGAACGTCAACGTAAAAGTGCTGGCGAGTATGTATGACATTCGAACAAAAATGGCACGGGAGATTCTGGCCGAGCTGCGCTCGCATTTCGGCGACAAGATGTTCAAAACGGTGGTCAATTTCAATACCAAGCTCAAAGAAGCGGCTTCGTTTGGCCAGCCGATTGGGGAATATGACCCCGCAAGCAAAGGACATAATGATTTTCAGGCTCTGGTGAAGGAAATTTTGCATTCCGGCGCGCCGGGACAGCCCGAAAAACAACGGCGGCAGGTCGTCGAATCGTTGTCGGAAAAGCTCGAGGCGATAAGCGCTACTGCCGAGCAGCTGCTGGAGAAGGCAAAACCCGCACCCGCCGCCGTGCGTCAGCCAGAGGCAGCAAAGAGAAAACCGCAGGTCAGCCAGCCCGCTTCGACCCCTAAGAGGCAAGACCAGCCGGACACCGAGCGAATAAAGGCGATAGAGACGCCCAAGCAAAAACCGCAAAAAACGGAATTGGTCACGGCCAGGGTCGAACCTCCTGCGACGAACCCGCCCGCTCCTTCGGCCAAGGCCGAGACAGGCCACGCCAGGCCGGAAGAGATAGTGAGGCAGACAGAGGTAAAACAGCACAATTCCGCCGCCTTAGACGCAAAGCTAAGCGACTACTACGGCGTCAATCAGGCCAACGATGCCGTAACGTTTGTTACCCTGTATCCACGCGCCAAATCGGTGCAGATAGCCGGCGACTTCAACGACTGGCAGCCGACGAAGCTTAATCTGGACAAGGTGGGTGAAAGCGGCGTATGGCAGGCGGCCGTGAAGCTGCCGCCCGGCAGATACCGTTACCGGTTAGTCGTGGACGGCCAGTGGCAGCAGGACCCCTACAACGAAATCACAGAGGTTAACCCCTTCGGCGGCTACAACTCGATAGTGGAGGTAAAGTAACAACCTTCTCCCGGACCGAAAAAGGTCGTCAAAAATCGCTTTTGCCGCTTTTTTCTCTTGACATCAGCGCTGCTTTTTGCTAATAAGACCTCCTAAACGGGGGCGAGAATCGAGTAGTTCACTGGTATTGATATTCGCGGTGAGCTTGTGTTTACTCGATACTCGAAACGTGTTTTAATGCTGGTCGCGGCCATTGCCGCCGTTAGTGCGGTTCCCTGCAAAAGTATTGCGGTCGTCATCTCGCAGCCCTTTGACCTGCCTATCCCCTCTCCGAACGACCCTGACAGCGGCCTCGGCAAAGGCCGAATGGATGACGCAATTATCAACGTTACCGGCCCCTTATTTATAGAGGATTTGGATGTCGCGGTGCTGCTTACCCACGAGGCCTTTTATGATTTGGAGATTGTTCTGCAGGGCCCCGCGGGAACGACGATAACCCTTAACCCTTCCTCGAATGATGCTTTTATAATGCGAGACGGCGGCAGCCACTCGGCGGGCGGCCAGAACCGGTTTTTATTTGATGACGAGGCAGCCGTTGATATCGAACACGCTACGCAGCCGTTCGACCAGCCGTTCAGGCCGATGACAGGTTATGAACTGTCTGCCTTTGACGGGCAGTACGCATCCGGTCAGTGGCGAATTCAGATTCGGGACGTATGGACCGGCAGCACGGGATACCTTGAACAAGTCGAACTAATCATAACAACCCCGGAGCCGGCCACGATTATGCTGCTTGCCCTCGGTTTTGCTGCGGTTTATAAACGGAAATCACCTCACCGCCGCATATAAAGACCGGCAGTATGCACGCAGTCCATAGAAGTTGAAAAGCCCCCTAAAATGCCTACCACCCTTATTGCCCCGGCACAATGGAATTTACATCGTTGATGCGGACTTTGGCTGCGCTGAATACCTTATACGATTTGTCGCTGCAGGTATAAAGCATCGCCCGGCCGGTAAACGGGTCTAAGGGAACTGATTTGATATACTGCGGACATAAATCTTCCAGCTTTTTCGGCAGGGCCTTTTCCCGTCGGCGATAACGTTCTATTGCCAGCGCCGTTTCCGTACATTCCCCGGCAACAAGCGTCTCCGCAGTAAACCGAGTAAGCGGTGCAACGGTCGAAATCAACCCGCTGGACCCTCCTGAAGGCGTAGAATTGGCGTCTTTTATTTCCTCCAGTGGACCCGGCCAGGCCAATCGCGAAACCTCGATAAACCAGGCCATATCACGCAGGAATTTCGCGGCGCCTGAACATATCCGCATACGATGCCACCTGAATTTCGGCCTGGCCAGCCGCTCCGGAAGAGCCGGAACATCAGGCGAGAGAAACCGCGACGCGACCCCGCGTGGTATAAGGTTTCGTCCGACCTCCAGCTGATAAACCCTTTCTGCCAGAAGCGTCTTCTCCAGTGCGTTTGAATCGAATACTCCGTCCACCATCGATTGCAGTTGTTCGAGCTGCTTTTCAGAAAGCCGGCCTGTCGCTGAATTGTAAACAAGCAGCATCTGTATGTCCGCGCATATCAGCCGGAAGCATATCATTTTTCTGCCCTGCACAGGTATCGTCGGAAAGGAATCAAACACGCGTATCAGCTGCGCCGTGGACAATATGGACTTCGCCGCCTGTTCGATTTTTCCCGACTGTAATAAATTCAGCGTCCGCAGCGACGACAAAAAAGCCGTTCCCTGAATACTGTCCAGCCGGTCTTTGCATATCTGTCTGCCTCTGAAAACCCCCACGTCAAACCCCGACAACGGAAGTTGAGCTCCTTTATCGAGCATTGCAAACAACGGCTCCGCTTTGGTCAGGGTCTGTGACGTTTTTTCACGCAATTCGCCGGGAAACTTGTCCGACGGAAGGGAAACCATATTCAGGCGGTAGAAAACATCCAATTTGACAATATCCTGCAGGTCACCGGGACGGATTCGCTTTACCGCCTCGACGTAATAAAGCGACGCATCTTCGCCCGCCTGCGGCTTAACCGCTTCCGGGCGCAGGTCGGCATATACGAGCGGCTCGCCTGCCTTGCTTATCTTTACAACCTCCCCGGTCAGCCGTTTCTCCGCCAGATACGCCGCCAGCATCACGCTGGCGACCATCACCATCGCGGCCAACACCAGCAAAAGCAGTATCCGCCGCCACAAGGGTAGTTGTTGCAGCTTATTCCATGTACGCACAGCAATATCTTTTCCCCATTTGTATTTTGTGCCAATTGTCATTGTAAACACCCCTTGCTCATCAAGCAGATTTCATACTCATATCTATTATAACATCTCTTGATTATAACACTTACCGCACCCGCTTCATCAGCGAATATCTAATAATATCTGATTATCGGCTTTTTCTCTTGAGATACCCAAAAATCACGTTTTTAGGCCAATATCGGCCATTAATATAATCATTAACATTGAGGCCGGGACGACCGTAAACTGTGATTTTTTCCTAAATAATTTAATTATATTGCTTGATTTGAGGCCGGCGACGGTTATAATAAATATTGGCATTGTTTTTTCGCCACCCCTGTAGGCAGCCCCGTTGGGAAAATGCGTCTTGGGAGGAGGTGAAAGATGAAATATCATATCTTCAGCTTTATTGCAGTGTTTCTGCTGCTGTCGGCCCTTTCACTATCCGGTCCCGCCTTTGCCGCGACAATTGTCGCCTGGGGAGACAACACTTACGGCCAGTGTAATGCACCGTCCGGTTCCGACTTCGTGGCAATTGCCGCCGGCGGGCTGCACTGCCTCGCTTTGAGAGCCGACGGTTCATTGGCCGCCTGGGGCAACAACAATTACGGACAGTGTAACGTCCCCCAGGGCAGAAATTTTGTCGCGATAGCCGCCGGAGGATACCACTCGCTTGCAATCCGCTCCGACGGGTCACTGGCCGCCTGGGGCTGGAACAAATTTCAACAATGCGACGTCCCCGCTGGCAACAACTTCACAGCAATAGCCGCAGGAAGATACCACTGTCTGGCCCTCAGGTTCGATGGAACGCTGGTCGCCTGGGGCGACAATACCCACGGACAGTGCAACGTTCCCGCGGGCGGTGATTTTGTCGCCGTTGAGGCCAACGGCTATTGCAGCAGGGCCTTCAAGCGTGACGGCTCGGCTATTGTGTTCGGCCTTAACGAATGCGCCCAGTATATGCCGCCGGATACGGACATCGCATCGACAGCCACCGGCGGATTTCATACCGTCGCTCTCAAGCTCGACGGGTCGCTGGCCGCCTGGGGATGGGACGCCTACGGACAGTGCAGCGCCCCCCGCGGCAACGGCTTCGTCGCCGTCGCGGCCGGAGGCCGTCACAGTATCGCTCTGCGAAGTAATCTTTCCGCCAATACCGCCACGCTGGAACCGTACCGCCAGCTCGATGACGCGAACACAGTCACGCTTCTATCTATTGCCAGGAGCATTTATTATCGCCTTGCAATTTTGGGCGAACCTGTTATACTGTTGCTGCTGGGCATTATAGCGGTGCTGCTCTACGTAAGCCCGCAACCCGTGAGCAAGGCATCGACGCACAATCACGGCCGCGTACGAAGACACTTCCGCTTTTTGCCGTAAGCACGCGTTTAACTCTGTATTTCTTATTTCTCGGAGTTCAAAATTATGTCAAAAACAATGAAAGTAACCACATTTATTATATTGGCGCTGATATCGTTCGAATTCGCCCGTGCAGAACAAGCAAATGCGGCTCAAGACCAGACCAAAGCAGAAGCAATGAACAAACGCCTCGGAAGAGGGGTTAATTTAGGCAATGCCCTCGAAGCACCTCACGAAGGTGAATGGGGCGTAGTTCTTAAAGAAGAATACTTTCAGGCGATAAAGGATGCCGGCTTCGATTCCGTGCGCATACCCGTTCGCTGGTCCAGCCGGGCAATGACCGAAACGCCTTACACCATAAATCCGGACTTCTTTAAGAGAGTTGACTGGGCGGTTAATTGTGCTCTGTCGCGAGACCTTCCCGTAATTCTCAATATGCACCACTATATGGAGCTTTATACCGACCCGATGCCGCAAAAGGAAAGGTTTATGGCTCTCTGGAAGCAGATTGCTGAGCACTATAAGGGCTATCCTGACACCCTGCTGCTCGAGATTTATAACGAGCCCGATGATGCCCTGACGCCGGAATTGTGGAACGAGTGGCTAAAAGAAGTAATCCCGATTATCCGCAAATATAACCCGACCAAAACAATCGTTGTTGACGGCGCCAACGACGCCTGGATTACTTATCTCAAGTTCCTCGAACTGCCCGAAGACGACCGAAACATCATTGTCAGCGTCCACCACTATTTCCCGCATAATTTCACCCATCAGGGCGCACCCTGGATGACACGCGAAAAAATCATGAAATCTCTCGAAGATATGAAACTCGTCGGGCAAAAACTCCCCGCCTGGGCAACCGACGACTGGGATGGAGATTCCAATACGTGGATGGGCACAAAGTGGACCGGCACAGATGAAGAGAAAAAAGCAATGACCGACATCTTCGATATAGGTGCCGCCTGGGGCAAAGAGCACAACAGGCCGATTAATTTAGGCGAGTTCGGCTCCATTAATAAGGCCGATATGGCCTCCCGCGTCCGCTGGACGAAATTCATCGCCGATACCGCCGCACAGCGGGGAATGAGCTTGCACTACTGGGAATTCTGTGCCCGCGAATTCGGCCTGTACGACGAGAGAACCAAGTCCTTCCGCAAAGAGCTTTTAGAGGCGGTCATCCCGCCGAAACAGTAAGTCGAAACTATTTGGAGTAAAATAATTATGTTAAAACCGCTAAAACCGTACGGATTTATTTCATTAGCGTTTGTAGCGATAAGTACGCTCGTATTCTGCTGCGGAACCGCCAAATCAGCACAATCAGAGGCCTTTGCAATCAACAAACTCATCGGCCGAGGCGTCAACTTGGGTAACGCCTTAGAGGCGCCGAAAGAGGGCGACTGGGGCATCACGCTTGAGGAAGAATACTTCCAGCTCATAAAAGACGCCGGCTTTAATTCCATCCGCCTGCCGGTACGCTGGTCCATCCATGCCGCCGACAAGCCGCCCTATACAATCGACCCCAATTTCCTCGACAGGGTTGACTGGGCGATTAAAAACGCCCTGTCGCGGGACCTTGTTTTGATATTCAATATGCACAACTATTACGAGCTTTTGAGCGACCCCAACAATAACAAAGAAAGATTTCTGGCTATATGGAAACAGCTCGCCGAGCACTATAAGGACTACCCGGAAACGCTGCTGTTCGAGTTTCTAAACGAGCCGGCGGGCAAGCTGGATGCAGAATGGAACAAGCTGCTCAGGGAAACCCTTGCCGTCGTTCGGCCGACTAATCCCAATAGAATGGTCGTTATCGGCCCGGTCAATTACAACGAGGTCTATAAACTCAAGGACCTCGATTTGCCGAAAGACGACCGCAATATTATTGTCACCTTTCATTATTACCAGCCGTATAAATTCACGCACCAGGGCGCTGCCTGGGTGAATGGCTCCGAAAAATGGGTCGGTATGAAATGGGCCGGCTCCGAAAGCCAGAAACGGCGCATCGAAAAGGATTTTGACCTCGCCGCCGACTGGGCAAAGGAGCACAACCGTCCGATATTTGTAGGTGAGTTCGGCGCTTACAAAAAAGCTGATATGGATTCCCGCATTCGATGGACAAAATGCGTCGCTGATACAGCGGCCCAACACGGTTTTAGTATGGCATACTGGGACTTCTGTGCCAACTTCGCCATCTATAACACGGAAACAAAAACCTGGAACAAGGGGCTGCTGGATGCCGTCATCCCTCCAAAACCTTAGATACAATTTGACCTCTCAACAGAAAGGCGGGCAAACCCTGTATTTTAACTTTCTTTTCTGGAGCATTGAAGATTATGTCAAAACAATCAAAAATATCGATATTGGCTGCGATGGTAATAACAGCATTGACCGGGTGCAATATGACAGGCAAACATAATGCTGCAACTGCCCCACGCGATGCGTTTGCAGTCAATAAGCTTCTCGGCAGAGGCGTTAATTTAGGCAATGCGCTGGATGCGCCTCAGGAAGGCGCGTGGGGATTTACTTTGAAGGAGGAATATTTTCAGGCGATAAAGGACGCCGGCTTCGATTCGGTGCGCCTGCCCGTTCGCTGGTCGGCCCACGCGATGGACGAGCCGCCTTATACCATCGATCCCGAATTCTTTAATCGTGTTGACTGGGCCGTCAACTGCGCACTGTCGAGGAACCTGCCGATAATTTTAAACATCCATCACTTCAACGAGCTAAACAGCGACCCCGCCGGCCAGAAGGATAAATATCTGGCGCTGTGGAAACAGATTGCCGGGCATTACAGGGATTATCCGGATAATCTTCTGCTTGAGCCGCTTAATGAGCCGATGGGCAAGCTGGTCGGCAAATGGAACGCGCTGCTCGGCCGGGCTATTGAGATTATTCGAGAAACCAACCCGAACAGAACAATTGTCGCCGGCCCTTCACAGGCAAACCAGATTAAAACGCTGAGATACCTGCAACTGCCCGAAGACGACCGAAATATAATCGTCTCCGTTCATTATTATTCGCCTCTCAAATTCACCCACCAGGGTGCTCCCTGGGTAACAAGCGGGGATTCTAATTCCTGGATGGGCACAAAATGGACGGGCAGCAAAGCAGAAAAGCAGGCGGTAATCAGGGATTTCGATACCGCTGCCGAGTGGGCAAAACAGAATAACCGGCCTATGAACCTCGGCGAGTTCGGCTCTTACGAGAAGGCAGATATGGCATCCCGCGCCCGCTATACCAAATTCGTCGCCGATACAGTTGTCGAGCGGGGAATGAGCTTTGACTACTGGCAGTTTGACTCCGATTTCGCCGTTTACGACACCGAAACGAAAACCTGGATAAAGCCGCTTCTCGACGCTCTTCTGCCACCAAAGGAATAAGTCGAAGAAATTGTCAGGCGCGGATGATGTCTGCGATTTTCATCAGGCGGGAGGTGTTGTCGCGCTCGGCTTCGCCTAATTTGTCGTAGATATACTTAATCGTCTCGTGCAGCTCGGGAATGACGACGTGTTCGAGGACGTTGACGCGTCTCCGGGTCATTTGGAGCTCGACGGCCAGCAGCCGTGCCTGCTTTTCCTTTTCAGCAAGCTCGATGAGTGAATCGAACGCCCGCTCAAGCGCCATCAGGGCGACATCCATTTCGCCGGAGGTCGTCGCGTAACCGTAGCAGATAATTTCACCGGCTATCTGCTTGGTCAATTCGGGGACCCTGACGTTCATAACGCTGGCAAGCTTGACGGCGAGCGAGAATTTCTTCGTCGGCACCTCAAGAGCGGCCTTTATATGTTCCGGCTCCATCGATGCGCGGGCCAGCATAAATCGCCGGGATGTTTCCATAAGCTCGGTTTCGACTTTCTTCCGCAACGGCTGAATCGCCCTCGCTATTTTTATCAAATGCCTCGATATGCCGTCTCGTTTTTCGCTTAGCAGCTTGTGCCCGCGCACCGCAAGCCCCACCCGGCGTCTCAGCCGCAGTAACTCCATTCGTGTTGCGTTTACGTTCTGTAGCATACGTGACCCGTTACGACTTCGCTTTGCGGAAACGTGGCATATATTTCTCAATCAATTTCACATCGATACGCTTGAGCTCCGCGTTCTCGAACATACTGAGCAATTCCCAGCCCAAATCGAGTGTCTGCTCGACTGTGCGGTTCTCGTAATAATCCTGCGAGATGTAGCGCGCTTCGAAGGCGTCGGCGAACTTCATATACTTCTTGTCTTCTTCGGAAAGGGCCGCTTCGCCCATAATCGTCGCAAGCTCCTGCGCCTCTTTGCCCCGCGCGTAAGCGGCGTAAAGCTGATTATACAAGTCGGCATGGTCTTCCCGCGTTTTGTCTTTGCCGATACCCTTATCTTTCAGACGCGACAAGCTCGGCAGCACATCGACCGGCGGCGATATGGCTTTACGGTGCAGCGAGCGGGACAAAATAATCTGTCCCTCGGTTATATAGCCGGTAAGGTCGGGCACGGGATGCGTCTTGTCGTCCTCCGGCATCGTCAGCACGGGCACCATCGTAATCGAGCCCTTCTTATTCTTGATTCTGCCTGCGCGCTCATATACCGTCGCCAGGTCGGTATAAAGATAGCCGGGATAGCCGCGCCTGCCGGGCACTTCCTTACGGGCCGCGCTGATTTCACGCAGCGCCTCGCAGTAGTTGGTCATATCGTTGAGAATGACCAGCACGTGCATATCCAAATCGAACGCCAGATATTCGGCAGCAGTCAGCGCAAAGCGGGGCGTGGCGATTCGCTCAATCGCGGGGTCGTTGGCGAGATTAACGAACATCACTGCCCGCTCGATTGCGCCGGTCCTCTGTAAATCGTCGATAAAGAACTGCGCCGCCTCGAAGGTGATACCCATTGCCGCAAAGACCACAGCGAACTGCTCGCCTTTACCAAGCACCGTCGCCTGTCTCGCAATCTGGGCGGTCAAATCATCGTGGGGCAGACCTGAACCGGAGAATATCGGCAGCTTCTGACCCCGGACAAGCGGATTAAGGCCGTCGATTGTAGATATGCCCGTCTGTATGAACTCATTGGGATAGTCGCGGGCGAACGGGTTAATTGGGCTTCCGTTGATGTCGAGGCGTTTGTCCGGGATAATCTTCGGGCCGTCGTCCTTCGGCTCGCCAAGCCCGCTGAAGACCCTGCCTAACAAATCCCGCGATACGCCTAATTCGAGAGGCCTGCCGAGGAACCGCACCGTTGCGTCCCTGACGTCGATACCGCTTGTCCCCTCGAAGACCTGCACAAGCGCCTTATCCCTTTCGACCTGGAGAATTTGTCCGTGTCGTATGGAGCCGTCGGCAAGCTGAATATCGACGATGTGGGCGTATCTGGCATCATCAACCATCTCGATCATCATCAAAGGGCCGGCTATGTTCGTTACCGTCTGATATTCCTTAAGTGAAAGCATTTGCTACTCCCGTTAAGTTTTACTTCGGTTTACTTCTCCGCCGCAGCCGTTGTCTGCAACTGTTTTATCTGCTCACTGATTGTCTGGCGTATTGCGGTGATTTTGCTCATCTCTTTTTCCGGAATATATTTTGCCCTTCCGATTTCCTCCCGCACGGGCAGCTTAAAAATCTGCGCCGTTTCGGTGCCCGCCGCTATCGCGGAAAGCGACTCTTTGTGGAAATGCAGAATGGTTTTCAGCATCTCGTATTGCTTGTTCAGCGAAGTAAACGTATCGACCTCGTGGAAGGCGTTCTGGTGCAGGAAATCCTCACGAATCGACCTGGCCGTCTCGAGCGATAACCTGTCTTTGGGCGAAAGCGCTTCGGCTCCTACCAGCCGGACAATCTCCAGAAGCTGCGACTCCTGTTCGAGCAGCTCCATCGCCTCGACGGTCAATACCTCCATTTCCCGCCCGCGTTCCTTGTCCTCGAACCCTTCCTTGAGATACTGTTTGTAGAACGAATAGCTCGTCAGCCAGTCAATCGCCGGGAAGTGTCTGGCGTAGGCAAGACGCGCCTGCAGCGACCAGAAGACCTTGACGACGTGCAGGGTCGCCTGCACAACCGAATCCGAAAGGTCGCCTCCCGGCGGGCTTACCGCACCGATAATCGCCAAAGCCCCTTCGCGTTCGGGTTTGCCCTGGCATGAAACACGTCCTGCCCTTTCATAGAACGACGCGATTCGAGCACCCAAATACGCCGGGTAACCTTCTTCCGCCGGCATTTCCTCCAGGCGGGTTGAAATCTCACGCATCGCCTCGGCCCATCTGCTGGTGGAATCGGCCATAAGCGCAACCGTGTAACCCATATCGCGAAAATACTCCGCTATCGTTATCCCCGTATAGACCGATGCCTCTCTGGCCGCCACGGGCATATTTGAAGTATTGGCAATCAGGACCGAACGTTTCATCAGCGGTTCGCCGCTTCGCGGGTCTTTAAGGTGAGGGAATTCCGTCAGCACGTCGGTCATCTCGTTGCCTCGTTCGCCGCAGCCGATATACACGACAATCTCCGCGTCAATCCACTTGGCCAACTGATGCTGCACGACTGTTTTGCCCGTCCCGAACGGCCCCGGCACGCACGCTGTTCCCCCTTTGGCCAATGGGAAGAACGCATCGATAACCCGCTGGCCGGTAATCAGCGCCTTGTTCGGTGCGAGCCGTTTTCTGACAGGTCTGGCATTTCGCACAGGCCATTTCTGCATCAGCTTGATTTCGTACTTGGCGCCCCCATCGCCGGCCACGGTCGCAACGGTCTGCTCAACGGTGAAGTCGCCTTCTTTGATATCCTGCAGCTTACCCCTGACACCGGGCGGTATCATAATCCTGTGTTTAACAAGTATCGTCTCGTCAACTTCACCGATAACGTCGCCTGCGTTTACGTCGGCTCCGTTTTCGATGGTCGGCTTGAAGTGCCATTTCTTTTCCCTGCTCAGACCGGGCATAGCGCTGCCCCGGCTCATAAACGCGCCTTCGGCTTTGACTAACGAATCGAGCGGCCTTTGAATTCCGTCGTAAATACTTTCAATCAGGCCGGGGCCAAGCTCGACGCTCAGCGGCGCCTCTGTATCGACCACGGGCTCGCCGGGGCCGATGCCGGTCGTCTCCTCGTAAACCTGTATCGAGGCCTGGTCTCCTTTAAGCCCGACTATCTCACCGATAAGGTTCAATTCGCTGACGCGAACCACGTCATACATACGTGAGCCGGACATACCTTCTGCCACCACGACGGGGCCCGCCACTTTTACTATTTTGCCTTTTTTTGTCTCGCCCATTTTTTAATTACCTTCGAGAATATTTATACCCGTTGCTGTTTTCAAAACCTTACCCAAAGCCCTTGTCGCGAAGCCCTCCGGCTCGGTCGTGAAAGGCACGACCACCAGACACGGTGTCGGCGCTTTCTGCACACCTTCGAATGCTTCTTCAGCCAATTTGGCGGTATTCTCCGCTACTACGACCAGTGTATATTTGCCCTGGACTATCTTGCCGGCCGCTTCCACTGTTTGCTCGTGCGTCTCGCCCGCAGCGAATGTATCGATTCCCAGCGCCGAAAACGGCATCACAAAATCCTCGTCGCCCAAAACCGCTACTTTACCTTCCATACCGTCTAACCAATCCTGTCCAGAATCAATTTAGGATTCAGTTGGTTCTTCCTGGCGGTCAGCACCAGCCGGACCGTTCGAATCTCATTTTCCTTCGCCAGCAGATACGCGATAATCGGCTGTATTCCTGCCGTTATCGATATGGTCGTATGCAGATAGCCGTTGAAATATTCGTCGCACTGCTGCTCGACTTTCAAAAACGATTTTTCCGACGCCGCATACGAGGCGCCCGCCTGCACGACCTCGAAATAAGGCGTTGCGAAAAATAACGCAGCTAATCCGTCGCCGCCGGTATCCAGCCCGCGTATCAACCGGTCGCGCTCGACGTATCCGCCGGGCAAAAAGACGTTTCGCTGCTCACCCTGAGTCATTGTCAGCCGAAGCATCGTCCGTATATTAGCCAGGTCCGTCTGTATCCTGAAAAAACCGAGCAGAAACTCGCTATTCAGTTTCGCCGCAGTCGCCAGGTTAAATTCCGCCTGCTCTGCGTCAATCGCGTAATCGATTGCGCGAATGTCCTTGTCTGCGTAATAAAGAACAATCGCCCGCTCGGCCGCTTTGGCCATAAAATCGGGGAGCATCTCGTATTTTTCATTCTCGAAGACCTCCGCAAACTGCTCGGGCGGGAAATTGCCCTGGCCGCTGTATCCACCGCCAATCGGCTTTTGCGTTACCGCCCTTCGAACGGCCAGCCGTAGGTTTGCGAAATCGTCCCTGCTTTTGAAAAGTGTTACGATTGAGTCGTTATGCATCCAGCCGGCGAACTGCCTCCTGACCTCGGCCCTGCGTTCAAGCAGAATCTTTTCAAGCTCCGAAATCGGCGTTCCCGCACCGACCGCATATTCGCCTGAGCGCAGGTAGTCGGCGGCCTGCTCGAAACTCGACGCGTTGGCCATATCCGCAAAGACCGACCTCGGCAGCATCGCCGTCTCCAGCGCTCGCACCTGCGCCGTCTCGAAGGCATACTGCCAGTCATCCGTCCCGATGGCGGGATACCTGCTGAAATCGATTTCTGCCTGTTGCGCCAATGCGTTCATTTTTTATCATCCGGCAAAGAGCTTGCCTGCCAGCTCAATCTCTAATTGTTCTCTCGCCTGGGCCAGAAGAATATCGAGCGACAGGTTGTTTTTTATTTTGCCTCGTTTGAGGACAAAGCCGCCGCCTATATCCTCTCTCCGGCCCGCGAGCTTCAAGTCCGATTTTTTATGACTGTTTACCTGGTCTATCAACGACTGGTCGATGCGCTTCTCGTTAGTGTCGATTATCACTTCCTCATCGCCGGTCTCGATTGCCCCTGCCATCAGCTTGGCCATTAGCTTTCGGTATTCGTCGTCGCTTAATTTATTCAACTGCTTTCGCACCTCGACGAAAACCTCGTCGAGAATCTTCACCTTCTCAGCCAGCTCCTCTTTGGCCAGCTCCATCCGGGCCGCGGACAGCACCTGTTCTCGGGCGTCTTCACCGGCCTTATGGGCAATCGTCTGGGTCTCTTTATTGTATTCTTCCAGACGCTTGTCGGTCTCTTCCTGCTGCTGTGCCTGTTTTGCCTCGGCTTCTTTTTCTAACTTTTGCGCCTCGGCCTTTGCATCCGAAAGTATCTTTTCTATTACCTGTTCACCATCCATAATTTCACCAGTTTCCTTAAAACCGCGAAAGGGCGGCTTCGCCTGTCCTGCTTATACAGCCGCAGCACCCGCCGGCCATTTAATCGCAAACAGCAGCAGAAACAGCGTTACGAGCAATCCGAGAATCGCGTACATCTCGACCATAACCGCGTAAACAACGCCTGCTTTAAACGCCATTTCAGGCCTCTTGGCCGCCATAAGAATGCCTGCGGCACAAACCTTGCCCTGATGAATCGCGCTGATAAGGCCTGCCGCGGCAACCGGCAGACACGCCGCGACAATCGACCAGCCCAAGCTGGTCGAGATTGCCTCGCTCAGCCCGCCGCCGAAGATATTGAGCTTGAGCATAACCATAAACGCGCCGAGGAAGCCGTAGAAGCCCTGTGTGCCCGGCAGCACGACCATAACGAACAGCGGGCCGTATCTTTCCGGTTTCTCACTGAGCACGCCGGTTGCGCTTCTGCCCGCTATGCTTATGCCCATTGCCGAGCCGATACCTGCCAGAAACGCAGCCAACGCCGCACCCAGTAACGCCAATGCCATTCCGTATTCCATCTGACAATCCTCTCTTTCTTAATCGTTTGCCATTACTCTGAAATCGCCTGCTTTTCGTCGCCTGCTATATAAATATGTTTATATTGTTTGGTCAGCGGCTCGAACGCCCTGCCGCCGCCGACGAGAAATTTCGGGAAAAACTCGACATACTGAAGCCGCAGCGTATGAACGAACGCGCCCAGCGCCGACATCGCCAGGTTGAACAAATGCCCTCCGGCAAGTATCAATATCATAAGGACTATGCCCAGGCCGTAAGGCAGATTCATCGCGAGCTTTGCGATAACGTTGACCGCCATTGCAAGCCCCGCGCCGACCATTCCCAGCGCCATAAGACGCAGGTAGCTCAGGACGTCGCCTAAAAAGAAAATCGTGCTGAACACGTTGTAGAAACCCATCCCTAAGCGGGCGCCGATGCTTCCCTCTCGCTGGCTGAAAAGCAGAATCGCAACCGCGGGCACAATCGCTATCTTGCCGAATATCCCGCCGATATTCCTGTCAATCAGGCCGAACTTCCCGCAGCCGAACAGCACCAACGAATTGAGCATAACAAGCCACGTGAGCTGGTCGCAGGCGGCGGCGATGAAATCCTTTCGTTTGAGGTTGTGCACAAACGCGATTAGTATCCCGATATTTATCTGGAAGTAACCAAGCCCGATTGAAAGAAGCAGAAACGGTATCGGGTCCGTCAGCGGGTCGAAAATCATCAGCTTTTCCCTGAACGTCTTAAGCGCCGGGATAAACTGCTGGATTGTGTCGCCGAACCAGCCGCCCGTCAGCGCGCCGAATACCGCAGTGGAGAAGCCGCAAATCACCAGCATCCACAGCAGCTTCTTGTCGCCCTGCATTTTTCTTATCATCCAGAACGCTATCGCCACCATTAAAAGCCCATAGCCAGCGTCGGCAAGGCACAGCGCGAAAAACACCGTAAAGAAAGGCGCAAAAAACACCGTCGGGTCAACGTTGAAATGCTTGGGCATACCATACAGGCGGGTAACGACCTCGAAGGGCTTAATCGCGTTTGGGTTTTCTATCTCGACTGGCGTTTCCTCGTCTTCGGCCGGGGTAATCCTGTGTAAGCTCGACGCTGAGAACCTGCCGACGATTTTCTCCAGCCGTGAGAAGTCCTTCTTTCTCACCCAGCCCTCGAAAATAATCGTCTGCTGTGTCGCGGGCGCCAACTGCCTGGTCTGTTCCCTGTTCAAAAGGTTCGAATAGTGGTCGTAAAGAATCTCAAGCTTTACAAGATAGTTTGTCAGCGATTCGGCTTCTGATTGTCGTTTGGCAAACTGCTCTTCGGCCTTTTCGAGCTTGCCCGTGTTTTCGCTAATTGCATCGGCGACAGTCCCGGTTATGCCAGCGAGTTTGGCCTGTTCGAATTCAGCCGAACGCAGTAATTTACCGACCTGCTCTTCTTTTTCCTTAAGCGCGACAATCACGCAGGCATTTCTGGTCGCTGTCTCGCCGACGGTTTGCATAACCGCGCCGGCTTCGGCCAAATCCTGCTCAAGCTGCCCGAACCGCTGGGCGGGAACAAAACCAATCCAGCACCGTGCCTGTTTGAGCTGACTTAATTCTTCGATTACGACGTCCAGCCCCTCCCACGGCCTTAACTCATCGAGACGGGAATTAAGGTTGTCGATTTCCGACTTGAGCTTCTCAATCGCCGTCTGCGTCTGGTTGCATTGTTCGGCGGCTTTTAGAATCGCCTCGTCGGTCGTTACCTTCTCGTAAGTGCTTTTATCCACGACCGTCTTTGGCGCCAGCATCGCGGTAAGTCCGCTTTTCTGTTTGCTGTACGGTCTTAAAAATTCGATGCTGCGACTCAGCCGGGCGAGTATCTGCTCGATATCTCTCGGCTTTTCGCCTCCCTGTGCCAGCTCCTTCATCTGTTTGCTGACCGCGGCCGTATCGGCATTGAGTATCTGGCAAATACCCGCCTGCTGAAGCGATTCGAGAAGCTCGCCCGCTTCGCCGCGGTAACTGACAATCATAAATTTGGCCATCTGAACTATAGCCATTGTTATTTCCTGAGATACTCCATAACCGACGCGACTGCGGCGTTCATCTGGGCCGTCGCCTTGTCGCGTAACTGTTCCCGCTTGTTTTGTCCTTCGACCTTAAGGCCTGCCGCCTCCGCCTGGCCCTGCTTTTGTCCTTCTTCAACGGCAGAATCAATCGCCTTCTTCCTGTCGCGCTGTGCCTGTTCGAGGGCTTCCTGTTCGGCCTGCTTTGCCTTGTGGGCCGACTCGGCGGCATCCTTCTTTGCCTGCTCGACTATCTGCTGCGCCTCTGATTCGGCCTGCTTAATCTTCTTTATCAATTCCATTTTTCAGCCCCAAACTTGTCCGCCGAAGGCGGAACGCTGTTTACATTTGGCGGGTGTATCAGTTCATTATCGGCAAATCCGATAAAACCTTAAGCGGTTCAATCACAATAACTTATCGACCTTGGCCGTGAGCTGCTTGACGTGCTCAAGCGAGGCATTGAACTGAGCTTGTTCATCGGTGTTGAGTTTAAGCCCAATTATCTTCTCTACGCCGTCTTTGCCGAGCACAACGGGAACGCCTACAAAATAACCCCCAGCGTTATACTCCTTCGAACAAAACGCACAGCAGGGAATAATCGCCGAAGCGTCGGTCAAAATCGCCTCGGCCATTTTAACCACCCCTGCCGCTGGCGCATAATAAGCGCTTGAGCCGAGCAAATCAACAATCTCTATCCCGCCTTTTCTGGTTCGCTCCACAAGATGTGCAATCGTGGCGCTATCCAGCAGTTCGGTAATCGGTATTCCGGCAACGGTTGTGAATCTCGGCAGCGGCACCATATCGTCGCCGTGGCCGCCCATCAATATCCCGCGCACGTCGTCGCAGCTTACACCAAGTTCGGCCGCGATAAAATGACTGAACCTCGCGGCATCCAGGGCCCCCGCCATTCCTAATATTCTTTTTTTGTCGAATCCCGTCACCGACGCAGCCGTATAAACCATCGCATCAAGCGGATTAGCAACCACTATGACGATACTGTCCGGGCAAAAATCTTTTACGTTCCGGCTGACCTGTTTGACGATTTCGACGTTTTTGGCAAGCAGGTCATCTCTGCTCATCCCCGGCTTTCGCGGCAAACCGCTTGTAATCACGACGATTGAGCTGTCCTTTGTCTTTGCCCAGTCGGTAGTTCCGGTTATTTTAGTGTTATATCCCTGCACAGGCCCTGCTTCGGCCATATCCATCGCCTTACCCTGAGCTAATCCTTTGACAATATCAATCAGGACTATTTCGCCGAGTTTGCGGCCGGCCGCGATATGCGCCGTCGTCGCACCGACGTTGCCGGCGCCTACTATTGTTATCTTGCTACTCATATTATCTGCACCTTATAAGCTGATTTGCGTTGTAATGCACACCCGGAATATATGTTTTTATGTCCTCGATGAACCGCAGGCCGTCTTTCCAGTAGCCGGCCGTCGGCTTTAAAGAATCGCTGAAACCCCTGAAGTAACGGTTGATATTATCGACGAGGACCTCCCTGATGTATTTGCTTGCCATCGACGCCAGCGCCACGGGCAGATACTTGCCGTCGGCCCCGACAATAAAATGCAGGCGGACGCGCCTGTCCCCGTCGCTCAATTCATAACTGCTCCTGTGCTGGTCCTCGCGAATAACCCTAAGCGCCATATCCGGAAACATAAGCTGTAATTGCCGGCGATAGTGACATCGCCCGCCCTGCCGGTCTATGACAATGTCCAAATCATCGCCTGCAAAATCCTTAATCGTCCACTGCATAAGCTCTGCAACGGCCGTAAAGAGAACTTTGGCCTTGTTCTTTACCGCGGCAACCATACGGTTATAATTTGCGACCTCGATACAGCGGCTTTTCAGGCCCAGAAGCTCGATATGCTTTTTAGCGAGGTCCTTTTTTAACATCGAGGCGCCGACAGCGATATCGCCGGCGTCGCCGCCAAGAGAATAATTATCCCCCACAAGTTGGGGCTTATACCACGGGTATTGGCCGAGATGCTCGAGACAATCGGGACACAGTGACAATATGAGGTCTGTCAAACTGTTCGGTTCATTACCGAGTTGCTTCAGGACGGCCAAAACTGTTTTTCGAAGGTGTCTTACGCCGACGGATTTGCTGAACGCCTTTTTGCTGTCGGCTATTAAAAGTCGGCCCTTGAGGCCTGACCGCTTATCACAAACGCTTTCCCGCAGGACCTCCCATAAATCCGCCCATACGAGATTCTTCGGCACCCTGAAGACACCTGCCGAGACGACCAGCGGGCCTAAAATCGGTCCGAAACCCGCTTCATCAATCCCTGCCAGAACCGTCCGTGGTGAGCTTGCCGAATCCGCCATCCGTGACTCCCCTGTCTGCAACTACAACCGCTCGTATTTCGCAATCGCCCTGTAAAGGCCGTTAATCCGCTTGCCCTCGACCATCGTCGGGGCGTATTTGTCGTTCCTCGGCTGGAGTCGAATCATTTCGTCTGGCTCGAAGAACACACGCTTGAAGGTCGTCTCGTGCGGCGAGGCGAACCGCACGAAACAATCGTCGCCGCTGTTGACCTCGGCCTGCGGCGAAAACACCACGATGTCACCCTCTTTGAAATCCGGCTCCATCGAGTCGCCGACAACGCAGACCGCAAACGCGTTGGGGTCGTGCAGGTCCGGGCAGCGGACATAATCGTCGGCTATTCCGACGGGATAATCGAGGTCGTCGAACTCGGCCGGATAACCCGCCTGCACCTTGTTAATAATCGGAACCAATCGGCCCGGCGTGAGCTTTTCGCCGACTCCGCTTTTGGCCGGCTCTTCTCCGACAAGCTTGGCCAATCGCTTTCTGTCGGCATCGCTGACTAAAGGAAGCAAATCCTTCAGGGCGTTTCGCAACCTTTCGTTTTCTGAAATCGTGGTCTCGAATTTCTCCCTGATGTCCGGTGACATTCGCTCGGTATGAGCGATAAACAAAAGCAGTCCCGGCTCAAATTTGAGGACGCGTTCGAGTTTCTTCAAAAGCTCATCCGAAGGCGGATTATTCACCTTGCCTGTTTCTATCGTCGAAAGATACGGCTTGGAAAATCCCACCTTTGCGCTGACCTCGTCTAAGGTCAGCCCTGCCTCCTCACGTTTTGCCCTTAATATCTCGCCCAACGACATAAGCACACCTCAATTTTCAAACATTGATAATTATTTGTTGATTATTGACAATTGAACAACTCCCGTCAACAAATTTGTTAATTTTCAACATTCATTTCGCACTGTAAAAAGACATGATTCGCAATTCAGACCAGCATTAGTGAGGTATTGCATAACGTTGACATAGCAAAATTGCGGCTGAACTGAACACAACTTCTTCAACGGCAGGCACTTAGCAGAATACTAACTGATATCTACCAGCTCGTATTTTCTGCTGCTGTGAACTATTTACGTCGAGGCCTTCTCACAATCACCGCACCGAGACCGAAAAGTAAAAGTGTGGCCGGTTCGGGGATTTGCCAAAGGAAGGCATGTGTGCCCAAACCGCTGCCTGACGCAAAGCCAACGATGTTTCCGAAGCCATCAATCCCGTTAGCACAAGAACGTGTGTATCCGGCAGGCAGGAATTGATGCAGGTCGATATAGTCATCAGCGCTGCCGTTCCAGAGCAGGGCGTGAGCGTAGTCGCCGGTAGAAGAACCCCAGCCAACACCAACCTGTTGAATACCGTTGGTTCCATAAGCCAGTGAGCTGCTAAAATCGCTCGGATTCAAATTGATGCCGCTTTCGGCGCTGCCAAACCAGATAAAGGCATATGTGTAAGGAAGGGAAAATGAGGCGACAATGCCGACCTGCTGGTCGTCGCTGATTGCGTAAGCTTCAGATGTGTCCCATCCTGGCGGATTCAAATCGACGAAACTTTCGGCGCTGCCGCTCCAGAGTAAAGCGTGGCCGTTGCCATAACCAACCTGTTGCGTTCCGCTTATTCCGTAAGCATAAGAATTAATATATCCGCCGGGATTTAAATCAACATAGTTTGCAGCGCTTCCGTTCCAGAGCAGGGCATGGGTCTTGTCACCTGTCGCTGAGCCGGCCCCATAGCCGACCTGCTGCGTGCCGTTGGTAGCGTAAGCTTGCGAGAAATCGAATCCGCCGGGATTCAAATCGACACAACTTGCGGAGCTGCCGTTCCAGAGCAGCGCGTGGTAATCATCTAACCCGGGCGTTAATGAACCCCAGCCGGCCTGCTGCGTGCCGTTTGCGCCATAAGCATATGATTCTAAGAATTCGCTCGGATGTAAATCAACGTAAGCTTCGGCGCTGCCGCTCCAGAGCAGGGCGTGGTCGCTGTTGCCGGTAGCCGAACTATTTCCGAAGCCGACCTGCTGTGTGCCGACAACTCCTTGGGCCTCAGAACGACCGAATCCGTTCGGATTCAAATCAATTACTGTGTAGGAAACACTCAAAGCTCGGTCTGTTAAAAGAAATGCAAAAACAGCGAAGGTGAAAAACACCTTTTTCATTACCGAATCCTTTGTTCCTTCGTGTTCTTCTCTCTCGCCTCGAAACGGGTCGGATTATACTCTTTTCAGAGGAATAGTCAAGAAAATTTTGGAGTAATCAAACTAGAAAATCGCCATTAAGCGATCTCTACGAGCTCGTATTTTCTGCTGCCGAGGCCGATTGATTCGGCGTGTTCGAGCTGAAATTTGCCGTTTAGATTGGGGTATTTTGAGATTTTATCCAGGGGTTTGCCCGCCTTTTTTCCCATAAGGTCAACGGCCGCCTGGTCAACCGCGACAGGGTCGGCCGAGGCCAGTATCCCGATATCATCGACGATTCGCTTGTCCGGCTCGTTCATACAGTCGCAGTCGCCTGTAATCGAAATCGCGAAATTTATAAACGCCGCACGTCCCTCCTTGCCGGCCAGCACGCCTTTTGCGTGTTCGGCGACGTTGCGTTCGAGTATCTCGATTTCCGTGTTCCAGTCGTGGACGACCGCCCCGAACCTGCACACCGCCAGGCACTCCGCACAGCCGATGCACTTGTCCCTGTCGATATGTGCCTTGAGGTCCTCGACCGTAATCGCACCTTCCGGGCAGTGCCGCAGACATTCCCCACACGCAACGCATTTGTCCCTGTCAACGCTCGGCTTGACCGCCGAATGTTGCCTCATCTTGCCCTTCCTGCTTGCACAGCCCATCCCCAGCGTCTTCAGCGTCGCGGCAAAGCATGTCCCCAGATGTCCCGTCACGTGCGCAACCGACAGAATCGACTGCACGCGGGCGATATCATAGGCGACCGAAACCTCTTTGTTAAGCGGGCCGTCGATGGTAACCGGCGTTTCGCTTGTCCCGAAAAGCCCGTCAGGCGGGATGAACGGCAAGCCAAGCCCGTTTACGTCGAAGCCGTGCTCGGCCGCGAGTATCGCGTGGTCAATCGCGTTATGACGCCTGCCGGTATAAAGCGTGCTCGTGTCGGTCAGAAACGGCCTGGTCCTCAGCCGCATCAATTCTTCGACAAGGCCCTTCAGGCACGGCGCCTTGATATACGTCTTATTGCCCGCCTCGCCGATATGCACCTTCACCGCTGTAAAATCATTTGCTTTGAAGCATTTGCCCAGGCCTGCCCCCTTAAACAGCCGAAGCGACTTGTCCGAAAGGACATTCTCGCCGTCTTTTGTCTTCGCCTTTATGAAATACACCTTCGCCGACATCCGTTAAAGCTCCTTTCTTTCCATAAAGCAGTAGTTGAAAACGTGGTTCATCTTAGCGGACGACTCGAACACGCGAAAGTCGATAATCCTGAAAAACTTTCCGAAAAGCTCTCGCAATTCCCTCTCCGACGACAGGTACACCTGTGTGTCAAGATGTGTCCCCCTGTATTTGCCTGTCCCCTCGAAGGATGTGTCCTTCTCGTTAAAACAAAGCGAAGCGTATTTGCCGCCCGGTTTCAAAACCCTGTGCACGTCGCGCACGTATCTGTCCCGATATTCGGGCATAATATGATGAAGCAGGCCCCAGTCATAAACAAAATCAAATCCTGTCCCCACGTCCGGCCACTTGCCCGTCAAATCCGCGGCCAGAAACTTACATTTTACCTTCTTCTTTTTGGCGTTCTTTTTGGCAATCTTTATCGCAGTCGGCGAGCCGTCAACACCCACGACGTCGAAGCCCTTTTGCGCAAGCCAAATCACGTAATTGCCCAGGCCGCAGCCCAAATCCAAAACACGAAACTCCTTCGCCTGTCCGCCCTGCCCGGCGTAGCCCTGGCGAAGCCAGGTTTCAACAAGCTCGACCAGCAGCTCAGGCGGCTGTTCATGGTTCCACGGTATCTCATCGATATCGCCTTTGTAAACTTCCTCAAAATGCTCATAGCTTTTCTTTTCCGTCATCACTTCTGCTCCTTAGCTGGCTTTAACCCGTGAGATGGCGGCTTTGCCTATCTCACGGGTTTGATATCAAAAACAGTAATTTCAGGCCTGCAAAGAAAACGAATCTTCGGCGATGGTTTCCTTTCAAGGCCCAATCCCCTGTTGACGTAAAGCTTCATCCCGCCACCTGTGGTGAGCTTTGCCGAACCAATATCGTACATACCCGCCTCATACTTCTTGCCGAACTTCGACAGCGTTACAATCGCACCGTAAAAAGGCAGCCGAAACTGTCCGCCGTGAGTATGGCCGGAAAGATACAAATCGACGTTCAGTCCCCCCAGCGATTCGGCTAGGTCCGAATAATGATACAGTAGAATGCTGTATGTATCATCCGAAACGTTTTGTAAAACCTCTCGGTAATTCGCCGGACACGGGACATTGAAGCCGGTCATACAGAATGCCTCACCGTTTTTTTCAACCTCGACTGTTTCGGCCGAAAGCTCCCTGAAACCCGTTTGCGAAAACAAATCGAGATTTCGCCAGTAACCGCTGTCGAAATTCCCCCGCACAGCGAACTTGCCCAGTGATGCGTTCAATTGTTTGAGCGTCTCTTTAAACAGCGGCAGCGCATCCGGCGTGTTCAGCGAATCGCCTGTAAAAACTATGACGTCCGGCTTCAAATCGTTGATGATTTCGACGGCCTTTGCCTCGTTCCTCGGTTCGCTCTCGCAGTGCGTATCGGAGAAAAGGACGATTCGAAAAGAGGTGTTTTTCAGCTTCGGCGTCTCAAGCTCAAACCGATTGACCTTAATCCAGCTCGGCTCTATAAAAAAGCCGTCGATAAACGCCGCGATTCCCAAAATCGCAAGAACGTGAACAATCATAAAATATCTGGAGGCAAACAAAGCCGGCGATAGCTTACCCGCGATACGATACGCCCAGAATATAAATTCAGCGCCATAAATTAAAACCAGCGCTAAAAATATAATCAGCACGCCCGCAAGCTCCGATTGTCTCATTATTTCATCTTCTCCGTTTGCTTATGCCGTTCCAACTGCTCTTTAATCTTCGCTGCCAGCTCCTTGTCGCCCTGACTGTCGGCCAGCGCCAGTCCCTTTTCAAGCTGCTCGACCGCCTTTGCCTCGTCGCCTTTCTGCCCGTAAACAACCCCCGCCCAGTAATATAACTCGCCGTTGTCCGGCTTCTTCAGCTTCCAGTCCTCAATCACATCCAAAACCTCGTCGAGCTTGCCCGCCATTATCCCTGCGCTGCAGAAATTATAAAGGATACCGGTAAAATGATGCTGCGAATCAAGCGCCTCTTTGAACTGCTCCGTCGCCTTGTCATACATCCCCTTTTCCGCAAGCATAACGCCGTAATAGTTGTGCGTCATCGGGTAAACCGGCTTGTGCTTCAGCGCCTCCTCGAATTCCCCGGCCGCCTCCGCGAACATCCCCTTGTCCCTGTATGCAAGCGCAAGATTGCTGTGCGCAAGCGAGTAATTCGGCTTAATCTCCACCGCGCGCCTCAAATGCCGCATCGCCTCATCCATTCGCCCGTCCATCCTGAGAAGATTGCCGTATTTGGTGTGCATCAGATAATTATTTTCGGTCACCGCCAGCGTCCGCCCGTACAGCGTTAAGCTGTCCCGCCAGTACCGCACCTGCACAACGGTCATCATCAGTAATACGCCCGCGACTACCGCTCCGGCCGGCCACAAAACTCCCTTCGGCAATTTCAGCTTTACCGCAAACTCCCTGACCAGCCACGCAGCGACAATGTAAATACCTATGCCCGGCAGATAAACATATCGGTCCGCCATACCCTGAATACCAACCTGAACAAGCCCTATTACAGGCACTAATGTCCCCAGATACCAGAACCACCCCGTAAACAACCAGCCGTATCTTCGCCTCAGCTTAACTGCTGTAAAACTAATCACCGCCAGCAGCAAAAGACACACGCCGACCTCCCACAACGCAGGCCCGTTGACCTCCCGCGGATACAGCACGCCTAATGAAACGGGGTAAAAAATCTTGCCGAGGTATCTGATATAAGAAACGACGGCGTTACCCAGGCGCAGGTTCATCGGCACTACGGAAATCTCCGCCATCGACCCGCCTTTCGCCTGGGCCATATACGTCACCACACACGACGCCGCGGACATAACAATCAGCGGCAGCTTCTCGTAAAACGAATTTAGAATTGAGAACCTGGAATTGAGCCGGTTAAGCGGCCAGTAATCGAGAAACATCAAAACAAACGGCAGCGTCACTAACATCGGCTTGGAAAGCAGTCCCGCCGCGAACAAAATCACAACAGCCAGATATCGCCATACCCCGCGCTTGTAAACGTACCGCAGATAAGCCGCTATCGTCAAAAACGCAAAAAAAGTGCTAAGCACGTTCTTGCGCTCCGCGGCCCACGCAACCGATTCCACCGCTAAAGGATGCAGGCCGAACACCGCCGCCGCAAAGACGCTCGGCCAAAAAACGCCTGTCATTTTTTTTAATATCAGAAAAAGCAGTATCACGTTGGCGATATGAAAACCAACGCTGACTAAGTGATGACCCACAGGGTCAGGCCCGAAAATCGAATAGTCGATTATATGGCTAATCCACGTCAGCGGGTGCCAGTTGCCCGTCTGCTGCGTCGTAAACGCCCACACAATCGAGCCGGAATTGAGCCCCTCCTGCACGTGCGGATTATCGGTGACATACAAATCGTCGTCATAATTTATAAATGCGTTGTGCCTGACGCCCGCAAACGCTGCCAGGACCGCCGCCGCCAGAATGATACTTATCAGCAATGTCTTTCTTTGGTCTTCTGTCATTCGGCTTTTATTATTCCTTCTTCGGTCAGGTCTTCAGCTATTTTCTGCCCCGGCTTCACTATCAAAAACTCCTTCTCGTCCCACACCCCGTCCACAAGCCGCTGCATCAGGCCCGAATCGCCTTTGAGCTGGTCATATTCCCAGCCTAAGTGCTCCGCCGCTGTCCTGGTAAGCTGTTTTTCCTTTTCATTGTTTGCAAAACCCCAGTCGATATACGTCGCCCGCCTGTATTCGTTCAGCCAGCCCTGCTCGGTCTCAGCGAGGTATCGCGCATTGTCCTGGCCGTACTTTTCGATGTATTCTTTCAGTGTCTTCTCAAGCCGTTCCTTCCCTGGCTGGGTGTCCGTCTCTATCCAGCCGGGGCTGAACCAGTACGTCCCTTTGTGGCTTTTGAAATATTCCCTGTATCTGTCTTTCGAACCCACTAACAGCGTTATGCAGTCGTGCGCCCTGGGCACAACTATCGGTATGTCGGCGTGCAGCCCCACGATGCCGTTGCTGCAAAGACCGTATCCCAAAAGCGACGCGTCATATGGCCGGCCCTGATTATCGCTTGTCACGTCGAGCTGCTTTTGGGCCTCCCCGCCGAGCTTGCCCGGCTCCGTATGCAGCCCCTGACGCATCACCACCACGTCCACGATATTAGGCGACCTCGCCGCGCAATGATACGCCTCCCTCTGCATCACTTTGCATACTATGAACCGTAATCGCATAAACCAAAAAGCTTTAAGTCCTGAGTATTGGTTTTTATCCGCCTGTGGCGCATTTAGCTGATTGTAACTAAAAACTCGAAACTCAAAACCAAAAACTTTCGATTAATGTCTTCGTCTGCCGCCCTCGCTGGTCGGCCAGTCCCGCCAGTCCGGCACGTAATGAGGCCCATTCTCCTCGCCGGCTGAGCCAATCTTCGCCCTTGTGCTTACGTACTGCGCCCCCTCCAAATCCACAGCCCCCCAGTGCCCGTCAACAAAAAACACGTTGGCCCTGTCGTTATGCCTGAAACACGTCGTAGGATGCGGGTTCTTTCGCCATTCGTTACCGCCTGGTGAACTATGGTACAAATCCGTCGGGTCGAGAAGCGATGTGTTTTTTAAGCTCCCCGACAAGTCAATCAAAGTGTCCGCGAACACAAACACCTTGTCCGGGCCTTTCACCGTTGCAATTCTTTTCCAGGGCTGGTCTCTCGTCTCAGGCCAGCCGCTCTGAGGCGGACTCAGATAATAACCGTTGTATCCGTAAGTGCTCGTAATCCATTTTTCATCGTCCGGCTCGGTTGACGGCTTGCCCTGAAGCCCGTAGCTGCCGAAACGCTGCTGGGGACACTCATAAACGCTGCATTCTTTAAGCCCGCTCTCCAGATATGGCTGGATAAACCCCTGCCTATGCTCAATCCCCTCGGCCTTTACCATCCCCCACCAGTACGTATTCTTTGTCGTCTCTGCCCCGGGCATTGCAAATCCTTCGTAATCCCCCGCGTAACAAATCCAGGCAATGCCCAGCTGCCTTACGTTGCTTGCGCAGACGACCGCCTTGGCCCTGCGCCTTGCCCGGCCAAGCGTCGGCAGCATTATCGCCGTCAACAGGCCGATTATCCCTATCGCCACTACTATCTCAACAAGTGTAAATGCCGTTATTCGCCTGATAACTCTTTCCTCCATTCAACAGCCAGCAGCGCAAAATCAATAAAATCGACCTCGCCGTCAAGGTCCAAATCCGAACGCTTTACGCCGATAGCCCCGTCATATAGCCAGTCATCCGCAAGCCCTTTTAAATCTTCCATATCAACTTCATTATCTTTCTTAATGTCGCCTAAGAACGCCGGCTGATGAAACTTGAACAGGCCGTCATAACCGATTGTGTAGATATTGTCATACGTTACAGCCGGACTGTTCCCGCAGGAATTGTCCGTGTAATGCGCGATTACAAAACCGGCATCGTTCGGCTCTTTCGTTACATCCAGAATGTAAAGCTCGGTATATGCCCCGTAATAATCGCCGTCGATAGGTATCGCACCCACATACAGTTTGCCGTTCGCATACACCGGCTGGTTCGTCCAGCCGCCCACTGTCATACCTGCGTCGGTCTCCCACAATTTTACCGCGTTCGAATCGATATCCTGATACACCTCGACCTTCGGCCGTGATTTGTAATCGTTGAGTCCGCCGCTCATATATATCCTGTCGCCGACAACCACAGGCACCGCGTCGGTGCGCTCCGTCGCAATTGTCCATACAACGTTGCCGTCGGCACAACTAATCTTGAATAAGGTCGAGTTGTCCTGCTCTCCCCAGAAGTTGTAAGTCGCCGCGTATAAAAAACCCTCCTTCGTAACAGTTACCCCCCCAAAAAAACCTTCAGGATTTGCAGCTTCCCACAGTTGCACGGGCGAATCGGCCGTCGCGTCGTAGGCGCGTATATAGCCCTCGAAATAAGGGCTTATGTTCGCGACGTAAACAACCCCGTTGCTGTAAGTAGCCGTGTTGCCGCTTGTATTGCCTATCACCTGTGACCACACAATCTCTCCCAGCTGGTATGGATTGCCCGGCACATTGGCATCGAGGTTGATACAGTAGAATTTGCCCGTCCCGTCAAAGTTATCGTTATAATCCGTGATAAATGCCCGTGCAAAAGGCGGGTCCGTCGCCGCGCAAACAGACGCGTTCACTATGTTCTGGTCCACAGGCGCCGCCCAAACCACCGCTCCGTCGTTACTGTCAAGCGCAAATACCCTTTTGCCCGAACCAATCAGCACAGTATTATGCTTCGTATCGATGCACGGACTCGACCACGAACCCCACGCGGCCTTATCAATCGGCGCCGCCCATAGCATCTCGCCTGAGTCGGCGTCATAAGCAATCACCTGGCTGTTCGAATATTCGCTCGACTCATCATAGAACTTCGCGTATGCGTAAACCCTGCCGCTGTAAACAATCGCCCCTGTCGCGTTCTCAAATTCCACGTAATAATTCGGGTCCTGCGGGTCTCTGTCGGCCGTCCATTCGAGGGTATTTGCGTCAATCACGTTCGGCCCGTCCGCCGCAATCGAGCATCGGGTCATACCTCGCCCGTACGCAGGCCAATCCTGCGTTCCCGCCTTCACACCTGCTGCAACTGAAAACACCAAAATACCCATCACCAGTCCCTTCGAAGCCATCGTCCTTCTCCTTCAACAAAAAACTGTATAGTTTGTTCCTGCCCCACCGCGGAGGCAATTCCGGCACGCCGGGAAACAAAATAAAAAGGCCGTCGTTCCCGCGAAGAAACGACGGCCACATAAACTCAAAACAAACCAAGCGCATAACCTGCGCTATGGCGCACCGGCGCAAAGTCCCATACCGCGAGAACTCCATTTACCCCCGCTGCTGTCTTGTGACAGCAAGACGCGAGGGTCACCTTTTTCCGACCACAGGCAGGTCTTCTGACTCGCGCCCTACCAAAAGCCGCCTTCCCATCCCGCACCAGTTCCTCTTCTCGAAAAACTCGTGCCGAACAGTGGCCTTATCGCTTTCGGACTTTCGACTATGTATCGAAACGAACGCTTACAGCGGCGGGTCCGTCACGGCTTCTAACCGTGTTCCCTTTTAATTAAACCCGCGGTCGGTCTGTTACTTTTCCAAAGAGCTGCGATTTCCTACTTTTAACCTTCGCCTTTACAACCTGCAACAAAATTCCAAAAATTTTTCATATTCCTCAGCTTCGTCTATTGCAGCGGCACAACCGGCCCCAAATAGAGCTTCTCGGTCATCCATTCGTCCAACATCAAAGCCAGGTCACCGAAATTAACTGTTTCAAGCGTCCCGTCGGAGCTGGGCTTGATATTTGCCACACACTCCGGCGGCGGAGGGGTGGTGACGCCGCCATCGGTTGCAATCCAGAGGACCTCAGCTTCCGAAAGGGCGTAATCATAAACCTGAAAGTCATCTAACTCTCCGGCCCACGTTCCCCAATTGCCTCCTCGCGTGCCGATGCGTAATGAACCGACTGACGACATTAGCGGTAAAGCACAACCGGCTCCGTCGTTAGTATTGGCATCCGCGACCAGTTCGCCGTTGAGATAAACCCTCATTTCCGCCGGTGTGACAGTTCTGTCATGGACGAAAATCCAGTTGTTCCAGCGTCCGCCGAAGTTAATTGCAGCTATTGGACCTGTGGTGGCCGTAGGACCGTTCACATTCCTGTTAATGAAATCGCAGCTCGGACCAAATGCGTTGGCTGCGCCCCATGGTGACGGGCAGTGAATCTCGAGCGTCTCTGTAGTAGTTCCAATATTCCATGTTCCGAATATACCGGACCAGCCGGAGAACTCGTCGTATGCAGTCACATCCGCATTTTCCCATATCGAGAAAGTTATGCTGTTTGTGCTGCTGTCATAGAGCCAGTAGAACGGATTTCCGCTGGCGGTTCCTTCAACGTAAGTGTCCTGGCTGCCCCAGGGCAGGTATATACACCCGTCGCCGTTACGGCCGCCGGCGGTGTCCCAGGTCAAAGACGCATTAAAATTGATTACCGAACCAGTGTAGTCGTTCGCATCGCCTGTCCCGGAATCATTAACGGCTGTGCCTGTGGTCTCATCGAATTTATACCAGAGTATGGGCTTATTCGGCTCAACTGGCGGCTCCGGCGGCCCGACCCATTCACATATATCAAGCCATTCGCCCGCAAGAATATAAAGGTCATCGATGTTAACAATGCAGTCATCATTAAAGTCCGCAACCGGGCCAAACTCCGGCCAGCACCAGGGCTCCGACCTGCTTAGTTCTATATCGTCGAACATCACGTTGCCGTCGCCGCCGCCGTAGTAATCGGATAAACATCTTTCGCCCGCTCCCAAATACAGGGCAGCGACGTTGTTAATATCCACACTCGGATTATCCGCAGCCAGCACGTTATAATAAATTCGCCACATAGTCCACGGACCCGTCCTTTGTGCGTCGGCATCGGGATGCAGGGCAATGCTGACGTTACCGTTGGTATCCTCAACAGCGACGTACATCCTGTCATAATCCGGGTCGGCGCTGTTTATTGCAAAACCGCGATACGTCAGTTCCAGGGTATTGGGAACTAAGGCCAGCACGCCGCCGCCGGTAAAATCGACCGGATTGCTGAATAGATAAGCGACCTCCGAGAAATACCTCCCGTCTGTCCCCCCCGTCTTGTCGTAAGTGAACTGCATATACCTTCCCGAAGCTCCTTCTCGCACCAGCGAAACTCGACCGCTGCCCGTCTTGCCCCCCGGGCAAACAGGCACGCCCTCCAGCCAAACGCTGTTCAGGTCCGCAGTAAAATCATACTCCTGAAAATCATCAATAACAATTGAATCGCCTGTGTTAAGGGACCATACAGTGCCTCTTGCATTACCGCCGATGTAGCTATTCTCATCTATGCGCCAGTAATAAGTAGTATTCAAAGTCAGGTGCACTTCCGGACGGCCCGTATCCAGCAACTTTTTCAATGGATAGGCGGGACTGTCAACCGTGCCTCTATATACCCCTGTGGTATCTATGGTACCCATTAAGACAACTAAAGCGTAGCTCGTTCCAAAGAAAACCCTGTGAACGCTCGGCGACCAGTCACCCGCAGTCCAGGTCAATTCCAGCGGCATCTTCAATCCGCCGCCGTCGGCAGGTGACGGGTTAGTGGCCTTGTCGGTTACGGTCTCGAACTCCCAAATAATCCCCTTGTGGTTGCAGGGGTCGTTGATTTCATCGACTCTCCAGTAATAGGTCCTGTTCGGCACAAAACTCCCCCCTGCGACGGTAATATTATTGACGTCTCTACGGCCTGTAAATACGGGCGAGCTTGTCCCCGCCGTACCCACCCCGGCGGTGTTGACGTCATCAAAGCTCGTCCCTAAAAACACATAATGCCCGTTAGGTTCTCCGGTAGCGACCCAGTCCCCCGGACTCCAGCTAAGAGTCAGCCCCCCTATAAAATGGACATCAGTTGCGTATCTCGCCGGCGACGGATTCCACGCACATCCGGGGTCGAATGCTGCGCTTAGTACGGCAGGACTGACAAGAACCAGCAGATATATCATAAATGTCGCAAAGATATGTCTCCAGGTCATAGCACACCTCCTTAAATGCATAAAACCTCGGATTTTAGGTTTAATTCTGATACTACTCCTGATATGCCTTTAGTATGATATGACCTGACCGAAAAGTCAAGTATTTTTTTGCCGATCTTTCGGCTAAAAACCACAGCAAAAACAAAGGGAGAGATGAAGAGATTCGCCTATCTTGCCAGATATACGATAATGCCTGTAAAAGCAAGAATAACGATGATGCAGACAGTTACGGCGATGAAGAAAAGCCACATAAACCATCTGTTCTGGCGCGATACGATGAACTTAAGATACCTGTCGCTGGCCGCAAAAGTCCGGCTCATCTGCGATATGCCCTCTGTATGCTCCTGAGTGCTCTGGTTTATTTTCCCCAGCGCCTGGTTGAATTTATTGAACGCCTCGGTCATCTGCACGTCCACGTCGGCCGCAGCGGAAAGCTGCCGGTCGATATTGCCAAGCACGTCCGTCTGCTTGGCCGTCTCCGTCGGTATCTTGTCAACGGCACTTAGAAGCTGCTGGTCTTTGACTACGTTCGATTTAAGCTGCTCGATGAGCTGCTCGGTCAATATCTTCTGGTTCTCAACCGACGAGGGAAAACTTTCCACTAACTGAGGAAGCTGGTCGATTCTCGCCACTAATTCTTCGTGCCGCGCGACCTGCTTTCGAAGGTGCTCGTTAATACTGCTTAATTCTCCGATGAGACGCTCGAAGCCGGCCTGAAGCTTTTCGATTGATTCGCTTTTGCCCCGCACGGCCACTGCCTTGATTGCATTCTGCTCGGCTGCGCCCGGCGAATTGTTTCCCCCCGCCATAAGCCCCTCATCCGACAATTGAGGCGGAACATAATCGCTGTGCGCCGCTTCTCGTCGGCCGCGAAGCCAGCCCCCAAAACGTGATAATAAACCCTGCACGCCCATCTTTTTTCTCTGCTGCGCCTCGACGCTTCCGTCGAGACTACTTCGCAGCCCGACAAACTCTAAAATTCCTGCCGATGAAGATTATCACAAATCCACCTGCATTGCCAAGCCCTTTTTTGTCGCAAACATCCGTTGCTTTGTAGCGAGTTCGGCCTGGCCCGCATTATACCGCAGCAAGCCGTAAAAAAACGGACAATAATTTGTAAATCTTATCGGGCCAAAAGAGCTGGACAAGCCCTCTAATTCTGCCGCTAACCCGAAAAACAGCAATTTATCGGCGGCATTCCTAATCGTAAAGGCCGAATCGGCCGATTTGGCACTAAGACCGGTGTCAATTATACTTTATAATAGATACCTGCAAGCACCCTGCCAGGACGGCCTGATGTCGCCTGCAATGCAAAGCAGAAGAAGAGGACGGCTCTAAAAGGTTAAATAGAGACCGCAGAGGAAGATTTCTTACAAAATTCGAGGCAGAGCAAAACGTGTATTTAATACAAAAACCCGGAAAACAGGCAAAGATTGTAAGTCCCGCCATCAAAGCCAAAAGAGGCCGTCATGCTGGTTCGGCCCTGATTGAGCTGATGCTGGCTGTCGTCATTCTGATAATTGTCCTGTTAGGAACTTCAACAACTTATGTTTCAGGAAGAAAAGAGCTCGCTCGCCAGCAATATTATCAGGCGGCCGCGCAACTGGCTTCTCAAAAGCTCGAAGAAGCCAAGGCCCTCGGCTACACCGGCCTGACCGAAGGCGAGCAAGAGGAGGAGATTTACATGTTCGGAATTGACTATCACAGAAATACCCTGATAGAGCTTACCGATGTGCCCTCCTCGGATGTCCCTAAACCCTGTATTAAAGTCACCGTGACCATCCAGTGGACCGGCTCGGCCGGTGACACACACCAGACAGAATTCGTTACCTATATAGGCCCCTGAAATATGAGAAAAAAAATCGCACAAAACAGAGCTCTCGCCAAAATCAGGCGGGCCGCGGGACTGACACTCATTGAGCTGGTAATTGCGTTTTCCGCGGCGTGTATCGTCTTCCTGGCCGCTTCCATCATTCTGGTCTTCGGGCAAAAGTCATTGAACCGAAGCTGGCAGCAGGCCAACCTCCAAAGAGATGCCTCTTACGTCTCCCTCAAAATCAAGCAGTCCATAAGAGGCGCAACTTCTGCCGCGCTTGATGATGACGAAAACGGCGTAACCATATACCACGCCGCCGGATGGATAAGGTTCTGGTGGCTCCAGGGTCCAAAAGACCTACGATATCAGCTCAACGGTGAAGATGAGCAAACACTGCTCGACGGCATCGTTGATAACGCCGTTTTCAATGTCGATGGCAGCAAGGTTACAGTGGGCCTCGAATTGCTCGATGGAAATTGTCAAACCAGCATATCATCGACGACAGCGATGCGTAATTACGCCGGGTCCTGATGGAGGATTTAATCCCTATGTACAGAAAAGAAAAAGGTGCTATTCTGGTGATGGTGGTCCTGGTAGCCGTCATTTTTGCCATTATCGGGTTCGGAATACTCACGCTCGCCGAACACCAGGCAATACTCGGAAGAATCGATAACGACAAAACAAGGGCATTCTATCTGGCTGAGGCAGGCCTGGCAAAAATGGCCGAAACTTTCCAAACGCCCGTCTCACTCAATAACCTTGATAACACCCTGACCGGCTCACTCGAACAGGGAACCTTCAGTGTCGTCCTCGACACAAACTCCACCCCCTGCTACGCAATCTCAACCGGAACCTCGGGAACTATCCAGAAAAGAATCAGGGTCCAGGCAACCTTCCTCGCGCCCCCCTTTGAAAACGCCGTATATGCTATGAACTCCGGCGGCGGCGACTACGCCTTGCAGCTAAGAGGAACTGGCAATCCCGTATCAAGCGGCTTTTCAGGTGAAAGTGGCGGAAAAGACATTATCAGCGGTAATATCGTCGTCGATGGCGACGTTTATATGTATGAGCAAAGCCAGGTCAATCCTGCACCCTCGCCGAATCCATACGGTCTCAAGGGCGACGTCGGTGCCACCGGCTCTATCAACGTCCTCGGAAGCGCTCACATAGCCGGCTCAACAAACCCGAACGCCGAAGAGCCCGACCCCATTGACATCACCGCGATGGACTACGCTCATAATAATACTCACAACGTCGCACAAATCTTCAATTCCGCAGGAGTCGGCTCGGGATACCTCCCCTCAGGAAACGAACTGCGAAACGTCTTCGTCAAAAACCCCTCCGACAGAAGCACGGAATGCTCCTCTACGACCGGCGATGATTACTTCTTCGAGCCCTCAACAGGATTCATCGAGGGCTCGGCTAAAACCGCTTCTACGCAGATTAACGTGGGAAATGACAGGATTTATTACGTCGATGGTGACGTGTGGGTGCACAGCAATGTGACATTCGGCTTCAACATAAACGGAAAAGTAACTATCGTCGCAACCGGCGATATTCACATCTGCGACAACCTTGCCTATACAAACAGCGACAGCGTCCTCGGCCTTGTGGCGCTGGGCAAATATGACGAATCAGGCGACAGAACCAGCGGCGGAAACATCTATTTCGGCGACCCGCGATATGGGACAACCTACACCGTCGCCGGTCTGATGTTCGCTGCAAACGACTTCCTCTACAATACCGACTCCGTCACGCGTAACGTAGCCGAACCCACGTCGGGCTTTACAGTCAACGGCTCATTCGCCGCTATGGGACAGGTAAACGTCGAACGCGACTGGTACACCGCAGGCACAGGTTACTCCGCCGTAAGAAAGCCGGCACAATATAACAGCCAGACAGGTCAGTGGGTAGATGCCAAATCAGGCACAGCGCTTAACTCAACCCAGATTTCTTCTATCAAGCATTATCAGATGATTGTAAATTACGACGACCGCGTCCGCAACGCCGAGACCTGCCCGCCAGGCCTGCCCAGAGGCGGCTACAGGATTTTCGCCGGCTTCTCCAACTGGGAAGAACTATAAGCGGCTCGACATCCATCAGTACAAAGGCACGTGATGTTTGTGGTCTAAGAACCCCTCAAGTTTCCTAGCGCGGACGGGATGCTGAAGCTTCCGTATGGCCTTGGCCTCCACCTGCCGGACCCGCTCGCGGGTGACCTTGAAAATCCTGCCGACCTCTTCGAGCGTATAGGTATAGCCGTCGCCTATGCCGTAACGCAGCTTGATGATTTCCCGTTCCCGGTAAGACAGCGTCCGGAGGATATGGTCGATTCGCTCCTTGAGCATCGACTGCGTGGCCGTCGAAACGGGCGAATCCACCTCGTCGTCCTCGATAAAATCTCCGAAGTTGCTGTCCTCGCTGTCACCGATGGGCCGGTCTAACGAGATGGGGTGCCGAGACATCTTCATTACCCTGCGTGCCTCGTCGATGCTCATCTCGGCCTCTTTGGCGATTTCTTCGATGGTCGGCTCCCTGCCCAACCGCTGCATAAGCACCTTGCCGGCCGTCCGCAGCCGGCTCATCGTCTCTATCATATGCACCGGAATCCGGATGGTCCTCGCGTGGTCCGCTATCGACCGCGTTATCGCCTGCCGAATCCACCACGTCGCGTACGTCGAAAATTTATACCCTCTCCGGTATTCGTATTTGTCCACCGCCCGCATCAGCCCGGTATTGCCCTCCTGAATCAAGTCCAAAAACGAGAGGCCGCGGTTGCGGTATTTTTTGGCGATTGAGACGACCAGTCGCAGGTTGGCGCTGGAGAGGACGCGTTTGGTCAGCTCGTATTGAGTGAATATTCGTTCGATGACTGTCAGGCGTTTTTCGAGTTGTGCGGGGGTCTCGCCGACGAGGTCCTGCAGGCCGGCCAGCTCCTGCTTCATTGCGTCGATATCTTCGATAACGTATTTCTGGCTGGGGCCCTCGGCGATATTGCTCTGCAGCTTCCGCATTTTGTTGACCATGCCGTGGAGCTTGTCCTTGACCGGCTGGATTCTGCTGGTGCGCAAGCTGAGCTCTTCGAGCAGGGTGGCGGTCCGGCGCCTGTTTCTGTTGATACGGCGCATAATAACAGCGGCCTGGCCCGCCGGCCTGTCGGAGCCGTCGTGCTTAAGGAACTCTTTGAAAAGGTCCTGGTTCATCTGGAGCAGCGTCCTGACGGTAGCCAGGTTCTGCGGGAGGCGTTTTTTAATAACGCTCCTGACGAGGTTTTCGGCGGTGCTGATTTTCATAGTCCTGTCGAACGAAAGGCCGCCATCCTGGACCTGCTGAAGTATTTCGACGGAGTTTCTCGCGCAGTAGTCGTTTTCGAGCATTTTTCGGCGAAACGCCATTCGCGAAACCTCGATTTTGCGCGCCAGGGAGATTTCGTCCTCGCGGATCAGGAGGGGTATTTCGCCCATCTGCGTAAGGTAGGTCCTGATGGGGTCGTCGATTCTTCGGACGGGGCCTGCCTCGATAAGCTCTTTCTCGATGAGCTTGTCCTCTGCGACCGCTTCCTCCTCGACCGTTTCGACGGGGACATCGGCTTCAACTGATTCGAAATCCTCGTCCTCTTCCGATTCTCCCGATATTTCGCCTGTACCAGTGTGCTTGTCGATATCGGCCTCATCAACCAAACTTATACCCATCTCATCGAGGGTCATCAGCAGCTTGTCCAGCCGAACCGGGGAGATTATCTCTTCGGGCAAATCGGTATTCATCTCCTCATACGTGAGATAACCCTTTTTCTTTCCCTTGTCGACCAGCGCCTTTATGCGCGACTCGCCGTCCTGAGACGGCTGCGGCGCGGCCTGCTGCGGCTGCTCCGCCTGCCGGGTCTGCTCGGTTTTCGGCTCGGTTTTTTTCTTTTTCTCGGGCCTTGTCTTCTTCTTTGCCACTGTCGTTATCCTTAAAACACTGAATTACCCTGACTTTAATTCGGTATTAAATCATTCCGATATTTCGCTTGTCCTGCCCGGGTGTATTTTCACTAATTTGCCTGAGGAACTCTTCTTCGTCTTCGGGCTTGAGCGTCTTTTTGTCTTTGCGGCACATTTCGTTCTCAAGGGCCGATACGGCGTCGGTCAAACGCTGCCGGAAGTTCCCTTTTTGCAGGCCGTCGTTTTCGAGAGTAATAATCAGCCCGGCAAGCTGCGGCTCCTCGACACGGCCGCAGATATCGTTGACGGTCGCTTTCGGTTTTTCAGCCAATGCCTCGAAAATCGCCCCGGCTATACGTCGAAAGGCCGGGACGTCAAAATCCTCCGGCGACAACACTTTTTTTACGTCCGCAAAGACACCCGGTTCGGCCAGCAGTACCTCTATGATTTCACGCTGGGCGTTTGCGGAAAGGCCTTCGCCAAGGTCCAGCGGTGGTTTTTGTGATTCGATTCGCGAGACGGACCTTGTCCTGCTGAGCCGGCGGTTAAGCTCGGCGTGTATGTCCTTGGCGTCGATTGCCGTTATGCCGGCAAGCTGATTTACGAACAGTCCCCTCTCGATTGCCGAAAGATTGCCCGAAAATAAGGCCGTGGCCACGACGTCGAGATATTCATCGACCGCCTGCTTCCTGCCCGCCAGCGTTGCCTGGCTGTCGAGATTATTTACAAGCCGGTCCCACTTGAACACAAATACATTGGTCGCGTTTTCAATCAGCCGGTCGAATTCACTCTTACCCTTTGCAGCCAGAAATTCGCACGGGTCCTTGCCCGCGGGGACGCTTGCGATTGCTATATCCACGCGCGAGCCAAGCACAACCTGCAGCGCGCGGTTCGCCGCCTCGATGCCCGCCGTGTCACTGTCAAACAGCAGTACGACTTTTTTGGCATATCGACGCAGAATCCGGGCGTGGCCCGCGGTGAAACTCGTGCCTAACGTCGCGACGACGTTGGTTATCCCGAACTGGTGCGCCATAATTACATCTGTATAGCCCTCGACCACGATTGCGGTATCGCAGGAAACCATCTGGTGCCGTGCGTGATTAAGGCCGAATAGCGCGTTGCTCTTATCGAAAAGGGCAGTCGCGGGCGAGTTGATATATTTAGCGCCCTCTCCGGAAAGTGTCCTGCCGCCGAAGCCGATGACCCTGCCCGTAACGTCACTGATAGTGAACATCAGGCGATTGACGAACTTGTCCGCCATAGTCAGGCCGGACCCGACAACCAGACCCGCGCCCGTCAAAAGCCGGTCGGGGATTTTCTTTTTCCTCGCTGCCGCAACCAAATCACTACCCGAACCGAGCGCAAGACCGATTTGCCATTTCTGGATTGTCTCGGGTGACAGTTGTCTTTCCTGCAAATACTTGCGGGCGCCTTCGCCTTTTTCGGGATGAACCAGATTAGCAGCAAAGTATTTCGCGGCCCAGGCGTTTACCCTTGCAAGCTCATTGGGGTCGATATCGATACCAGATTCTCGATGCTCGATACTCGACGATTTACGTCTGAGAGGTTCGACTTTAATTCCCACGCGGTCTGCCAAACGCTGAAGGGCCTGGGGGAAAGAGAGGTTTTCTCGCATCTGGACGAACTTGACGACGTCGCCGCCGGCACCGCAGGCGAAGCACTTGAAGATTTGCTTGGAGGGGTTGACGTTGAAACTCGGCCTGTGGTCGTCGTGAAACGGGCAAAGGCCGACCATTTCCCGCCCCTTGCGCTTCAGTGACAAATGCTCGCCGACGACATCGACAATGTCGTTGGCCTGCTGAATGCGCGAAATCAAAGTATTATCGAAAGAAGGCATATTAAGTAAATCAAAAGTCAAAGTGTAAAATGCAAAAATCCAGCCAAAGCAACCTCACTAACCGCCGCGAAAGGCAATCCGGGACGTTAGCGCGGACTTCCATCCCCGATAAATTCGTAATGATTCGGACTATGATATTATAGGGGCAAATGCCAAAAAGTCAAGTTTAGCCCAAAAATCGCGTTTTCAATACTGTTAAACGCGGTTGATTAACAATTGGACAATAGGCGAAATAAGACAAAAGGAAATCAAAAAGCAAATCGCAAAAGGCAAAAATGCGGAAACCTTTCGGGTGAAATCTATTGAATTGCTGATTTAAGACTTTCTCCGATCTGATTTTGTCGAAGATCCCGTAAAAGCCGGCTCCCAGATGGTTAATAAATCGAGATTTTACCTCTCCGGCTGTAGAACATAGGCGTTCATTATTACCATCTGAATTAAAAAAATTTTCAATTCAGCCCCTTTTAATCGCAGCAACGTCTTCCTTTGCGATTCTATCTGAATCCAGACCCGACCGTCAGGAAGTTGACTCACCACTATTAACAGATCTGCTTTAAGTTCCGGGAGTTCGTAGTTTATGCTGTCACCTGGTTCAAGCGGGAGTTTTTTAGTAGAGCAGGGATAAAACGAAATCGGAACTAAATTCTGACGTTCGATGGCCAAATATAGCTTCGGGTCCTTCAAATAAACCGGAACATTACCAATATTAACAACAGTAAGTTGAAGAACATGCGAAGCTTCTCCCTGTCTCGAACAGATTATGGAAAGTTCCCCTGACACTTTTTCTACATGAGTTCCCCTATGCGCCCGAATCTTCCATCCGAACGATAATACAGCGAGCAATAACCCTAATATTGCCGCGATATTCACAGCTTTCTGTAACATTTTTGGGAATTCCTCACAAATATTCCCGTATTAGTTTACAGCTATGTATCATGTTACTGATTTTTCTAATATAAATTGCCTTAGCTTCTTCAATCCAACAGAGATATAATGACTAACGGACCGCTTGTTTATAGCCATCTGTCTTGCAACCTCGCCGATGCTGCTATCATCTTTGAACCTCAGAATGACACCTCGTGACTCACTGGAAGACAGCAGCATTTCGATAGTTCTAAACATCTTCTCTGTCTCTTCTTTTTCTATTAAGGCATTCTCCGGACGGTCTTTGTTGACCGTTTTTTCGAAATGTTTCGAATATCTGTGGATTCTGTCCTGATATTGTTCAACCCGGCGAACGGCATCGAAACTGTCATTAATAATGGCCCTGTAAAGGTAGTTTCTGACGTTACGAACGTCTTCGGGTATCGGCCTTGCCATCAAAGACAGGAAAAAATCCTGGTATAAATCGTCCACGAGATTCTCATTACTGACTCGATATTGCAAAACCCCTCGGATAAAATTACTATGCCGCAAGAATATCTCCGCCGTCCGAGTCAGGTTGCCTATTTTATCATCCACTTTTTTACCATCGATTGATTGAAGATTTAATATGGTCGTTCACGATCCTCATTTTAATTCTATACCCATATAAAACCCCGTTTATCACAGCAGGGTATACATTCATTTTTTTTAATCGGCCTGTTTCGTGACAGCATCCATATAGAAGCCAGCATTGCAGAGAACCCCGCGACACCCAGCAAGAAAGTTATTATAGTTGGACATGGCCCGAATCTTATTGGAAGATTGTGGTTGGGCATATCAGCACTCCTTAACAGCGCAGAACACAAGCGCATCTACTTTACATGCGCGGGGATTAAGGAGAATTGGCTGAAGGTAGCGTTTCCTCCTTAAGGTCACGCACACCATCATTTTGTTAATATACTCGTTACCTCTGATATAACAATTATAGATTATACAACCGATTTTCAGGCAGGTCAAGAGTTTTCTATTCAGCTTTACAGAATTTTTTATTTTTTCGGAAAAAGCCGTATCTATCCGAAGGAATTGTTAATCATCTGCACTATTCTGCGCATATATCTGATTAACAAGAAGATATAGAAAACTCCTTAAACCAGGTAAAGCCCAAAAAAAACGAGCCGACCCTTTTTAGAGAGTCGGCTCGCCTGTGTTTCCTGCTAAAAGGAAACGCTACCTTCATACTAAAGGCGTTTACAACCACAATAATGTTGATGATTATTTGACGAAAACAATGACGGCCGCTTTTTCACTGTACAAGACGTTTATAGCATCGCTTTTGAATCTTATACATGAAACCGGCCGTTTCCCGGAGGTACGAAATTCCGCTATAAATAGCAACAGAACGCCTCTCAGGCAGGAAATCGCGACAACCCGTCCTCAAATATCACAGTGGGCTCGCGAGGTTGAATTTCCCGTAATAAGCCCCTTTATCCTGAGCCGCCTGTGGTGATTTTCTTGGCCTGAGGCGGTTGGAATACTTTATAATCAGCATATATGGAGCGCCCTGCTTACAGGATAATCGATGCGAATTTCAACCGTGCCCGCGAGGCCTTACGGGTAATAGAGGATTACTGCCGGTTCGCCCTCAATAATCAATCCCTGGGCACAAGGGCCAAAGACCTGCGCCACCGGCTTTGCGCGACAATATCCCGGTTAGCGTACAGCCGGCTACTTGCCGCAAGAGACACGCCCGGAGACGTCGGCATAGGTCAATCGACCGAAAATACCATCAGCAGAACTAATCTTAAGGACTCGCTCACCGCCGCGTGCAAACGATTGCCCGAAGCGCTTCGTGTCCTGGCGGAAACCATACGGCCCGAAGACGCAAACCTTGCAGAGCAAATCGAACAATTGCGATATGCCTGTTATACCCTCGAAAAAGATATTGCCCTGTCCGCCGATGCCCAGGCGAGGTTCAGCAACGTCCGGCTGTATGTGATAATAAGCTCGAATCTGCCCGCGGAGGTATTCTCTCTTACCAAGGCGTGCATCGCAGGCGGCGCGGATTGCCTTCAGCTTCGGGCAAAGGATATGCAGGACGACGGCCTTTTCGCGATAGCTTGTGAATTTGTAAAAATGTGCAGGGATGCCGGCGTCCCAGGCATTATCAACGACCGCGTCGATATCGCCGTCGCAAGCGGCGCCGACGGCGTGCATCTCGGCCAAAACGACGTTCCCGTCGGGCAGGCACGCAAACTGCAACTTGGCCCCCTGATTATCGGCAAGAGCACCCATTCACCGGCCCAGCTCACTGCGGCAATCGCCGAAATGCCGACTTATGTCTCTCTGGGTCCTGTCTTCCCGACCCCCACCAAGCCAAATGCTGAGGCGGTCACACTCCATTATGTTAAACAGGCGTTACCTATTTTGTCGGACACAGGCATAGGTCACGTCGCCATCGGCGGCATAACTGCGGACAATATCGATTCGGTGCTCAGTGCCGGCGCAAAAACCATAGCCGTCAGCTCCGCTGTCACTAACTCGCCCGACCCGACAGCCGCCTGCAGAAATTTGAAGAAAAAAATCACCGCCTCCCTCGATAAAAAGTAATTGCGTAACTGCTGATGTCCCATTGGTTTGCTGAACTTACCTCATTACTTCGGAAGAAATCTTTGGCAATTTAAGAACAGTCAAACCATACCCCTCCGGACAAAGTTATCCACCGTCTGTCACAAGCTTTGTTAAAACAGTACGAGCTTACAAAAAGCTAACTTTTTGCCTAAATTAAAAATCTGGACTCGCTTAAGCGATTTTGCCCACCTTGCCTAATGCTATAACCTCTTTTATAACAAGGGATTACAGTTTGGTCTTTTAAGCTGATTTTGTCAATTTGTTCGATTGGCAACCAAAGGTATAATCGGCCGTTGTATCTGTCTTAAGCCAAGCTCCTTATTATCAACAAGTTATCCACAAGACCGAATCAAGGAAAATCCTCCGCAATTTCGGGCATTACGCCATATCTCGTCTTGTGGCTTGGAAATTTCTTCGGTATCAGTGATTTGAATCGCGCACAACGAGCACAAACTTTGTTCTGAGAAGTATTTTTATCTTTGAGTTTTTACATATTTTGCGTTATACGATTGGCCTGAACATTAATCTGGAGTAAAAAATGACGCAGCAAAAAAATTTTAGAGAGCAACTGGAAACGAAGTCAGGATTTGTTGTCGTCGCGGAGCTTGCAGGCGGACCTAATTTCAATTTTGCCCCGATTGTCAAATTCCTTTCGGCCTACAAGAAAGCCGGCCCCGATTGCCTGCCCGCTGGCTTCGATTTTTCGGCTGTGACTCTGCCCCAGAACCCCGGCGGTGCGGCGAATCTCGACCCGGCGTACGTGCTCGACCGGCTGCACAATGAGGACCTGCTCGGCGAGCTTGACTGCATCCCGCATATATCCTGCAAGGACCAGAACGCAAACGCAATCGTAAGCTCATTAGTCGGCTTCAGAAATGCCGGCATAGAAGCAATACTTGCCCTTACCGGCGACAAGCCCATCGCTGCAAAAGGCGTCTTCGACCTCGATTCCATAGGGTTCCTGCAGCTTATCAGGGATATGAACAACGAGGCGTATATCAAGGCCAGGCCGCAGGACCTGGACAAGGTGCACCAGTTCTTCGCCGGTGCGGCAGTATCGCCTTTCAAATACACAGAAGCATCGCAGATGCAGCAGTATTACAAGATGGAGAAAAAAATCGCCTGCGGAGCGAAATTTTTGATTACGCAGGTCGGCTGGGACTGGAAAAAATCGCAGGAGCTTTTCAGATACTTAGCTGAAAATAACATAGACATACCCGTTCTGGGCAACGTCTATCTTTTGAGCACGACTACGGCCGCACCACGACTTATGCACGACATAAAACTAACCGGCTGCTTTGTCAGCGACCAGCTTCTGGCCAAGCTTTACTCAGAAAAACTCCCTCAGCATATCGAAAGGGCCGCACAGCAGGTCGCTATGTATAAGGCAATGGGGACGGCGGGCGTCGATATCGGGGGCGTGAGCGATTTTGACACCTTCGCCGGCATCCTGAAACGGGCGGCGGAAATAGGCGACGACTGGGAACAATTCAAGGACAATCTCTATTGGCCGGCAAAAAACGCCTTTTACCTGTATGAAGACGCAGGCAGGCGAAAAGCATTATCCAGACCACGGAAAAAAATCAAACATCGGTTCTTCGATTTTATGCACCGTGCCATCCTCGACCCCGATTATCGTGGTTTTCGGGCGTTCAGGCAGGTGATGGTGGTGCTGGGGACCGAAAAAGGCAAGGGCGCAGTTTACAAACTGTTCAACGCAGGCGAGGGGGCCTTCAAGTACCTCATGTTTGACTGCGAGAGCTGCGGGGATTGCTATCTGCCTGAAAATTTCGGGCTTTGCACAATCGGCGGGTGCGAAAAGGGTATGGATAACGCCCCCTGCGGCGACGCAACAGCGGAAGGGAAATGCGGCAACAACCTCGAACGCGTCTGCATCGGCGAGCTTATATACGAGGCGGCCGCTTCTAAAAAGAGCGGAATCGAAACGCTGCGCAAGACCATCAATAAGCCCAGAATCAAGACGCTCGAACATACCGCCTCAATCCTTAACTACCTGTTTGGCAGGGACCATACTATGAAAAACGTCATCATAAGTATCGGTGAATCCATTCACGCATCCATCCCCAAAACCGGGCAGATAATGAAACAGCTTGCTGGGCTCGGCCCCGACGCATATACCAAACCCTCAGGCCCGCTGAATTACATAAAGGCGCTTATCGAGTCGCAGGCAAACGACGGGGCCGACTTCATAGCGGTCAACGTCGATGCGTTCGGCGAAGACGACCCGCAGACGGCCGTCGATATGATGCGCGAATACGTGAAACTCGTCCGCAACTGGGGCAATGGCGTGCCCGTCTGCGTTGACAGCGGCAATAACGACGTGCTGCTGGCGGGGCTGAAAGAATGGTTCGATACCGACCGGAAGGTAAAACAGCCGCTGATTAACTCCGTAAAGGTCTATACGATAGACAAGTTCCTGCCTTTGAAGAAGGATTACGACTTTGCCTTCATCGGCTTATTGATAACCGAGGAAAAGCCCACCGGGCCGGGCGGCTCATATTCGGTCGATGAGCTGTTTTCATTAGCCAAACAGCTCGTCAATACGGCGGTCGGCCAATACGGCTTCAAGCCGTCCGAAATCTTCCTCGACTCGACGGTCTTTCCGCTTGCAATTGATATGCCGATGGAGCCGGGCGTTCCCGGCTACACCTATCGCGCGTTCGAAACAATCAAAAGGATAAAATCTGACCCGGCATTCAAAGGCGTGCACTGCTCATTAGGCATCAGCAATTCCGTCCGCGACCTGCCCGGCCGAAAAATCGGTGTCTGCCGGGCTTACGTCGCAAAGGCGATGGAATACGGCCTTGACGCCGGAATCGTTAACGTCGCCCATCACTATGGCCAGGTCGAACCGGACCCCGAACTTTTAGAGATGGTCGATGCCTTTGCAAAGATGGACGGCTCTGCGGAAGCCACAAATAAAGCGATGACGCTGATGGGCAAATTCTGCCGGGAAAACCGAAAGCCCGCCAAATAGAAAAGCTAAGGCCGAAGGCCAAAAAAACCCGATAACACTTGCAGGGACAGGATCGTCCCTCAGGAGTTAAATTCACGGATGAGAAACAGATTTCATCGAGTAAACTGCATACTTCATTTCATCGGGTATCTGCTCGAGATATTAGGCCTGATTCTTTTGTTCCCTTTGATACCCGCTGTTTCGTACTGGGGTTCGTATGGTGAAGGATGGAGAACAATAGCCGCTTTTGTCATACCGGCTGCAACATCGTTTCTTGCCGGACTGGTTCTCAAATCCGTATTCAAAGAGGAATCGCTCGACACAACCGGCTCGATGCTTATGTGTGCGCTGGGCTGGATTTTCGCCTCTGCGTTTGGTGCGCTGCCTTTCGTGATTGGCATTAAATCGGGCTATCTTAACGCATACTTCGAGGCGATGAGCGGATTCACGACAACCGGCATCACCGTCTACGCCGGACTGGACGATATGCCAAGGAGCATCCTCTTCTGGCGGTCACTGACACAGTGGCTTGGCGGGATAGGAATACTGTCGTTCTTTCTGATAGTCGTCTTTCAGGGCAGCGGCGCCCACCACATCTACGGGGCTGAAAGTCACAAGATATCATCGGGCAGACCCGCCCCGGGCCTGTTCAATACACTCAAGATACTATGGGGTATATACGCAGGTTTTACACTTTTCGCCGCTGTAATCCTTACCCTTGAAAAGATGCCGGTTTTCGACTCTATCTGCCACGCTCTAACCACATTATCCACCGGCGGATTCTCACCTCATGACAGCAGCATTGAATACTATCGCCTTACCGGCCATCCTAATTACAAGCTCATAGAATACACACTGACGTTCCTGATGATGCTCGGCGGCATTAATTTTCTCGTTCATTACCGCGTCCTGACAAAAGATTTCAAGGCCCTCTGGGACAATGTGGAAGTCCGCTACTGGTGGCGGCTGATAGCGGTCTTCACGATTGTTATCATTCTCGACCATTTCCGAAAGACAGGCGTCCTAAGCTCCATCTTTGCAGGCGAAAATCGCCTCGAAGCAGGTGAGCTTGAAAACACATTTCGGACAACGATATTTCAGGTCATGTCAGTATTGACGACAACGGGCTTTGGAACAAAGGACATCGGCTCCGACTTCTTCGGGGCGGCATCAAAGCAGCTTTTCCTGGTGATGATGGTCATAGGAGGATGTGTCGGTTCGACCGGCGGGGGGTTCAAAGTCCTTAGAATAGCAATACTGAACCGACTTATGCTCAGGGAGCTTTTCAAAATAAGAGTCAGCGGTAAGGCGTCATCCGGCATGGTAATCGACAAGAAAATTGTCCCGGACAGCGAAATCCATCGCATTGGGACTCTTTTTTTCTGGTGGATTGCACTGCTTGTAATAGGGGGCGGGATTACGGCACTGTTTTCAGACCACGGCCCGCTCGAGTCGGTTTCAGGGATGTTTTCCGCCCTGGGCAACATAGGCCCATGCTATATTTCCGTAAACGATATGATAAACATACACCCTGTTGTTAAGCTGACGTATATTTTTGGGATGCTGGCGGGAAGACTGGAAATCCTGCCGGTATTGCTTATGTTTACACCAAGGGCCTGGAGATAAAATCCGGCCGAACAAAATAAATGACCTTATTGAAATTCGGGAGGTACAGACAAATGTACATTATAGTTGCCGGAGGTGGAATGGTCGGCGGAACACTCGCTAAAAGACTGCTCGAGGACAAACACGATGTCGTGCTTATAGATTCCGACCCGGAGGTCTGCAACAAGATATACGCCCAGACGGGGGTCGTAGCCATTAGCGGCAGCGCCAAACGAATTGACGTGCTCAAGGAAGCCGGTATAGACAAGGCAGATGTTCTTGTGGCTGCGACGGCCGACGACGCCGACAACCTTGCCTGCGTCGTCCTGGCAAAAAGCGCCGGCGTGCCGCATCTGGTCGTCAGAATGCGAGACCCGAATTACGAAAGTGCCTATGGCGTCATCGGCGTGAATTCCGTTGTCCGCACCACCGACCTGATGGTCAACCAGATGTTGATTGAAATAGAAAATCCAGCCGTTAGAAAGATTCACGCTATCGGAGGAGGCAGAGCAAATATCTTTATGGTTGTTGTCCCTCAGGACGCCCGGGCAGTGGGAATGAGCATCAAGGATATATCGGCTTCCCGCGAATTCCCTTCGGAGTGCATCTTCATCGCACTCTATAACCACGAAAAGGAAACATTTTCAATCGTGAGACCTGAACATACCGTCAGCGAAGGCGACCAATTGTTCATCATCTCGGTTGCCGAGAATATCAAGGAAACCGTTGACTTCCTGACCGCCAAAAAGTCCAGCACTAATCACACTTAGGCCCCTAATTTCATTTTATCGCAACGTTGCCGAAGGAGGTTTTGAGGTCGAGTAAACCGTTGCCCTTGCCTATGGTTCCTGTCAGGCGGTCTTTGCCAAATTCGCCTTTTACCAGAATCGGCAGGTCGGTTTTGATTTTGCCGAAGCTGGTCTCGACGGCAATATGTCCCGCAAAGTTCTCAGGGGGATGCAGGTCAATCTCGCCGTAAGACGTTTCGATTTTTGCTTTCAGGTCGGCGGGGCAGGAATCGGAGAAATCGATGTCCATTTTGCCGAAGCTCGATTTGGCTGAAAAATCGGCAGATGTTATTTGTTTGCAGTCAACATCGCCGTAAGACGTATCCAACTGCATTTTGCCGCTGATTTTTTCAATGTCAACGTCACCGAAGCTCGTATGAGAGTCGATATCCCCCTCGATATTTATAAGTTCGACATCGCCGAAGGAGGTCTTGCAGTTTACGCAGGTCTTCATCGGAATGGTAATATCGTAAGCAACGCCTATGGAGCGGTTGTTTTTTAAGTGCGGCTTTTCGGCCCTGATGGCCAGGGTCTTTCCGTCCGTTTCGAGTTTTATCTGCGTTTCTTCGGCAAGCTGTCTTGCCTCTTCGTCAGTCGGGGCGTTACCTGTAATTTTGGCAACAATGCTGCATTTGGTTGTGTCTTTACCGATGATTTTAACGTCTCCGAAGCTCGTGTCGACGCTCATTTTCTCCAACCCTTCCATCGGCGCCGATAAGCTTTCCGTTCTTTCGTATTTCTCCTGCCCGCCCCAGTTCCAGCAGAAACAGCAGCCGGAAACCCCGGTTATTGTCCCGACAACGGAAACAATGAGTAACAGCGATACCAGACTAGATTTCATTTTTCGCCTCCTTGAAAATCACCTTTGTCTGTTGTTCATGCCGTGATTTTAATATCCCGATATTACCGTTTTGTTACGGTATTATCGTTTTTTAGAGATTTTTATGCAAGCATCCCTGCCAAAATTAACGTTACCCGTGCCCTAATATCTTGCAGCCGCCCGCAGTGACAGTAAAATCAGGCCGCAGGCGCGAAAAAACCCGGAATGTTTTGAATAAATTTTCCTCGGGAGCATCTGTTACAGTGGAAGACCAAACAAGGAAAAACCCGGCCAAATCGGATGGTTTAGGAGCTAAACGTTTGGACGCTGTTTGTAAGACTGAGGTTACCGCCCCCTGGGGCATCGGCGAAGGCCCGACCGAATTCTTCGAGGCCTTCGTCAAAAAATATATGAAAGATGCTTATTTCATCGCGCTTGGCCTGGTGGGAAATCAGCACGACGCGCTCGACCTTTCACAGGAGGCCTTCCTCCAGGCATACCGTCACAGAAAACGGCTCAAAGAAAAAAACAAGCTTTTCCCCTGGTTCTACCGGATACTCCGGAATCTGTGCTTTATGCACCTCAGAAAAGAACGAGTAAGGCAGACAACACCCCTCGACGAAACGGCCGGCCTGAAACTCGAAAGTAATAAACACTGTAATTTCGACCCCGGGGCGCTGGCCCAAAGAAATGAGGACAGTGTTGAACTCTGGCAGGCAATCAGCCGGCTCGAAGAAAAACATAGAGAAGTTATCATACTAAGGCACTTTCGAGACCTCTCATACGAGCAAATGGCAAACATTCTTTTCTGCAATAAAGGAACCGTAATGAGCCGACTCTATTACGCACGCAAAAAACTAAAGGGTATACTGGATAACGAGAAAGGAGGTAAGCACAAATGAACTGTCAGGATTACAAAGACCTGATGATGGCTTACCTGGATGGTGAGCTCGATGCCGAACAGCAAAAGACACTCGAACAGCATCTCACATCGTGCGGCAAGTGTTCGGCCGAACTGAAGGAATTCAAGGAATTAAAACATCTCACCGACAACGTCAAGCTCGTCGAGCCCGAAGACAGAATCTGGAACCAGTACTGGGGCAATATTTATAACCGCATAGAACGCGGTATCGGCTGGATTCTCTTTAGTATCTCAGCAGTCATACTGCTGATTTACGCCGGGTTCAAGGCCATCGAAGCCGTCATCGAGGACCGGACAGTCGAGACCTGGCTCAAGATCGCGCTGCTCGTTCTTATCGCGGGCCTGGCGATACTGCTGGTCTCTATAGCCCGCGAGAGATTGTACTTCTTCAAAAAAGACCGTTACAAAGATGTTAGGGGATAAAACAATGCTCTTGTCCACAACAGACGAAATACCCTGTAAAAAAATTGTCAAGCACCTGGGCCTGGTCCGCGGCAACACCATCCGTGCCCGCCATATCGGAAGGGACATAATGGCAGGACTCCGCAATATCGTGGGCGGCGAAATAACCGACTACACGAAAATGATGGCCGAATCGCGCGAGCAGGCCATCGACAGAATGGTCGAGGAGGCCCGCAACCTGGGCGCCAATGCCATTGTAGGTATTTATTTTACTACCTCTATGGTGATGAGCATGGCCGCCGAAATACTCGTTTTCGGTACCGCAGTCACAGTGGAATAACGACAAATGCGGGGCAGTTAAAAAAGAGAACCATTGCTCTCGGACACAAGCCGGCTATAATCTGAAACAACCCGTTTGTACAGCAGTCAGGGAGCTTTGCGTGTTAGAACAGTTTGAGCAGTCAAATCATATACTGCAGGCGCTTATTGCGACGCTTTTCACCTGGGGTGTAACTGCACTCGGCGCAGCGACGGTATTCTTCGCAAAAAGCATCGGCAGAAAATTCCTGGATTTTATGCTGGGTTTTGCGGCAGGCGTTATGATAGCGGCCAGCTTCTGGTCACTTCTTGCGCCGGCCATCGAAATATCCGAAAATATGGGCAAAAACTCCTGGATACCGGCCGCGGTCGGCTTTATGGTCGGCGGCTTGTTCATCCGCCTGATAGACAGAATCCTGCCTCACCTGCATTTGGGTCTGCCCGTGTCGCAGGCCGAAGGTATCAAAACATCCTGGCACCGAAGCATCCTGCTGGTCCTGGCAATTACGCTGCACAATATCCCTGAGGGCCTTGCCGTGGGCGTGGCGTTCGGCGCTTTGGCCGCCGGCGGCGGGCATACGAGCTTCGCCGCCGCCTGTGCCCTGGCTATCGGCATAGGAATACAGAACTTTCCCGAAGGAATGGCGGTATCGGTGCCACTGAGGGGCGAGGGGATGGGCCGGCTGAAAAGCTTCTGGTACGGGCAGCTCTCCGGATTTGTCGAGCCGGTCGCAGGCGTCTTCGGCGCAGCGGCCGTGATAGTTATCCAGTTGCTGCTGCCGTACGCACTGGCCTTTGCCGCCGGCGCTATGATATTCGTAGTCGCCGAGGAGGTCATCCCGGAATCACAGCGTCACGGCGCGGACCTGGCGACAATCGGCGTGCTTATCGGATTTACGGTTATGATGGTTCTCGACGTGGCGCTGGGTTGACGCGGCCGGGCCGTCACTGTAGAATATGATGACCGGAAAGGAGAATAATTATGGTCGAACAAGAAGAAGTATCACAAACACAGGTAAGCGCTGAAGGCAACCCGCCGCCAAACAAGGACGCCTGCACGTGGGCGATGCTCTGTCACATAGCGGGACTGGCGTGGCTGATAATTCCCGCCATAGGCGGCGTAATCGGCGCGCTTATTGTCTGGCAAATAAAAAAAGATATGGACCCGTTCGTTGACCGGAGCGGCAAAGAGGCGCTGAACTTCCAGATATCAATGTTAATCTACGCAATCGTGGCAGCGCTCTTGATTATGGCGCGCGTCGGGTCGTTTCTACTGCCGTTGGTGCTGATAGCGGACGTTGTATTTGCGATAATCGCCGCGGTCAAGGCCGCAAACGGCCAGGCGTATCGGTATCCCGTCACTATTCGTTTCATCAATTAACAGACGGTTGCCGCCGAAAACTGATGCCTAGAATTAACAGACGCGATTTCCTTCAAAAAATAGCCGCCGGCTCCGCTGGAATTATGTTAGGCGGCTGCGGTGGGATATCGTCTAAGGCAGGACAACGTAACAAACCTAATCTTGTAATAATCTTCACCGATGACCAGGGTTACGGCGACGTCGGCTGTTATGGAGCACAGGGATTCGAAACGCCGAATCTCGACCGGATGGCCTCGCAGGGCGTTCGTTTCACCGATTTCTACGTGGCGGCTTCCGTATGCTCGCCGTCTCGCGCAGCTCTGCTCACCGGTTGCTATCCGCAGCGAGTCGGCCTGCCTTACGTGCTCAATCCCGGCTCTAAAACCGGGATAAGCGACGCCGAAGTTACCATCGCGCAAATGCTCAAGCAAGCGGGCTATGCAACGGCCTGTTACGGAAAATGGCATCTCGGAGACAACCCTCGATTTTTGCCGACGCGCCACGGCTTTGACGAGTTTTTTGGCCTGCCCTATTCAAACGATATGTTCCCCTCTGCCGGCAAAAGTTACTATCCTCCCCTGCCCCTTATCGAGGGCGAGAAAGCTATCGCCCAAAACCCGGATCAGAACCAGCTTACGACCTGGTACACACAGCGGGCCGTAAGCTTTATCGAGAAAAACAAAGACAAGCCCTTCTTCCTTTATATCCCTCATTCTATGCCCCACGTCCCGCTGCACGTCTCAGATAAGTTCAAAGGTAAATCGAGCAAAGGTCTTTACGGTGACGTGATGATGGAGATTGACTGGTCTGTGGGTGAAATCCTCAATACGCTTCGTCGGCTGGATATCGACGACAGAACCCTTGTTATTTTCACCTCCGACAACGGCCCCTGGCTAAAATACGGCGACCACGCCGGCTCTGCAGGGCCGCTGCGCGAGGGCAAGGCAACAAGTTTTGAGGGAGGACTACGTGTGCCCTGCATAATGCGATGGCCGGGCAGAATCCCCGAGGCAATAGTATGCAGCGAGGTCGCAACAACTATGGATATCCTGCCGACCGCAGCCAAATTGACGGGTGAAAAACTGCCTAATCAAAAAATCGACGGAAAAGACATATTCCCCCTGATGTCGGGCAGGCCCGGTGCAAAAAGTCCGTACAAGGCATTTTTCTACTACAACGGCTGGAATCTCGAAGCGGTCCGCAGCGGCAGATGGAAGCTGCATTTTTCACATGTATATAACTCGATTGCGGGCGAAAACAAAGCTAAAGAAGGCAAGCCCGGCCAATACAAACGGGCCGGGATTCGCGCGTCGCTGTATGACCTGCAAAACGATATAGGCGAAACGACGGACCTGGCCGAGCAGCGCCCGGACATCGTGCGGAAACTGACCGCATTGGCCGACGATATGCGGCAAGACCTCGGCGACTATGCAACTAAAGTCAAAGGCTCCGGCATCAGGCTGCCCAGCAGGGTTTAACCGCAAAGGCACTATCTGCCAACCTTGCAAAAACACCGCGCTGCCAGTATCATCTGTGAAATGTCCGCGAAATCCCGAAAAAATGACGTCGCAGAGGTCGCCGTCAATAAAAAGGCCTTTCGTAACTTCGAGATAGAAGACCGGCTCGAAGCCGGAATGGAGCTTTTGGGCAGCGAAGTCAAGTCGCTGCGATTCGGACAGGCAGACCTTAGCGGCTCATACGCAAGAGTCGCAAACGGTGAATGCTGGCTGGTGGGCGCAAAAATAGCCCACTATCAACTGACGGGCCTGGCTGGCCATAACCCGACCCGCAAAAGAAAACTGCTCCTGCACAAACACGAGATTCGCAAAATATACACAAAATTGGAGCAGCGCGGCTTTACACTGGTGCCGCTGCGCATATATTTCAGCAATAAAGGCATCGCAAAGGTGGAACTGGCCCTTGCCAGGGGCAAAAGAAAATACGATAAACGTCAGTCAATAACCGAACGCGAACATAAAAAGACAATAGCAAATCGCATGAAAAAGTATAGACACTGAAAATTCGAGGAAAGAAGCTATGGCTGAGGAAAAGAAAGAAGAAAAAAAGATAATAGTGGATGAGGACTGGAAACAGCAGGCCGAAAAGGAAAAAGAGGTGCTGGCGGCAAAGGAAGATGCCGAAAAAGAAGAGGCGGTACAGGAAAAACGCCGCGGCCCGCTGCCTAAAGGTGACTTCGCCGGACTTATCAGTATGCTTTTCACCCAGACGCTCTTTTCCCTGGGCTTCATTCAGGCCAAGGAGGGCGAAAAGCGCAAGCCGGACCTTTCTCTGGCAAAATACAATATCGATATACTGGAGATGCTCGAAGAAAAAACCAAAGGCAACCTGACCGACGAGGAGCAACAAGCCCTTACGCATACGCTAAACGAGCTGCGTATGGCATACGTCAAGGTCGCCGAGAGCGTCCCGGACAAAAAGTAACCGGATTAAACCCGCAAACGACGATGACCATACTGGACCAGATTATCGCCGACAAAAAAATCGAGGTCGAAAGACGCCGCAAAGAGCGTCCGCTCGACGAGCTTAAAGAGCATATAACGCTGCTGGACAAGTGCCGAAATTTCTACAAGGCCGTAACAAAAAAGAGCGAGCGGGGCCTCAACGTTATCGCCGAAATCAAAAAGGCCTCGCCGTCGGCAGGCGTTATCTGTAAGGATTTTGCGCCGGTAACTATCGCAAAGACGTACGAAAAATGCGGCGCCGACGCCGTCAGCATTCTGACCGACGAAAAATATTTTCAGGGTAAGCTCGAATATATAGACCAGGTGAAGCACGCCGTTGACCTGCCCATTTTGCGAAAGGATTTTATAATAGATATCTGGCAGGTTTACGAGTCGCGCGCCGCCGGCGCCGATGCGATACTGCTTATAGCTGAAGCGCTTAA
>CAZHVR010000007.1:61161-61411 GCA_964536225.1 uncultured Pirellulales bacterium
AGCTCATCGACCTTTTGATTGCCGCCGCCGAGCTTACACTGACCGTTCTGCTCGAAGTCCACGACGCCGATACGCTGCTGACGGTGCGAAGTATGATTGGCTTTCCCAGGGCCGGCTACAACATCCTGGGCATAAACAACCGCGACCTGGCGACAATGAAAGTCGATATCAATACGACCAGCCGGCTGGCAGGGCTGCTGGATGCGAAGATTCCGCTTGTCGCCGAAAGCGGAATAAAAACCAAGGCCGA
>CAZHVR010000008.1:0-33941 GCA_964536225.1 uncultured Pirellulales bacterium
CGTTGTTTTTTAAGACCTTATTTTGATTTTCATTGCCTCTTGAAAAAAAATAATCCCCACTCCCCTTCAGGTCTGCTAATTTATATCCGGTATTCTTTGCTATCAATTTAGTTTCCCAAAAAGGCAAAGGATTTATATGATAAGAGAGGTTTTTTTCTTCGAACCAAATAAAATGATTGGTTTTGGCAAAGCATCTTTTACTTCTTCTTGAATGAATATTTGGCGTTGTCAGATAAAATAAACCGCCATCCTTAATATATTTTCTTGCAAACCTTAATAATCTCCATGGGTTTTCAATGTGTTCGATTACTTCCTGGCACAAGCCGACGTCAAAGCTCTTCTCAGGCAGAGGCAGCGAATCAGTGCGGTTAAAATCCACTTTGATATTCTTGGAATCCTGACTTTCTATGGCAATATCGGTGTTGGTAACATCAAATCCAAGATATTCAAATATAGCAGTCAATTGCCCGACTCCGCCGCCCAAATTCAGAAATTTAGCCCCGTTGTTGCTCCCAGTGCCGTCAATATCCGTCACAATTGATTCGATAACTCCGGGCGCTGCTTCAAGGATAAGACTGTCAACTTCGATCCTGGCTCCGCTATAATGACAAGCCCTTTTTTTATGTTCAAACCTTACTTTTAATTCTCTTACAATCTTCGAATCCTGTTCACGGGAATAAAACAATTTTTTAATATGTTTGATTATCTTCATTTTATTAATCTAAAATATTCCTTCCCTGTGTGTGTTGACCCGGGCCGGTTAGTTTCTAATGACTGTACGTCAAATCGATAGCCCTCTTTAAACTTTTCATTTAATGACTGGACGGCATATTCATCCCCGCCATCAATGGGATTATCTATGGTGGTATTGACCCGGTTGACTTGAATAACGCTGGCACAGAGTTTTTGAAAATAAAGGCAGTCGGGAAGTTTCCATTTATGTGTCTTGCACCACCGGTAGCAATGTCCCTCCAGTGTATTGGGGCTGCAAAATGTCTCCAGTGAAGCCATAAAATTTTTCATCGACACAACATAACTTAGAAATCTGATGCGCATCGAAGCCCTCGGGAACAGCTTTTTCAACAGGGGACTGTCTTCGGCCACATTCCGGACAATTTTTTTCACCAGCTCCGTTCGATAAATTGTGCCGTTAAGAGCAAACGGGTACTTTCCGTTTTTGCTGTTTGCTTTTTTCCAGTTCAGCTTATAAACCTCTCCCTCATTAATGCCTACCCGGGAAATCCGGTCATTTTCCCGGGCGAGATTTACCGGGGCCAATCTCAGCGAAAAGCCGAAAATATCCTTACCGAACAGCCCGAAAACCTTGTCGATAAGAGCAAAATCTACGGAGTCAAAATATACCTCATCATCAGTGCCGAAGAGGACATATTTGGTTTCGATTTTTTCGAGAATGCCAAGAAAATCGTCGTGAAAATTCCGTTCTCTCGTGACAATACAATCGCCAAATTGCCTAAAAAGACCGTCGTATTGCTCATCGAACAAATCCGGCCTGTAAAGGATATGCGTCCGAATCAGCTCCCGCGGCAGATGTTGATATAAGCTTTCCAAATAGGCATCGAGCTGCAAAGGCCGGTTTTTCGTGAACACAATGTTGGTTATAAGTTTACCCATAGATAATTTCCATGCGGTCAAGCTAAGTGAATCTGTTTGTGCCAACGGGGTTTCCGAGAGGTCGAGGCATTACCCAGTTCGGCTCAGTGTCTTTGGCGGCATTTAGAAGCCAGGCTTTCAACAGGCCCCAGTACAAGCGGATGTCGTAAGGCCAGTACCTGACGGCATGTCCATAAAGTTTCAGGGCTGCTGTTTTTGAACTCTTTTTCCTGCTGAACTCGGCGATTTTTCTGGTAGCATGACTAAGGCGCCGGCGGGCCGTTTTGGCAGGGATGATCTTATCTCCTCTAAGCTGAAAGTAAAATCGCTCCAGAACAAGCAGCCGCATGCAGTTCGTTTCAGTCAGGGAACTAATGCTGTCAGTGCTGATACGATGTAGGGCCTGTACCTGGGGCACAAATAAAAATCTGGTCTGCATCGACAGCCGCAGAAGGACGTCGCTGTCTTCGCAGGTTTTTTTTAATTGTTCGTCAAAATAAAAATCGTTCCATATCGACCTGCAAAAAACAGCCGCAAAGATCCAGATAAAGCTGTGTTTGAACAAATCTGGGCCCAGCGAGCCACTTTTACCGTCGGATTTTTTATATGAGCTGATTTTTCTGCCATCCGGATAAAAAACTGTAATGGGAGTGTATGCGGCACTGAAGCCCGGACAATTTACCAGATTTGTCAGTATAACTTCGAGATAATTTTCGGGCCAGAGGTCGTCGGAATCGAGAAAGGCGATATACTCACCTTGAGCTTTCGACAGGCCGAAATTGCGGGCGCTTGCTGGACCGCTATTGGTCTTGTAGAAATAACTTACCCTACTGTCCGTAAGGTGTTGAATGACTTCGCGTGTATTATCCTTAGAGCCGTCGTCAACGACAATCACTTCCAAATCACGCTCGGTCTGATTCAAAACGCTTTGTACGGTTTGAGCAACGACGTCCTGCCTGTTATACGTCGGTATTATTACACTTACCTTCGGCATAATCGACACAAGCTAACGGCTATTTTGCGAAACATTTTTCATTTCCGCATTATACAGATTTTCAAGCTTTTTCCTTACAACATCGTGAGAATAAAATCGGCGAACCCTGTCTTTTGCGTTTTCGGCAAGCTGTTTAAGCTGCTTTTCGGGCATATTCGCGGTTTCAATCATCGCTTCAGCAAGTGCCGAGGAGTCCCCCGGCCGAACCAGTATCCCCACGTCTTTGCTGTTTATAATCTCCGGAATACCTCCCACCTCTGTAGCAATACAGGGAACGCCGGCGGCCATCACCTCCAAAACAGCCCTTGGCATACCCTCTGCCACGGATGAAAGAACAAAAACGTCCAACGCCTTTATAATTTCCGGTACGTTGTTCCTGTGGCCGAGAAAATGAATCGAATCCGCGAATGGCGTCCGGGCGGCCTGCTGCTCAAGCTCGTTTCGCAACGGGCCGTCGCCTATGAATACGAGCCGGGCCGAGGGAATTTGCCGTTTTACCTTTGTGAACGCCTCTATCAAAAAGGAGAAGCCCTTAGTGGGCGCAAGACGCCCTATTGAGCCGAAAACAAAAGCCTGCGGAGATAACCCGAGAAGGGCCCTTGCCTGCTGTTTTGAAAACGACGTATTCGCAAATCGTTCATAGTCAATGGAATTTTCGAGGACCGAAACTTTTTCTTCGGGCAGGAACCGGTTGCTTTTAAGCACGTCGTCTTTGACTTTATTGGCGACAGGGATGATCTTGGCTGTCCTTCTAAACAACAGCAGATTGGTCAGCTTTCTTCGCAATCCCCTGCTCCTGTTAAGGCCGTGCACGTGGGCCAAAACAACCGGCGTTCGGGCCGTCATCGCGGCCAGAGTCCCGTAAAGAAGAGTTTTGTGGTTCTGGCAGTGAATTATGGCAACGTTTTGCTCTCTGAGGATTCCGACGAGCTTGCGCAGGATTAATAAATTGAACGTCCCGACATGTCTCTTATCGGACAGGTAAAAAACCCTTCGTCCGTTTAGTTCCGCAAGGTTTGCCTGTTCTCCATATCCGCTCAAGTAAATAAACATTACCTCGAAACGTTTTTCATCCAGCCCCAAAACAAGCTCGTCAACAGAGGGAACACCGCCTACGTATTTGCTTGAGAACAGGGCAACGGTAATTTTTTTTGAAGCACAACCGGCCATAAGCAGCTTTCAACGTGGCGATAATTCGCCTTTGGGGCGGCGGGCCGGCGTTTTGTCATTTTTCCTCGAGGGAAGCTTTACCTCCCCGATTTTAATGCGGTATTGGCGGTCATATTCCACAACGGTATCTATGATATGTCCGACGTTTTCGTCCGTAAGCCACCAGCCGACGGGGATTGAAACCTGCTCAGCTGTAAATTCATCGACGCCCGGCAGTACGGTCTTGAACTGACGGCACATAGTATGAATGTCGTTTCGAACGTGGACCTGTGAGACGGTTATACCCGCATTTTTCATATGCTCAATAAATCGGGGACGGTCTTTGACCCTCATAGTGTATAACCAGTAGGTGCTCAGGCGGTCAGCGGTATAACGCAGTGACATAACTGCCGTCAGGTTTTTAAAGGCCCGGTCATATTTTGCCGCGTTTGCGCGGTGTTTAGCGATGGTATTTGCGACGTATTTGAGCTGTTCGATGCCAATGACCGCAGAGACGTCGTTCATGTGGAACTTATAGCCCCAGTCCTTAATATCGGCTTCGCAGCGGAGGTCGGTGCGTTTGCATTTTCGGTCGATGCCGTACCATCGCAGGAGCCGGCCGCGCTGACAATCGGCCTTCGATTTACAGACCAGTGCCCCGCCGTCAACGGTGGTCATATGCTTGATTGCCTGAAATGAAAAGCAGGAAAAGTCCGACTGAGAGCCGACGGGTTTGCCGTGATAAGTCGAGCCGAAGGCGTGGCAGGCGTCCTCGATGACCTTGATATTATGCTGCGAGGCAACGGTGTTAAGCTCATCGAGGTCGCAGGGGTATCCGCCCCAGTGGACGCACATAACGGCTTTGGTTTTCGGTGTGATTTTACGAGCGACGTCCTTGTAGTCAATATTGGCTGTCCAGGGGTCGATGTCGGCCCAGACGATTTTAGCGCCCATAGCGAGGATCGGCTCGTTTGTAGCAGAGCAGGTCATTGCAGTCGAGATAACCTCGTCGCCCGGCCCGACGCCGGCCAGGCGAAGCGCCAGTTGCAATGCGGCGGTGCCGTTGTTCACGGTCAACACGTTGTCATTGCCGAACCATGGTGCGAGTCGTTTTTCGAACTCCTCGACCCTCGGGCCTTCGCCGATGTAGCCGCTCAGCAGGACGTCCCGCAACGGCTCGATTACGCTTTCAGGCATAAAAACCTTGAACAAAGGGATGTCTTTGCCCCCGCCTGAAAGCAGGTTTTTAACGGATTCGTCCAAACTCTGCCCGGATTTCTCCCGCCTGCTCATTTTTCCTGCCCTCTATAAGTTATTTTTCCGTATTTCACCGCCTACCGGTCTAACGAATCGTCGGCCAGTATATCCTGAATTATTGCAGAAGACATCACCTTGTCAATAGCTCGATTTGCCTGGCGAAACTTTCTGTCGCTGAGCTTGAATTCCCGCGGATTAACGGCCTGCGTGGCGTGCGTAAGGTGTGTTATATATCGGCCCATAACCGACTGGGGCAGCTCGACGGTTTTATAACCCCGGTCAAGAAGCTCGAAATACAATTTCTGGCCCGAGGTCAATTTTTCCTCGTTACCCATTAAAAACGACAGCCGCTCGCGGCGTAGAACATCTGTTCGATATAAACAGCAAATAGTTCGGTTATGATAACGAGACTTCATCTTCTCGGCGGCTGAGCCGAAAAGCCGGCGTGTAACGGACTTCAGGTCGGTGATCTTTTTAAGCAGCAAAAGCCATTTCGGGCTCAGCTCAATTTTACCCGAGCCGACGCACGCCGTTTTTTTATCGTTTCCGAAAAAACCCGTCAAATCATTGAGCCAGTCGGGACTTTTGACAATAGTATCGGAGTGCATCACAACATAGAATTCCGTATTGCAGTCAGCCAGGCCCGAATCAAGGCCGGAGCCCTCATCATAGCTGCCCCTGGGTTTCCCCGGCTCGTGCGGGCGCTCAATGAGACGTATCCACTTCAAGCTGCGGAGGTATGCTACGGATTCGTCCCTGGAATCGTTATCGACGACGATAACTTCGTACGGATATTTCGTGAATTTGCGGATGCTTCGCAGACAAAGACGCGTAAGGTCGAGGGTTTTGTAATTTACAATGCATATAGTTGCCTTGTTGTTCGTCGGCTGTGACATATTACCTGTTTTTATACATCGATTCGTAATACTTCTGGTAATCACCTGATACGACGTTTGCCAGCCATTTGCGGTTGTTCAAATACCAGTCAATTGTTTTGCTGATTCCCTGCTCGAAGGATACGGATGGTTTCCATCCGAGCCGGCTGATTATCTTCGAGGCGTCGATAGCGTAGCGCCTGTCGTGGCCAGGGCGGTCGGTGACGTGTTTGATGAGAGATTTTGGTTTGCCGAGGCGTTCGAGGACCAGTTCGACTACGGTCATATTGGTCTTTTCGCTGCAGCCGCCGATATTGTAAATTTCGCCCGGCGGCGCCTCCGTTAAAACCTTCCAGACGGCCGTACAGTGGTCGTAAACATAGAGCCAGTCACGGATTTGAAGCCCGTCGCCGTAAACGGGAAGCTCCTTGTCATTGAGGGCGTTATTAATCATCAGGGGGATTAGTTTTTCGGGGAACTGATATGGCCCGTAATTGTTCGAGCATCTGGTTATGTTGACAGGAAGCCCCCAGGTATGGCCGAAGGCGCCGACAAGAAGGTCGGCCGAGGCCTTGCTGGCAGAATACGGCGAGTTCGGGCTAAGCGGCGTGGGCTCCGTGAACTTGCCCTCCGGGCCGAGAGCGCCATAGACCTCATCGGTTGAAATCTGGACGAAACGCTGTAATTTTCTGTCCCGTGCGGCTTCGAGAAGCGTGAGGGTGCCCGTAACGTTGGTCTCGATAAAAATTTTCGGCTCAGTGATGGAGCGGTCAACGTGACTTTCGGCGGCGAAGTTCACAATCGAATCGACCCTGAGCTCGTCGATGATTCGCTCAATCAAAGGGCCGTCGCAGATATCGCCTTTTACGAATTTATGGTTCGGGTGATTTTCAAAGCCGGCGAGGTTCTCGAGGTTCCCAGCGTAAGTAAGCTTGTCGAGATTGACGACGAAACAATCGCTGTGCTCGGCCAGCACCATCCGCACAAAATTGCTGCCTATGAAACCCGCACCGCCCGTAACCAGTAATCTTCTCATAGTTTCGCCAGGAACTCCTCCAAAGGAACCTGCCAGGGTTTAATCGGGCCTGTGAGAAGGGGCCTGATTTTGCCGCAGTCGAACCTGCTGTTGAGGGGTCTGGCGGTGGCAGAAGGATAGTCGCTGCTTTTGCGGCGTGAAAGCTGCGCTTCCAGGCCGAGGGTCCGGATGATAAACTGTGCGACGCCGAACCGGCTTGTATAGCCCTGGCTTGCAAAATGGTAAATACCGGTCGGTCTTTTCTGCACAAGGTCGCAGACGGCTTTTGCCGCTTCGGCTGTAGCGGTGGGTGAGCCGACCTGGTCGTCAACAACCTTCAGCTCTTCTCCCAGTCGTACTTTTCGAAGGATTTTTTTTACGAAGTTATTACCGCCAAATCCGTATGTCCATTCAAGGCGAAGTATACAATGCCGGCACCGGTTTTCAAACAGAAGGCGTTCGCCCGCCAGCTTGGTCCTGCCGTAGGCGTTAATGGGGTGGGGGATGTCCTTTTCGATATAGGGCTTGCTGCTTTTGCCGTCGAAGACAAAGTCGGTGCTGGTGTGAAGGACCCAGGCGTCGGTGTTTCGCGCGAGAATGGCCAGCTCCCCGACGGCCTCGGTATTGACGCGAAACGCCTGCTCGGTTTCGCTCTCGGCCTTTTCGACATTGGTGTAAGCGGCACAGTTGATTATCGTCTTCGAACTTTTGACCGCCTCGGCCAGATGCCGCGGATTGGTTATATCGAAATCGGGAAGGTCGAAGACCTCGAAACCAAGTCCCCGGTTTTTGCACTCGGCGACGACATCTGTGCCGAGCATACCTTTGCCTCCGAGGATGATTATTTTGTCGGCTGTTTCGGTCATTTGGCTTCCTCGAACTTAGGTAACTTATCTTCAGGGATATCTCGAAGGCGGGAGTATCCGGCGTCTTTCTTCGACACAACCGGCGAGCCGACGGGCCAGGCGATTGCAAGGTCCGGGTCGCTGAAGATTATGCCGGCTTCGTCGGCTGGGCTGTAATAGTCGGTGCATTTATATGAGAAAAGGGCCGTGTCGCTTAGCACGCAAAAGCCGTGTGCGAAACCCGGCGGAATATACATCTGCCTGTGATTTGTCGAGGAGATATTTTCCGCGACCCACTGCCCGAAGGCGGGCGAGCCGACACGGATATCGACGGCCACATCGAAAACCTCACCTGAAAGCACCTGCACTAATTTACCCTGTGAATGCGGATACTGGAAATGCAGTCCCCGCAGGACGTTTTTGGCCGAATACGAAATATTGTCCTGCACAAAGGAAGGTTTAATGCCGGCCTGTTCGTATCGCTTTTGGCTGAAGGTCTCCAGAAACCAGCCACGCGCATCGCCGAAGGTGTCCGGCTCGATGATCAGCACTTCAGGCAGCTTTGTTTTTGTTATTTTCATTTACTATCTCTCGTTTTCTTTGCCACATAAAAACTATAAAAGCCGGACCTCGATGTGGGCGGTATAATCCGCTGCAGCGGGCAAGAGTTTATTGCCGGCGTTGAGTGCCAATCCCGACACGTCAGGGCACAATGAGGTCTGACAGATGGGATTGTAGCACTGGATTTGGCAAAGTTCAAGACAGGGGTTTACATTTACGACCAAAAAACGTCAGGTCGGACGTGCTGAAATTAGAGCAGTTGTCGGCGGTGAATTGACCGATACTGACGGTCAGTTCACTTGCAATCACGTATTATGCGTTACATCCGCGAAAAATATCACGGCGACAATCACCGAATGTGGTGTAATAGAAAAGCCGAATGAACGCAGATTTCTTTGTCATTCCCGCGATAGGTTGTCGCCCCTGCAAAAGCAGGAATCCATTTTAAGCCACAGAGGATGAAAGGACCCTTTCCGCAAGCACGAAAAACGGCCCGATAAACAGCAGGATACCTGTGGACGCAGTCGAGCGGTTTGGCTAAAATTTGTCCGGTGAAATTCCGGGTGATTTTACCGGGTCGAAGGCGGGATTCGTTGTTCGAAGGAATGAAATGGTCAGGACGAAGATAATCTGCACACTTGGGCCGGCGTCGTCAAGCGAGACGGTGCTGCGGAAGATGATGTTAGCGGGGATGGACGTCGGCCGGCTGAACTTTTCACACGGAACAGGTAAAGAGCTTCTCGGGAAAATTGAGCTGATAAGAAAACTGAACGCGAAATACCGCAGGCGGATAAGGATTTTAGGCGACCTTCAGGGCCATCGCATAAGAGTGGGCGAATTTGCCGAGCCGGTCGAGCTTAAAAAGAACCAGAGAGTGCAGCTTACGCAAAAGAAGGTAAAGGGGAGCAAAGAAAGGATTCCTTTCGATTACGCAGGGCCGTTATCGACAATCAAAAACGGCCAGCATATATTCATAGATGACGGGCATATTGCCTTGGAGGTTACAGGCAGAACCAAAGACGGCGTGAAGGCGAAGGTGACGGCGGGAGGCCTTTTAAGAGAGCATAAGGGAGTAAATATACCCGAGGCAAAGCTCGAATTCGGCGGTATAAGCGGCAAAGACATGGAGGACATACTATTTTGCAAGGAGCAGGGCGTTGATTATATCGCGCAATCGTTCGTGCGGACGAAGGAGGACATCCTTGATGTAAGGAAGGCGCTGGGGGAGGGCACTCGCTGCAAAGTAATCGCCAAAATCGAGAGCAGGGAGGGGATAAAGAATATCGAGGAGATAATCGAGATTTCGGACGGCATTATGATAGCTCGCGGGGATATGGGGGTTTCGGTGCCCGTTTATCAGATACCCGTAATTCAGAAAATGATAATTAAGAAGTGCAACAGGGGAGGCAGGTTTGTCATAACCGCAACGCAGATGCTGGAGAGTATGACCGACAGCCGTATCCCGACCAGAGCGGAGGTGACTGACGTGGCTAACTCCATAATAGACGGGACGGATTTTGTTATGCTCTCAGCGGAGTCGGCTGTGGGCAAATTCCCGGTCGAGACGGTCAGTATGATGAACAATATAATAAAGTTTACGGAAGGGTATTTAAAAAAGAGGAAATAAATAATAAGGAAAAAGGCGGGGCAAACCCCACCCTACGATACTTCGGTTTTTTAAAGAAAACACTTTTTAATCGACGGCGATGACTTCTTTGACCTGTGGGACTTTTTCTTTCAGGAGGCGTTCGATACCCATCTTTAGGGTCATCCTCGCCCCGGGACAGCCGGAGCAGGCGCCCTGCAGGCGGACCTTGACTGTGTTATCGCTTTCCGCGGCGACCAATTCCACGTCGCCGCCGTGACTTTGCAGGTTGGGTCTTATGGCATCGATTATAGTTTTGACCTTCTGCTCGAAGGTCTGTTCATTTTGTCCACAGCCGCATTGTTCGCACATTGTGATTCTCCAACTTTTTGTAAAATACAGGTTGTATTATAAACGTTTTTTACTTGTTGGGCACTTATTTTTATACGATTTTTGGGGAGTTTTGTTGGGAGATACGGAATTTTGTTAATCGATGGGCTTAATAAGGGCGTATAATGAGTCAGGAGCTGAAAATGGCTGAAAAAACGGACACAAACAATATCGAGGCCGTCCCTGTCGGCGGGAAATTTAGCCGGTTTGGTCTGGCTTCGCTTATTATCGCGGTCGCGGCGATACCGTTATTTTACGTTTCATTTCACAGGATAAAATCCCTGAACGAGAAGTCCGCTTATGTCTGTATTGTGGCAGACACCCCTTTTTATAACGCCATTCACACGCTGTGTGTAATCCTGCCGGTGGTATCGGTTGGCTTTGCTGCTGTATCTTTTATCCGGCTTATTCGTAAAAAGGTTCGTTTTGTATCTGCAATTCCTGCACTGGCCGGGCTGGTTATCGCGGTCGTATCGTTTGCTGTTTATTACCTCGCACTATTGTCTTTAGCCGACGGCCATTCCCCATTAGACAGACCCGGCTCATCAGATTTGGTTTATACGGTGGGCGTTTCGGCTTTGGCCGCAGATGTGCGGGCGGCCTGACGGTAGAGCTGGAGGGTGGAGGCAATCATATCGCTGACGTGATGGTTTTGGCGGAGGTTCTGCTGTGCGCCGGAGGCGATTTGGCGGGCGAATTCGCGGGCATCGAAGAGGCGTTTGAGGCAGTTGTAGATGCTCAGCGGGTCGTCGGGATTAAACACGACGGCGGTTTTGTTGTCGATTATGAGGTCATCGATGCCGCCGGCGGAGGCGGCGACGGCAGCCCCGGCGCTCATCGAGGCAAGCAGCAGTGAGCTGAAGCAGGTGCCCGGCCTGGGGACGACGAAAATATCGGTCGCTGACAGGGCCGAATCGAGGCCTGACATACGGTCAACGATTGTGACGACGCGGGACAGTCCCAGAGAGGCGAGCTGTTTGCGAATCCGGTTTTCGCCTCGGCCGCTGCCTGCGAGGACGGCCAGAAAATGATAGTTTTCGACGGCGAGACGATGCAGGGCCTCAAAGAGGTTGTTCAGGTCATCAGGATTATTAAGTGGGTGCGCAGCGACTATGCAGGGAAGGCGACTGTGACAGGCGAAGCAGGTGGCGGTGTCCGGGACGAAGGCGCCGATATTTATCTGTTGGACGCGGTCGGCGAATTTCGGCCTGCCGGCGGCGAAGCTGTCGGCGATGCTTTTTGCGGGCGTGACGATGGCGGCGCAGCGGTTTTTGGAAAGAGAGAGAAACCGGCGGCTCGCGGCGACTGAATTAAGGTTTAGCAGGTAGTTGACTCTGAGGTGCCGGGTCAGCCAGCGGGCAAGTCCGGCTTGTGTTTCGCAGAGGCAGTGGACGAGGTCGGGCCTAAACTCGCTTAGCCGGTCGAGCAGCAGCTTGCGGTTGTAAAAACCCAGAGGGAGGATGTCGATGGCAGGATGCCTTACAAGCTCGACGGCAGGGGGGGCCATGGCCTCGACTTGCGGCATCGGCGGGCTGACCAGCAGGGCGGGAACGGATTCGTCGGCCAGACCCACGAGGAGGTATTTGAGGTAATGGGGGTATTCGGCGACCGTCCGGCGCGACGCGATAAGGGCGACCCGCGGCGGCAGGGGGTGCTGCGGCTCAGAATCAGACGTTTTTTGCTCATCTTCCATAATATCCCTTTTTCAGGAAACAGGTATTGTATCAAAGACGGGGGGTGTTTTCCATTGTCGATTGATTGTCCGGGTGCTAACGGATTTTAAGGGTGGCCAGGGCTATGGCCGCGAAGGCAGCGGCGATGAGCCAGAATCGCACAACGACCTGCGGTTCGGACCAGCCGGCTAAGTGGAAATGATGGTGGATGGGGGCGCAACGGAAGAGGCGTTTGCCGCCGGTGTATTTAAAATAGCATACCTGCAGGACGACACTGATAAGCTCGATGATGAATACGCCGCCGATGATGAGCAGGAGCACTTCGTTTCTGGTGACCAAAGCGCCGTAACCCATAGCGGCGCCGAGGGGCAGTGAGCCGACGTCGCCCATAAAGACCTGGGCGGGGTGGCAGTTATACCAGAGAAAACCGAGGACCGCGCCGAGGATTGAGGCATAGAAAACGGACAGCTCGCCCGCCTGGGGGATTGCGGGCAGAAGGAGGTAGCTTGCCCAGGTTACGGTGGATGTCCGGCTCATTGTTTCGGAGGCGACGTAGCAGAGGACGACAAGGACGAATATGGCGATACCGCTGCAGCCAGCGGCGAGGCCGTCCATTCCGTCGGTGAGGTTTACAGCGTTGCTTGTGGCGGAAAGATACAAGATAGCGATTACAATAAACATCCAGCGGGCCAGGGGCAGGCCGTGTTTGTAGAAGGGCAGCCAGAATTTCTGGCCGTCCTCGATATTGGTGAAGTCGAGGTATAAAAACGAGGCGATGAGGACTGCGCCCCCGAACTGAAAGAGCAGTTTTTCCCAGGGCTTGAGGCCGTCCCGGCTGCGATGGCGGGATTCGGCCGTCAGTTTGAGCCAGTCATCCGCGGCACCGAGTGCGCCGAACCAGACGACCAACAGCAGCGCTTTCTGGACGAAGGGGTTGTTGAGCTTTGCCCAGAGCAGCGTCGAGACCAGGACTGCCGTGATGATTATGAGGCCGCCCATAGTGGGGGTGTTGGCTTTTTGCTTGGTAAGCTCGTTGAGTGTGGCGTGGTGGAATTCGGGCCGGTCGCCGATTTTTTTCCGCATAAGCCAGCGGATAATTCGTGGGCCGAACAGCAGGGCGAAAATCAAACTGGTCAGCAGGGCAGCGATATCACGAAAGATGACCTCCTGGTAGGCATAGAAGCCCAGCCGATGGGTAAAAACGTTCCGCAAGTACCAAAGAAGATGATAAATCATTTTGCGTTACGAAGCTGTTTTAGTTTTTCGACGACCATTTCGAGTTTGTTAATACGGGAACCCTTAACAAGTATTATATCGGAATCCCGGATGAGTTGTTGCAAGTTATTGCAAAGTTCGGCAATGTCGGGGAATTTATGGATTAGCAGGTTCGGGTGAATTTTCTTGGCCGTATCTGCGGCCAGCGACGCGAAATTGCCTAAGGTGATAAGGCACTGGACGCCGGAATCAGCGATTTGTTCGCCGAGGCGCCGGTGTAAATCCTGTGCGGAATCGCCGAGTTCGGCCATATTGCCGCAGATAAAAATTGCCCGGCGTTGTTCCTTTTTAGTCAGCGTCGAGAGGATATCGAGTGCGTTTTTCATAGACGCGGGATTGGCGTTGTAGCAGTCGGATATTACGGTGAGAGGGCCGATTTGGAGAAGCTCGGTGCGCATCGAGAGGGGGGGTATGTTTTTCACGGCGTCGGCGAAATCGCGGATTGATACACCCAGCGCAGAGCAAGTCGCCCAGGCAGCCAGCGCGTTTTCGATATTACCCCTGCCGGGCAGTGGGATTTCGACAACCGCATCGTCAATATATAAGCGGCTTGAGAGCGGGTTGAGAGAGAGACCTGCGATTTTTTCACAGGAAAAGGTTTGAAAGGACAGATTAAGTTTTCGGGCAAAATCGATAAGGGGTGGGCAGTCGGCATTGAGGATAAGGAGGCCGGCGGGGCGAAGGCTCCTGCCGATAGACAATTTTTCTTCTGTTATTTTTTCGATTGAGCCGAGTCCGGCGAGATGCACGGGATGGACGTTGGTTATGATTGCGACATCGGGGGCGGCGATTCGAGAAAGATACTCGATTTCTCCGGGCTTGTTGGTCGCCAGCTCGAGGATGAGGATTTGAGTATCGGGCGGTGCGGCGAGAATAGACAGCGGCAGGCCGATGAAGTTATTGAAGTTTTTGAGTGATTGAAAGGTTTTGAATCGCCTTGATAAAACGTGGTGTGCGATTTGTCTTGTTGTGGTCTTGCCGACGGAGCCGGTGATTGCGACGACCTTGAAGTTGCAATCCCGGCGATACCAGGCAGCGAGATTGCCGAGTGCTTCGATAGTGTCCGGGACCTTGAGGAGTATTTTGCCGGGAAACTTGTCCGGCGGGATATTTTTGCTTACAACGGCGCAGGAGGCGCCTTTCGCGAAGGCCTCGGCTAAGAAGTCGTGGCCGTCGAAATTATCGCCGGTTATAGCGAAGAAGCAGTCGCCAGATTGGGTCGAGCGCGAGTCGGTTGAGACGCCTGTGACAGATTGGCCCGAATCCGATGGTTTATGCTTTGCCTTTATAATTGAGGCCAAATCTGTTATTGAAAGTTCCTTCATAAGCTTATCTTGGTTTGGCCGAAGGGCGGCGGAGTCGCGATAATAAAAAGGTTCCCGGCGCCTTTATTTTAAAAGGCCGTAGTCCTGCAGGGCCTTTTTGAGGACGACTTTTTTGCCTTCTTCCATCGGCACTAAGGGCAGGCGCATCTCCTCCGGCGCAAGGTTCAGCATTGCCATTGCCGCTTTTATGGGTATCGGGTTCGTCGCTAATGAAAGCAATCCTTTGCTCAAGCTGAACAATTTTTTGTGCCATTTCAATGCAGCCGCAAAGTCGCCTTCGAGTATCGCATCGGTCAGGGCCTTGACGTCGGCTGGGACGATATTGGCCACGACGCTGATAACACCTTTGCCGCCCACCGAGGCAATAGGCAGTGTCATCGAATCATCGCCTGACAGTATAGTCAAATCGCACTGTGTCGCGATTCCGCTGACGTGGTCCATCTGGCCGGTCGCGTCCTTTATCGCCACGATATTTTCAACTTCCGCTAAGCGCACAATCGTATCGACGGTCATCCCCGCGCCGCATCGGCCGGGTATGTCATAAAGCACAACCGGCAGGTCCACTTCTTCGGCGATTGCTCTGAAGTGCTGGTAGAAACCTTCCTGCGTGGGCTTATTGTAATACGGGTCAACCTGTAACGTCGCGTCTGCGCCGACTTTTTTAGAAAATGCGGCCAATTCAATCGCCTCAGCGGTGGAGTTCGAACCGGCCCCGGCAATCACGGGGACCTGTCCGGCCACGGTTTTTACCACGCGCTCGATTACTTTTTTGTGCTCATCGTGGCTCAAAGTCGGGCATTCGCCCGTTGTTCCCACAGGCACTATCCCGTCTATTCCGCCTTCGAGCTGAAAATCAAGGACCTCATCGAGGGTTTCGAAATCCACCTGGCCGTCTCTGAAAGGCGTTACCAACGCCGTCATCGCCCCTGCAAACATTTATCTGTACTCCTCAATTACGCTTTCCATATTTATCAATCAGCCGAATCATCTCGGCGGTCGCTTCTCTTATCCCGACGAACACACTTCTGGCGACGATGCTGTGGCCGATATTCAGTTCGCTCAGTCCCTTCATTGCCGCAACGGGGCCTATATTGCGATAGGTCAGGCCGTGTCCGGCGTGCACAGTCAGTCTTTTTTTGGACGCGAAGTCCCTTGCCGCCTCCAAGCGGTTAAGCTGGCTGCGAATTTCTTTTTCCGTCTCGGCATTGGCGTACTGGCCGGTGTGCAGCTCTATGGCGTCGCAGCCGTATCTGGCCGCAGCGATTATCTGCTTTTTGTCCGGCACGATAAACGCGCTGACCAGTATGCCCCTTTTGTGCATTCGCCTGACGACTTCCTTTACCCTGCTGCCCAGGGCAGCGCAATCCAGTCCGCCTTCGGTTGTCAGTTCTTCTCGGCGTTCAGGTACAAGCGTCACCTGCTCGGGCTCGATTCCCTCGGCGATACGAACAATCTCCTCTGCCATCGCCATTTCGAGGTTGAGCTTGCAGGCGACGGTTTCTGCCAGGACCTGCACGTCGCGGTCGTTTATGTGGCGTCTGTCCTGTCGCAGGTGCACCGTTATCCCGTTTGCGCCTGCCAGTTCGCACTGTGCCGCCGCCCATACAGGGTCCGGCTCGTCGGTGCGTCTGGCCTGTCTCACCGTCGCTATATGGTCGATATTAACATTCAGAACTGCCATAAAATCCGCCTTAAAAGCGTGTCAATTATACTGCTTTGGCCGGCATCGGCAAGAATAAGTTGGCAGGTTGTATTTTGCACCGGTATAATGCCGCCGCAGGCGGATAATAAAAAAATACTAAATAATTAATCGTAAATAGAAAATGAAGCTAAGCTGGGCAAACAGGATAACGATTCTTCGCATATTGCTGATAGCGCCGTTTGTGATTTGTATGCTCAAAATCAACGACGCCGGCTTCGGCGAGCGGCTTCGCCTGTCGTTTCGCTATGCGGCCGTAGTCGTCTTTCTGGTTATGGCCGTAAGTGACGCACTCGACGGCCTGCTTGCGCGTCGCAACGGGCAAAAGACCAAGCTCGGTGCGTTTCTTGACCCGACCGCGGACAAGCTGCTCATTACTTCGGCCTGTCTGCTTCTGGCTTCCCACAGGGCCGGTGTCAGTGGTTTCATCCTTCCCTCCACCGTTGTTGTGCTCATCATCGGAAAAGACGTCCTGATGTTCGTCGGCTTTCTCATCTTGTTTTTCCTCACAGGCAAGCTCCGCGTTATGCCTGCCCCGGCCGGAAAGGTCTCGACGGCGCTTCAGCTTTCTATGGTGGCTGCGATTCTAATAGCGCCGGAAGTTACGTCGGTTTTACCCGTCTGGATTTGGTTTCTGCGTGTGCTGTGGTGGTCGGCGGCTGCGGCGGCATTGGTCGCAACGCTGGTCTATATCCGCATCGGCAGCAAATTCATCGAACAATACGAACAAAACGATAACCGATAAACAGGTTATATTCTTTAGGATTATACGATGCCGTTTAAGACATTTGGATTAGCAGACCCGTTGGTGCAGGGGATACTTGCCGCGGGCTACACCGCTCCCACCGAAGTTCAGTCACAGGCGATACCGGCGGCGATTGCCGGCAAAGACATCATCGGCTGCGCCCAGACGGGGACGGGCAAAACGGCGGCGTTTGTGCTGCCGATTTTGAACCGCCTAAGCCACGAGCACCATTCCAAAAGGAAGGTTATCCGCTCGCTAATCCTGACGCCTACCCGTGAGCTGGCGGTGCAAATCGAACAATCTATACGCACGTACGGCCGGTTCCTGCATTTGAGAACGCTGGCTGTTTACGGAGGCGTGAATATCAAGGGGCAGTTTAACGCTCTTCGTCATGGCGTTGATATCGTCGTTGCGACGCCGGGTCGCCTTCTTGACCATATGCAAAGGCGCACCATCGACCTGCGGCACGTCGAGGTGCTGGTCCTCGATGAGGCGGACCGGATGTTCGATATGGGCTTCATCAGGGACGTACGGAGAATCATCGCGGCCGTGCCCACTAACCGCCAGACGATGTTGTTTTCCGCCACGGTCACGCCGGAAATAAGCGCTCTGGCAGCAGGCGTGCAGAAATCGCCCGTGATGATACAGATTGGTGTGCCCCGAAACCCAATCGAAACGATTACGCAGAATATATATCTTGTCGAGAGGGAGCAGAAAATCGGTCTGCTTTTGCACCTGCTGCAAAACAGGCATTTGTCGAGCGTGCTGATCTTCTCGCGCACGAAGCGCGGCGCGGACAGGATTAACCGCTACCTCGAACGGGCGGACATCGAATCAGTGGCGATACACTCCGGCCGAACGCAGGCTCAGCGCGAGCGGGCAATGGACGGTTTCAAAGGAGGTAAGTACCGAGTTATGGTCGCGACCGATATAGCCGCCCGCGGTATCGACATTACGGGCATCTCGCACGTCGTCAATTTCGACGTGCCGGCCATTCCGGAGGACTACATTCATCGCATCGGCCGGACGGGACGGGCCGAGGCCCCCGGTGACGCTATTACCTTTGTCTCGCGCGATGAGCACAAACAGCTTATCCTGATTGAAAGATTTATCGGCCGGGAATTTGCTCCCGTGGAATGTCCCGGCTTTACCTACACAAGGATAGAAAAGCCCAAAATTCAGCCGGGGCTGCACAGGGGCAGGTTTTCAACCGCTCGTGGAAGGTCGCATTTTGGCTCTCGAAGCCGCCGACCGCGACGGAGACGTTAAACCGGTAAAGCGGATAAATCTCGCCACAGGCGGATAAATCTTGATAAATAACACGTGACCCTGAATAACTTTTATCCCGTTAGAGGTGTTGAACTGCTGCTGTTTCCTGAAGCGTTTCGGCGGACTGGTCCTTGCAGGACTGGTCAATAGGCAGGGCGAAGAAGAAAGTGCTGCCTGCGCCGGGCTGCGAGTCAATCCAAATTACGCCCTGGTACAATTCGACTATTTTTTTTGCCATAGGCAGGCCGATTCCTATGCCGGCGACCTTGTCGTTGGGGTCGAGCTTTTGGAAGAGCTTGAAAATCCTCTGGAAGTGCTTGTGCTCGATGCCGCAGCCGTTGTCCACGACGCTGAATCTCCAGAAACCGTCTTTCTCGACGCAGGCGATTCTGATTACCCCTTTGGGTTTATCTGTGAATTTGACCGCGTTTCGAATCAGGTGCGAAAACAGCAGTTCTATGTGGTTTTGCTCGCACCGGATTACGGGCAGCTTGTTTTCGATAATTATTTCGATGTTCGGGGGCGGGGAAATTTGTTCAACCAATTTTTTTACCAGCTCGCCGGTATCCACTGGCCTGTAGTTGCTGATGACCCGCTGCAGCCGGCAATACTCCAGCATGCCGTCGAGCAGCTCGTTCATCTGTTCTGCTTTTGCGACAATCATATTCAGCTCGCTTGTGGCGTCTTCGTCCAGCTTGTCCTGGTAATCCGAAAGCATCATACTTGCCAAACTGCCCACCGCCCTTGCCGGGGTTTTGAGGTCGTGGGCCGCGATGTAAGCGACTTCGGCAAGCTCGCGGTTTGCCGCGGAGAGATTTTCCACCGTTGCTTCGAGCTGTTTTTCGGTCCGGCTGCGATGGTCAATTTCCCGGCTGCGCGCCTGGATTTCGTCCTGAAGATTCTTCGCCATCCTGTTAAACGCCGAGGACAGCATCTCAATCTCTTTACTGCAGTGCGAATACACCCTGTAATTGAGGTCGCCGGCGGCGATTCGCTCGCTTGCCGTGGTGAGGTTTTTAATAGGCATTGTCAGTTTCCGGCCGAGCATCCATCCCGTCATAACCGCCAGCGGAATAATGCAGGCAAAGGCGAACAAGGCGACTCGCAGGAAATTCAGCTCCATTGCCGCTACGTCCGCCGCTGCCATATCGATACCCAGTATTCCTTCCCGCCGGCCGTCTTTGGTGTAAAAAGGGGCGTAGCCGGAAAGCCAGGTTCCCCACTGGTCGGCGGTAAAGGCCTCATCTGCCGCAGGCCCTTTTAAGTTCGTTAATTTTCGAATCAAAGCGGCTTCGTCCCGGCAGTGATAAATGTCCCCTATATGCGAAATTTCATCAGGGTTGGTTTCGGCGTCAACGACAAAAACAAGCTGCCCGGCGTCGTTGAATCTCCACGTGTAGATGTACCGGATATCGGGACAGCTCTTGCGGATTTTTTGAAGGGACCATTTAATGCGAAAATATTCGAGGCTGTTTTCCTGGTCGCGGCTGACAAGCTGGGCGTGTGTTTGCGAATCAATCTGCAGGGCGGCAATGTTGGCGATATCACATAATTGCCGGCGAATGCCCTCACGTAGCTGTCTGCGGGCCGCGGTGAATAATGCCAGGGTCAGCAGGGCCGAAGTGAATATGACCAGTGCCGAGACGGCGATACTGAGCTTGGTCTGAAGCCGCATACATTTCTTGCCCTCGGCATATTTTTTTGCACAATTATTGCGCATTAAATTACCCTTGTTTTCCGTATCTCACTTGGGGCCGGAGAATTATCTTCCATCCTGCATTTTTCGGTAAAAATACCCCTCTACTGTATCTGTAAGTTACTTTTGGCCCGTTCTTTACGGAAATTCGCACGGGGAAAATCGGCTTTGCGTATGACCGGCCGATTATCGGGCCATCATAATGCTCTTAAATTATAAGCATTGCGTCGCCGTAGGAGTAAAAACGGTAACGGTGCTTGACGGCGTGAGCGTAGGCGGCAAGAATCGTATCGAGGCCCGCAAAGGCGGCAACAAGGGCAAGCAGCGTGGAACGGGGCAGGTGAAAATTCGTTATGACGCAATCGACCATCTTGAATTTATGGCCCGGCCTGATGAACAAGTTGGTAGTGCCCTCGACCGGCTGCAATTTCCCGTTTGCCGATGCTGTTTCGAGGACGCGGACCGATGTTGTGCCCACAGCGATTATCCGGCCGCCTTTTTGTCGGGCCTGGTTAATTATCTTTGCGTTTTTTCCATTTATGCTGAATTGCTCCTCGTGGATGTGATGGGCTTCGAGCGTTTTGGTTGTAATCGGCTTGAAAGTTCCTTCGCCGACGGCCAGCGTTATATATGCGAACTGGATGTCGCGGTCTTTTAGTTTTTCAATAAGCGGCTTGGTGAAATGCAGGCCGGCAGTAGGGGCGGCGACCGCGCCCGGGTGTTTAGCGTACACGGTTTGATAGCGTATTTTGTCCTTTGCTGCCTGTTTCAAATCCGTATCGCGCCTGATATAGGGAGGCAAAGGCGGGAAGCCGATTTTTTTCAGTGTTTTTTCGGCAGACCCTGCGCCTTCGACCTTCAGCATGCACCTGCCCCCGGTTTTCTTTTCAAGAATTTGGGCTGGGCAAAAATCGGCGCCGGTAATATCCTTCAGGAAGATTTGTTCTCCCTGCCTGACTTTGGCCAGACCTTTGAGCATCACCAGCCACAGTTCTTCGGCCTGCGTGTCTCGCTGCGAAGCGGGTTGTTGCAGAAACAGACCTTCGAGTTTTCCGCCCGTAGCGCGTCTTGCGAAGAACCTGGCGGGCAATACCTTGGTGTCATTGAGGACGAGGCAGTCGCCCGGGCGCAAAAATTCGCCTATATCGGCGAAGCGACTATCGATTATCCGGTCTGTCCGGCGGTACAAGACCAGCAGACGGGAACGCTGGCGGTGTTGGGCCGGCTGCTGTGCAATCAGCTCCGCCGGCAGGGCATAATCAAGCTCATCGGTCAACATATCAAAAAGTTATCAGACCATCGCCCGAATCGCACACTATTTTTTTGCAATTACAGGCCGATTTGAGCGGTCATGACGCGACATTTCAATTCTTAACAAAAGGGCCGCCTTTATCGGGTCGATACGAAAATTACCGGGCTAACTTAAGGATGGCGTCGTATTAATAGAGGTGAAACAATGGATTCGAGACAGTTATTCGAACAGACAGCGACCTCAATAGCAGCACTTGACAGGGACGAGTTAAAAAGGCGCATCCGCAACTTCAGAGGCCGGTTCAAGCTCGATTTCACGGAGGACTACCTCGACCATCTCAATATCGACCGGCTGAGGCACATCCTCCTGGCCGCACACATCAGCGCCGGTAGCCGCTCCTGAAATCTTGCGCCGCTAAAATAAGAAAGCCGGAGTCGAATACGACCCCGGCCTTTGTGAGACAGTGGTAAAAATATTACACAGTTATCAAAATATCCACTACCCCACGGAAACCAAACCTATTGGAAGAAAAGAACTATTCACTTTTCATTAGTCATTATACGCTAATCCGCGTTTTTTGACAAGGGATTCTTGGCATTTTTTTTAAAAAATTTTAATTTATAAGTCCTTTCATAATAAGGTGTTACACCTGGAAGTATCGCTGTCTGCATTTTTTTATTTTTGTACGATGTCATTTGTGCCGATTTTCTGCTCGCTTGGCGAAGCCGGCTCCCAGCGAATTTTCGCGGCTCCTAACAACATTCCCGTCGCGTACGCCAGGTCAACCTGGGCTATCTGATATTCCGTAAGCGCCCGAATCTCCGCGCTTTGTGCATTTGCAAATTTTGCCTGCTGGTCGAGCACGTCGGTCCCTGTTTGCAGGCCTGCGGCGAACTGTCGCTTCTCGGCCTCGTAGAGCCGGCCTGCTAAAATTGTGTTCTGTCTGCCGGCCAATATGCTCTGCCAGTTCGCCTCTAACTGCTCTATGGCGCCGAGCACCTCCATTTCTATCAGTGAGCGCCTGTTCTCTTTGGTGAGCAGTCGCTGCCTTCTGCGATAGTACGCTTCGAGCAGGCGGTTTTTCGCCGATTCGTTGCCCAGCGGGACCACCAAACTAAGACCCGCTATGCGGTCTGTAAAATCCCTGTCGGACAGCATATCGTATGCATCGCCCCTGACGGCCCCCAGCCCGTTGAGCCGGTAAGTGTAATCCACCGTTACAAGGGGTAGCGTCTGGTTCTTGTAGTATTGCTCCGTGCTTACGTCCTGTGCAATCGCAAGCTCCACTTCCAGCATTTCCATCCGGTTTTCCTCGGCCGAGGCGATAAGGTGTTGTTTGTCTATATCATAGCGAACGGGGTCCGGCTCCGTAGTCGCAATAATAGCTGCCGGCGAATCGACGCCCAGGCCCGGCTCATTGACTATCTGCTTAAGCTCCCTTTCCCTGTCTCGAAGCTCCTTCTGCGCCCTTATTATCCCGTCGAGGCGCTCAGCCACCCCTGCTTCGGCGCGAATCACCTCCACGGCGGCCTTTTCACCGAAATACACCATCCGTCGCGTCTGCTCTAATTGCGCCTGTGCAAACTCGTATTCCTTCTGGCGGACCTCAAGCTCTTTTCCGGCCGCGTACAGCCGCCAGTAACCCCTGTCAACGTTGGCCAGAACGCGTATGACCTCAAGCTTTGTCTGTGCGTCGATTATCTGCCTCTGGTATTCGAGAATCCTTATCGAATGGGTATTGACTCGTTTGCCAGCCCCCCGCAGTAGTGGCTGACTTATCGACACTGTCGCCGTCGCAGTGTAGCTTACCGGGAAACACGGGTCGAAGTTGGTCCTCGTTCGGCTGTCGGCGACGTCGAATGTCACCGTTCCGCCCGTGCGCAGCAGGACCCGGACCCCGAGGTCAACGTCGCCGCTTTTATATTTGGAGGCCTGGTCAATCAATACCGAGGTCGGATGACTGATGTCGCTGTATTGCAGATTCGAGAAAAACGACGACTCGAACTTCGCCTCTTCGGCGCTTACCTGCCGTGCCGCTATTGCCGGCTCTATAAGCTGGACCTTCAAATCCAGATTGTTCGCCAGCGTCATCGCCCGGCACTGCTCAATGGTCAGCTTTACCTCTTCCTCTGCCGACCTGTTTATTTCGATTACTTCATTCGCGTCCGATTTCTTTTCGAGTTTCAGCGTATCAATCTGTCTTGTCTGCTGCGGCTTTACACGTACCGTCATAAATTGCTCTTCACTGGCAAACTCCTCACATCCTGTGAAGACCATAAGACAGATGACGGGGAGCAGATGACAGATAACAAGCCGTCTGACTTCCGTCTTCGGTCTTCTGTTCTCTGTTTTCTGTCCTCTGGTTCTACTCATGTCTCAGCGCCTCAATCGGGTCTAATCTTGCCGCCTTTATCGCGGGAAACATCCCGAAACATATCCCTACTGTGCCTGCAAACGCGAACGAAAGCGCCACTGCCCAGGCGGGTATAGAGGTCTTTTCCAGCATCGGGTTCATACTTGCTATCCCCAAGGTCAGTAATTTCCCAACGCCTATTCCTACAAGGCCGCCCACAAAGCACAGCACCACCGCCTCTACCAGAAATTGCGTAAGAATCGCCGACCTTTTTGCCCCTACTGCCTTTCGCAGCCCGATTTCCTTTGTCCGCTCGGATATCGATACGAGCATTATGTTCATAATGCCGACGCCACCAACCAGAAGCGATATCCCCACGATTCCGCCGGCAACCAGTGTTACTATCAGCGCGATGTTATTGAATTTTTCGATGATACTTTTCATCGTATCAATTCTAAAAGTATCAGGGTCCCCCGGCTTGATATGCCTCGTCCGTCGCAGAAAGAACTTTATTTCCAGTACTGCGTCTTCCGAGAGCTCTGTCGTTTTGCTCGAAGCCATCGCTTCTATCCAGTGCCACCGCCTGAGCTTCAATGCCGTCCTGAACGGGATAATAATTTCGTTGTAATCCTGCCTGCCTCCCTCAATCATCATTCTCGGCGGCCTCTCAACAACCCCGATAATACGAAAGACCCTGTATCCGATTCGAATCGGCTCGCCGACGCATTCCTTATCGAGTCCCAGCTTGTCCCTCAGCTTCGGCTCAATAAGGCAGACGGCCTGTCCCTCGTCTATTTCTGATAACTCTCTTCCGTTGACAATTGTCCAATATTCGATTTTGTGCCACGCCGGCTCGACACCCCTTGTGTCCACCGCCGGGACCGACTTCTCGCCGTATTTGACCGTGTATTCTCCGGCCCAGCACACCCGCGTATATCGTTCGACCGACGGGCAATGCTCCAAAAGTCCCTCGAATTCCTGATTTTTGAAACGGATATACCACCATGGCAGGCCGCTCATCGGCCCGGTATTAGGCCGCCAGGGACTGATGAATATAGTATTGCTGCCTAATGTCTCCATTTCGCTTAGAACCTTTGTCTTCAACCCGGTCAGCGCCGCTATGACCGCCGTCACCGATGCAACGCCTATTACAATTCCTATTGTCGTGAGTATCGACCGCGTCTTGTTCGCCCATATCTGCCCAAGCGCGAGATACGCGCTTTGATATACAAGCCGGACAAAAACAAGCGGAGCGAGAAGCAGCCCTCTCATCGTTTTTCCTCCCCGCCTTTGGGCGAGGTCTCGCCAAGGGCGGACGTGTCTTCACTCTGCTTTTGCGCGTGTAATCCGTCATCCTCCGTTGTCATATCACTTCGAATGCACCCGTCCTGCATACGGATTATTCTCTTGGCGTGCTGGGCGACGTCGCGCTCGTGCGTCACCATCACTATCGTTTGTCCCTGCCTGTAAAGCTCGTCGAAAAGCCCTAATATGTCCTCGCTGGTCTTGCTGTCGAGATTGCCCGTCGGCTCATCAGCGAGCAATATGCTCGGATTACAAACAAGGGCTCTCGCAATGGCCACACGCTGCTTTTCTCCGCCAGAAAGCTGATTAGGTCTGTGCTTGACTCGGTCACCAAGTCCTACTCGCTCAAGCGACCTCTTTGCTCGTGCCACCCGACCAAGCCACCCCCCCCTCGCATATAGCAGCGGCATCTCCACGTTTTTCAACGCGTTCATCTGCGGCAAAAGCTCGAACGACTGAAACACAAAGCCGATTCTTTCGTTGCGAATTCTGGCCAACTGGGCGTCGCCAAGCTCCGTTACGTCCTCTCCATCAAGCTCATACCGCCCCCCGCTCGGCCTGTCGAGGCACCCTAAAACGTTCATCAGAGTACTTTTGCCCGAGCCGGAGTGCCCCATCACGGCAATATAATCGTTTTCGCGCACCTCAAGGTCTATCCCGTCGAGGGCGTGTATCTCCTCCACCCCGACGCGGTAAAACCGTTTCAATCCCCTAAGTCGTATGACTACGCTGTTTTCCATCTTAACCGCCAGCCGGCTCATTGACGTCGTTGCCGTCTTTTCTATCCTTTTGATTCTTTTCTTTTGCCTTCTTCTCTGCTTCAACTTCCCGCTCGTCTTTCAATTTCTGGTCGTTCTGGAGATTATCGAGAACCTTATAAGGCCCAACTACTATTTTGTCTCCTTCCTTAAGCCCCGACAAAATTATCGTATGTGTCAAATCGGCCTGTCCTATTGTTACGGGGGTCACTACCGCCTTGCCTTCGTTATACCTGAATACCACCGGAGCAAATTTTTTGTCCTTGTTCAGCTCTTTGGAGTTATCGCGAATCTCCAGAGGCAGACTATCGACGTCTCTGGCCAATACTGCCTGGCTTGGGACCTTGATTACTTCGGTGTGCTTGCGCGTCTCGATATCGACGTCGGCTGTCAGCCCCGTGTAAAGCTTCGATACATTTGGGTCATTGTTAAGAATTATCTCCGTCCTGTAGTACCTTGTCCGGTTGTCGCTGAACCGGTGCTTAAGGGCAATCTCATCGACAACCCCCTTGAACCTGATGTTCGGGAATGCCTGCACGTTCACGGTCGCCTGCTGACCCGTTTCAAGACCGCCGATGTCCGCCTCGTCCACTTGGGCTACAACCAGCATCCGTGACAGGTCTGAGACCTCCATTATCACTGTCCCGGGATTGTTCATAGTCCCGGTCATCACCATTTCGCCAGCTTTGGCGTTGACTCGTGTCACTACGCCGTTTATCGGCGACGTTATCGTGGTATAGCTCATCGCCTCCTTTGCCTCGGCAATCCTGGCATCGGCCGCTTCCAGGTTGTACCTCATAACCACTAAATTACGCTGCACGGCATCAAGACCGTGCCCTGCCGATTCATATTGTGCCCTAAGCTCGTCTGTCTTGTACTTTATCTGGTCGAAGTCGGCCTTGCTGATGTCGCTGGATTCGAATAGCCCCTTCTTTCTTTCGAGGTCTTTTTCCGCCTGTTCCAGGGCTGCCCCGAGGGCCGCGAGGTCGGCCTTGCTGCTTTCAATCCTCGCCTTTTCAACCTCTATCTGCGCATTCTGAGCGTCTCGACTCGCCTCGGCCAGGCGAAGCTGACTTTCCAGGTCCTTCGCATCGAGCCGAATCAGAACCGAGGCCGGGACGGGCGGGCTGGCGCAGGGGTCGCCGCAGGTTACCACGTCCCCCTCGTCATATGGCATCTCGATAATTCGTGCCGATACTTTTGCGCTTATTTGAACCGTCGTCTTTGGCTCAATTTCTCCCGGTGCGCTTACCCGTTCCGTCAGCTCGCCCCGTTTGACCTCTTCGAGCCGAACAATCTTCGCCTTATCAGCGCCTTTGCGGCCTTTTCGCATCAAACTACCGACCGCTAACAGCGCCAAAACCGCGATAACAGTAATGATAATCCACTTTTTACGCTTCTTCATAACGACTCCTCTAAAGCCCTAATCCTTGTCCGCCTCGCCTATCGGCGGGTCTGCGGGCTCTTAGTTTGCTTAATATCCTGTCCGTCCCTTGCTGTTATTATAACGCGCAACATCGCAGGTTTGTTATCGTTTTGCTCTTTTTTAGTGATTTTTGGCCTTTTTACTGTGACAAAGTACCCTGAAATTGAAGATTTTCCACCCTTATGGCATTTTTTACGGTGTTTCTCAGTGCCTTCAAACAGGATACACAGGACGATCTTGAAATTAAGCCGGGGACCGAAACGGGCGATAATATATGGGCGGTTTTTTGTTTTTACTCGACCGTGATTTTTCTGTCTTTGTCTTAGCTGCGCCGCGGCGGGTTTGCCCGCCTGTGGCTGGTCGAAAACCTGTGATAATAGAGGAAGCGAATCGTGAATTTAGAAATTAACACGCGGGCAAGGAACTCCGTATATCCACTGTGGCTGCGATTTTTTACCTTCTTCGCGGCCCTTGTGGCCGCCTTTATACTGCTGGGGCCGTCTTTTCTCTTGAGTAATACCGACCCGTCCGTGCCGTGGAAAGAACAAGCCAATATCCTGCCCCCCGGCCGCGAACCCTCGTTTCATCTGTCGCCGGACCAGCCGGAACTTACCGATATTCTGCGTTATAAAACAGCAGCGTGGCTCAAGGGCAGTCCTTACGGAAATCTTAACTTTGCTGTTTTTCCTGACGGCATCATTAAAGGCATCTGGAGCGGCGAATTCGATGATGAGGACGATGTTCATTACGTCATTTTGGCTGCGAGCTTCGCAGGGAACATAGACCCGTCCAAGCCCTGCATCGAAGGCAACAGGCACGACGCTTCCAAGCTCTACTTTATAACGGCCGGTGCATATACGCTGCTGAAAGAAATGCCGTCGGGTTCGTCCCGCGGTATCAACGGCTTCCTATACGTCCGCGGCTGGATAGACCCGAACTACACCGCAACCGGACAGATCGTCATTACCGAAGACAAAAAATCTTATGAAACATTGTCCTGGTCGGCGCATAAGATCAATTGAGCCCTGTGCAATTACAGCTCAAAACGCTTGCCGCGGGTGTTCCCGTGGTTTATCTTATGGCCGATGGTCGTAACTAAAAAAATCCAGGTCCACACAAAAGGTAACTGTGACATAATCGATATAACTCCGGATACCGCCGGGGTGGTCGCCGAATCGGGCGTCTCTAACGGGACCGTGACGCTTTTTAACGTCGGCTCGACCGCCGGCATCACGACGACCGAATATGAGCCGGGGCTGGTCAAATACGATATAAAGGCGGCTTTTGAAAAGATAGCTCCGAAACGGGCTCGTTACGAGCACGAGCAAACTTGGCACGACGACAACGGCCACGCTCACGTCCGTGCGTCGCTGCTGGGCCCTTCGCTGGTCGTGCCGGTCGTTGAGGGCAGGATGATGCTGGGAACCTGGCAGCAGATTATACTTGTGGATTTCGACACCCGCCCGAGGACCAGGACGGTCGTCTGCCAAATCACCGGCGAATAGTTTTTTCTTGCAGCAGGGTTCGGGCGATTTATGATAGAAGCAAAGGAGTCCGGTTATGAAACGGGACGTAGAAAAAAAACTTCGCATTGCCGATGAGATTTTTCGCGAGATTGAGCATCTTATGGCCGGGGGATTTTACAGGGGTGTAATCGAACGCGCCTATTCCGCGATGCTGCACGCCGCAACTGCCGCCCTGACCGCAAGGGAGGTCAAGGAGACCACCCGGCAGGCGATTGTGCCCGCCTTTGCCGAGGCGTTCGTAAAGACGGGCCTGCTCGACAAAAAATTCCATCAGTACTTTCGCCAGGCCTCCGGCTCCAGCACGAAACCAGACGCTGTCTCGTTTGCTTCTGTCGACCACAGGCAGGCGCAGACAATGCTTGTAAGAACAAAGGAATTCATAGCCGCGTGCCGCGGGTTATGCGGGCAATAGCGTCCGCCGCGGCCGGGTCTGGCAAATCGCCGAGATTAGATTCTTGACAGGGCCGCGGCGATTGCGTAATATTGACATACGGATGGGGTTGAAATTTACACAGAAGGCCGATTCTATTTATGAAATTTGACAGCCGAAGATTGATATGGTTCACGGTTTCAGTGGTGATGTCGCTGGTGATTGGTTGCGCTGAACCCGGCTCGTCCGGTGTGCAGGCGACGCAGGCCGCGCTGCCGCAGGGGCCTGACGGATTAGGACCCACAATCGGGATGCTGGCCGAAGTTTTTGCCTCCAATCCCGTACGGGTAAGTGGATACGGCCTGGTGGGTGGTCTCAACGGCACCGGCTCCGGTGAATGCCCCGAGCCAATCCGCGAGGAGCTTGAAAAATATATCCGGCAGCATTTTCAAGACAGCTCCGTCAATGTAAACACGCTTATAGAAAGCCCCGATACCGCCGTTGTAATTGTCAACGGTATTATTCCTCCGGCCGCATCCAAAGGCCAGCGGTTCGACGTTAAAGTTTCGGTTCTGCCGGGTACGCAGACCACCTCACTCAAAGGCGGCTGGCTTTACGGCTGCGACCTCTGCGAGTCGCGACAGCTCGGTATCAGCATCAGGTCGCTGGCCGTGGCTGAAGGCCCGGTATATACGGATTCGTCGGACGCCGGCCTGCTTGACGGAAGGACCGGGTTTTGTCTCGGCGGCGGGGCGGTCCTCGACGAATATAAAATCAATCTCGCCCTTCGCCGGCCCGATTACCGCATCGCAAATCAGATCCGAAACCGCATAAACGAGCGGTTCGGCTACGATACCGCCTGGGCGCTGGCGCCGGGAAGCATCGAATTGCGCGTTCCCGCCAAATACAATGACGATAAAACAAGGTTCATCCGGCTTGTCGGGGCCACCTACCTCATCGAAACCCCTGAGCTTGTCGAAAAGAGAATTGCAAGCCGCGTTCGCGGGCTGGCCTCCGGCCCGAATAAGGACATAGACGAACTGGTGCTGGAGGCGATAGGCAAAGAGGCGGCTGCCAAACTGGCCGGGCTTCTCAGCTCGCCCGACCCCGAGGTCCGCTTCCATGCCGCACGCTGTATGTCCGACCTTGGTGACCCGCGGGGCAGGGAAACACTCTGGAGCATTGCCAGTGACAAAAAATCCGCCTACCGCGTTGCGGCGGTTAACGCTATTGTTGATTCCCCCGTCAGGCAGGACGCGGCATCGCTGCTTCGCATACTTTTGCGGGACGATGATTTTTCCGTGCGTCTTGCCGCCTACGAAAGTCTTGTCCGGCTAAATGATGCCTCGGTCTCCCGGCAGGTGATTGGGGAAAGCTTCTATCTCGACCGGATATCCGCCCCGGGAAAACCTGCGATTTATATCTCTCGCAGGCAGCAGGCCCGCGTTGTGCTGTTCGGGGCGCCCGTTTACTGCCGCAGCAATTTTTTCATAGAGACGCCGGATAAAACTATTACCATAAACGCACCTCCCGACGAGCAGACCGTCTCGATAATTCGCAGACACCCGAAGCGCCCCGATACAATCATTGATTTGAAAACCTCTCTGGCGCTGTCCGATATAATCCGGACGTTATGCAGCGACCCATCAGGGACCGGCCGGGACGGCCCGGGGCTGGGCGTCCCGTTCTCTGCTCTTGTCCCAATCCTCAAACAAATGGTCGATTCCGGCGCTGTCCAGGCCGAATTTCACATAAGTCCCCTCCCGCAGGAGATGCTAAATATCAAGAATTAGCGTCGCACCGGCCGATAATATCTAAACCGATTGATAATTGATGACGGATAATTTATCATTGTCGGCTGCGGTGGTGATTCCAGGATAATCAATCATCAATAATAAGTAAAGAAACGGGCCCTTGCCCGGAATTGACGTTAAAAATCAGCTTGACGAGAGTGTAAATGCGGCTGGAAAAAGTAGTTATAGACGGTTTCAAAAGTTTCGCGGACAAGACGGAATTTGAGTTTTCCTCACCTGTGACGGGAATAGTAGGCCCAAACGGCTGCGGAAAAAGTAACATTGTTGACGCCGTCAAATGGGTCTTCGGCGAGCAAAGCGCCAAAAGCTTACGCAGCGGCCGGATGGCAGACGTCATCTTCAGCGGCTCGGCCAGCAGGAAAGCCGCCGGCTGTGCGGAGGTGAGTTTGATTATCTCGAATACCGACGGTACTACAACGGGCCGGCTGCCCGTCGATACCGAAGAGGTCCAGGTGACCCGGAGAATATACAGGACCGGCGAGAGCGAATACCGGATAAACAACAAGCTCTGCCGTCTAAAAGACGTCAAAGAGCTGTTTATGGATACCGGCGTCGGCGTGAGAGCGTATTCAATCATCGAGCAGGGACAGGTCGAGCGCCTCCTCAGCCAGTCGCCGACGGAACGCCGCCTGATTTTCGAAGAGGCGGCCGGCATCAGCAAATACAAGGCGCACAAGGAAGAGGCGCTGCGAAAGCTCGAACGCACCGAGCAGAATCTCCTGCGCCTGGCCGACATCCTTTCCGAGGTCGCCAGCCGGCTGCGAAGTGTCAAGCTCGCCGCCGGAAAGGCAAGAAATTATCTGCAATATACGCAGCAGCTAAAACAGCTTAAGGTCAATTACTCACTGGCGGAATTCGACAAAATCTATAAGAGCACCTCCGAGAAGAAAACCGCCCTCGGCCAGGCAGAAAACCTTTTCGCCGCTGCCGCCGCCGACGTCGCCAGGCACGACGCCCTGCTCGGGCAGATTGGTCAGCAGATTATCGACACCGAGAACAATATCAACAGGACTGATAATACGCTGGTAACGGTGCAGAGCAAAATCGAGCAGCACCTGCAGCGGATAGAATTCCTGCGAAGCAGGATAAGAGAGCTTGAGCAAAGAAAAACCGAGGCCGTCGCCAGGGCGCATCAGCTTGCCGGGCAGAAAAATACTTTCACCAACGACCTTGAAAAGTGCCGTGCTCAGCAGCAGGAAAACGAAAAGTCCCTCGAACAATGTGCCCGGGATATCGAGCAGACCTCCCGCGAGATTACCGATATTAACGGGCGGTGCTCCTCGCTCGAAGCCGAGCTCGAGGACGAGAAATCGGGCATAATCGATATTGTCAGGCACACCGCCCAGCTTCATAACGAGCTTCAAAGTATCTCAGTATATCGCACGAATCTTTCCTCGCAGAAAGACCGGCTTGCCGGCCGGGCGCAGGTCGCCGGCGACGAGCTTGAAAAGCTGCTTACCGAAAAGGCCCAGTGCGAAGCGCGACTGGCTGACATTGAAAACGTCCTGGCAGACCTTACGAAAAATCTCGACGCCAAACGCAAAGAGTCCGAACAGTGCGCGGGCCGAATCGACGAGGACAGGAAGCGATTGTCAAACAGCAAAGAGGCCAGAAGCGCTCTTGCCGGCGAGTTGTCGGTCCTGACCGATATGGAAAACCGCAGGGAAGGTGTAAAGGCGGGCGCTAAACGTATCCTCGAAAATCCCTCTCAGTTCGACTATGTAGAGGGTATTCTTGCCGACATCATCACGGCCCACATTGATTATGCCGCCGCCGTCGAGGCAGCGCTGGAGGACAAGACCGACGCAGTCGTTGTCGGCTCTACCGACAAGCTGCTCGCCGGCAAAGCTGATATCGATAAGCTCGACGGCCGTGTCCATTTCATAAGCGCCGACAAAATCGGCCCGTTTGTAAATGACGTTGACCTTTCACAGCTTCCCGGCGTTTCAGGCCGGCTCGTCGAGTTCGTAACTTACCGGCCCGAGCACGCTCAGCTTGTATGGTCGTTGCTTGGCAGGGTGATTGTCGTCGAATCCGTGGAGACCGCGATGCAGCTCTGCGGGCAGGTCGGTTCCGATTACAAATTCGTCACCCTCAAAGGCGAGTTTGTCTCCCGCGACGGTTTTGTCAAGCTCGGCCCCATCGGCAGGGCCGCCGGGCTGATTTCACGCAAAAGCCGGCTGCACCAACTTCAGGATACTATCGCAAATATCGAGGCCGAAATAAGCGAGCTGGAAAATCAAATCGACGGCTCCGTTCGCAGCGGCGAGCACCTCGCGAAACTGTGCAAGGACCTCCGCACGGCCGTCTATGAGGCCAATACCGAAAAAACACAGATTGATTCGCGACTTGACGCGCTCGAAGAGAGCATCAGGCGGCTCAGACAAGAGCAGCCGCTTATCGCCGGCGAGATTGACATACTCGAAAATCAGATAGCGCAGTCCGTTCAGAAGGAATACGAGAGTCAGCAGAAGCTTCAGGAGCTTGAGGCCGTCAATAACCAGCGCACCGGCCGAATCAGCGAGCTGCAAAACGATTATTCGGCCCTCAAACAGCAGCAGCAGTCGCTGGCGGATAAGCTCACAGAGCTTAAGGTAACGCTCGGCCAGAAACAGGAGCACAAGCAGTCCCTCGTAACGACAATCCAGTCGCTCCAGGGCCAGCTTTCGGCCAACGCCGCTGCCGTCACCGCGGCAGAATCGGAAATCGAAAACTCTGCCGAACAGTCAGCCAAAGCGCAATCTGATATCCTCGCCGCCGAATCGGCCGTATCGGAATTGTTCGGCGAAAAAGACACTAAGCAGTCCGACAGCTCGCACCTGCACGAACAAATCGAGGTGCTTCTCGCTGAGCAGAAAAACAACGAGCAGCTCCTCCGCGAAAAACGCGCACAACAAAGCCAAATCGAGCAGCAGATAAACGAGATTAAAATCGAGCTTGGCGCCCTCGACGTCCGGCAGCAGGACCTCGTTGCAAGGGTCCGCGACGAGCTTGGCCTTGACCTGATGGCCTCATACGCCGGCTATCAGGACACCTCCGTTGACTGGGAAAAAGTCCGTGAGGAAATCGCCGGGCTTCGCGGCAAAATCGAACGCCTCGGCAACGTCAACCTCGACGCCATCCAGGAGCAGGAAGACCTGGAAAGCCGGCACGGTTTCCTTTCTACGCAGGTC
>CAZHVR010000008.1:33951-59144 GCA_964536225.1 uncultured Pirellulales bacterium
CGAGGACCTCAATTCCAGCAAGGGCCAGCTCCAGCAGCTAATCAATCGTCTCAACAAAATCAGCAGGGAAAAATTCGCCCAGACGTTCGAGCTGGTTCGCGGCCATTTCCAGCAAATCTTCCGCAAGCTCTTCGGCGGCGGAAAGGCCGACGTCATCCTTGAAGAAGGCCCCGAAATCGATGTCCTCGACGCCGGTATCGAAATAATCGCAAAGCCGCCCGGCAAGGAAACCAGAAGTATCTCCCTGTTATCGGGCGGCGAAAAAGCTATGACCGCAATAGCGCTGCTGTTCGCGGTCTTCAAGGCAAAGCCCTCGCCGTTCTGTTTCCTCGACGAGGTTGATGCCGCGCTCGATGAGGCCAACAACGAGCGGTTCGATATGTTGCTCAAGGAATTCCAGAAGGACTCTCAGTTCATCGTCATCACCCACTCCAAGCGCACGATGAGCTCTGCCGATATGCTTTACGGCATCACTATGCAGACACAGGGCGTCAGCAAGAAAATCTCCGTCAGCTTCGACCGTTATGCAACCGAGCCCGCCGCGGCTTAAACCGTTCACATTCGACGCCTGCCCGCTTGATGACGGGTTCCTTTTGACGTTCTACCCGCCAGATTCTATAATATGATATTCTCGTTTTGTTGAGGGCCTGATTATGGAAACTGTTCTGCTTGTTATAGCTGTGGTTTTACTTGTCCTGCTGCTGATACTGGTCTTTTTGCTTGTTTTCGGCACAAGAGACAAGCTCGCCCGACAGGTTTCTTCCGTCGCCGCTTTACAGCAGCAGCTCGAGGGCATACGCAGCGCTTCTGACGGCACCCGAAATGTCCTTCAGGATTCGCTTCAGAAAGGCCACGCCACCCTTACCCAGAGCTTGCAATCCACCTCCGAGACCTTAAACAAGCTCCACGGCCAAATCGGCCAGATAATTACCGCAAGCACACAGATGCAGAAAGTCGGCGACGAGGTGAAGCGCCTGCAGGAAATCCTGGCCAGCCCCAAATTGCGTGGAGGGCTCGGCGAATGGTCGCTCGACAATCTGCTTTCGCAGACGCTGCCGCAGGGAAGCTACCACCTTCAATACTCTTTCAAAGACAACCAGAAAGTTGACGCCCTGGTTAAGCTCGCCGACTACGCCGTTCCAATCGATGCCAAATTCCCGCTGTCGAGTTTCGAGCAGATGCTTAAAGCCGAATCGGACGATGCAAGGTCAAAGCTGCGAAGGCAGTTTCACAACGACGTAATCAAACACATCGACAAAATCGCAGCGAGTTATATCAGGCCAGCCGAGGGCACAGTCGATTTTGCGATGATGTATATCCCAGCCGAAAACGTGTATTACGAAATGATTATTCAATACCCCGACGACACGAAAAACATACTACAGTATGCCCTCGACAAAAAAGTTGTTCCCGTCTCGCCGAACCTGCTTTACGCCTACCTGATGACCGTGGCGATGGGGCTTCACGGCCTGCAAATCGAGAAACAGGCGGCCGAAATTCGCCAGAACCTCCAGACCCTTAACGGCTCGCTGACAGATTTTACCGCCACATGGGAGGTATTGGGTAAACACCTTCATAATGCTTATTCCCAGTACGACGAAGGCCGGAAAAAACTGGACAAGTTCGGCATGCAGCTAAACCAGATACAAACCACGGAGTAGTCAAATGTGTAAGAATTTGGGAATAGGACTTAGTGAAGTTATAAGTTTTATCTCTGGTGCGGCTATAGCTATCTTTGCAGAACCAATAAGAAGGTGGTTGTTTAGACCAAAGATAAATGTGCGACTTGAAGAACATAATGGGTGCGTTGTTAGGACGATAGGAATTTCTCGAACTATGGACCAGCCCATAGATATGTATTATATAAGACTCAGAGTGATCAATACACACCGTTTCATCGCTAAGGGTTGCAGTCCGTACTTGGTTAATATCGAAAAAGAGGAAGAGGGAAAATTTTCAAAAACCGGATATTGCGATAGTATTCCATTGGCTTGGTCTTGCCAAAGTGAGAAAGATAGATTTGTACCTATGGACATCCCAAAGGGTGTCAACCAATATATAGATGTGCTTAATACAAATATGTACTCTGACTCGTTCAACCCTCAAATTATGGCCATGCCATTTCGATACCAACCATTGTTTAAAGAAAAAGGGAAATTCCGTTTTACAGTTGAGGTTTGTGCAGAAAATATCACCCCCACTAAAACCGCCTTTGTTTTTGAGTGGAATGGTGTTTGGAACGAGTTCGCCGTAAACGGACAAAGACCGAACGCAAAGGACACAATCCTGGGTGAAACCCCGCCTGCGGCGGACAAAATATAATTGACGACCCTGGGTAAAACCCAGGGCTAAATACAATTAAGGAATATGGCAAATACACTTGGATATATGTTGACTTGGACGACCTACGGGACGTGGCTGCAAGGTAATAAAAAGGGCTATGTTAAAAAAGGCAGGACGTTCCCCGGCGACGAAAAATTGTTGGAGGCAAACAAAAAGGCACAATCGGAAAAAGCTTTTCGGCTTACGTCACAACAGAAAAAGGTTGTACACGACGCGATTATGAATCAAGCCGATATAATTGGACAAAAAGTTCTGGCGATTTCCGTTTGCTCTAACCACGTTCACATTGTTGTCGAGTATATCTCAAAACCAATTTGTGACGTTGTGGCTTACTATAAAAATACGAGTCGCCAGGCGTTAAAAACTTTCGGTATAACCGGCAGAATATGGACAACCGGATATGACAAAGGGTACTGTTTTGACCAGAAAACTTTGCAACAGAGAATTAAATATGTTCAAAATCAGTCCTCATAAATATTTAGCCCCCAGTTTTACTGGGGGCGATTTTTTGTGCTGAAAGATGAAAAAACAGGCATTGAAATAATTACGGGCGAAAATGATACGAACATAGCCAGCCATTCTGTTGTTAGGAATTCGAAAAAGGAAAACACGACTATGAAAAAGACAAAACTATATCGTGCAGCATTAGTAGTTTTCGTAATGGCCTTGTCCGGCCTGCTTTTTGTCTCGTCCGTTGCCGGCCAGCAGAATGACTGGGAAAATCCGACCGTCTTCGATGTAAATACCGAACCGCCTCACTGCACTCTGATGCCGTTTCCCGACCAGAAATCCGCTGTCGAGAAGCCGGCCGAGGACTCACCATTTTATAAATCACTCAACGGCGACTGGAAATTTTACTGGGTCCCCAAACCCGACGACGCGCCGGCCGACTTCTTCGAGCCCGATTTCAATGATTCCGGCTGGAAACAAATACCGGTCCCTTCCAACTGGGAATTGCTCGGCTACGGAATCCCGATTTATACTAATATCCGTTATCCTTTTCGTCCCAGACCCCCTTTTGTCCCTCACGATGACAATCCCGTCGGCTCATATCGGACGAGATTTACCGTACCCGACGGCTGGAAGGGCAGGCAGGTATTCATAAACTTCGACGGCGTTATGAGCGCCTTATACCTCTGGATTAACGGGCAGCTCGTCGGTTACAGCCAGGATTCTATGACTCCGGCCGAATTCAATATCACAAAGTATCTCAGGCCCGGCGTCAACACGCTGGCCGCAAAAGTATATCGCTGGTGCGACGGCAGCTACCTCGAAGACCAGGATATGTTCCGCTTCAGCGGCATATACCGTGACGTATATCTGTTCTCAACGCCCGATACCCACATCAGAGATTACTTCGCCCGCTGCAAATTCGACGAAAACTATAAGGACGCCGAATTGAAAGTCACCGCGGACATCAAAAACTACTCCTGCCTCAAAACTGGCAAACATGCCCTTGAGATTGTTTTGTTAGACGGCAAACAGCAGATAGCCAGGGCCTCCGCTGATATAGCTCCGATAGAAGGCGCCGCCGAGCAGACCGCTGACATTAAGACCGTTGTCATTGCCCCCCACAAGTGGTCGCCCGAAGACCCGTATCTCTACAAGATGCTGCTTGTGCTCAAAGACGGCTCAGGCGAGGTCGTCGAAGTCGAAAGCTGCAACATTGGTTTCAGGAGCGTAGAAATAAAGAAAAACATTTTCCTGGTTAACGGCGTCCCTGTAAAAATTAAAGGTGTAAACCGCCACGAGTTTGACCCAGATTATGGCCACGCCGTCCCCGTTGCCCGGATGGTTCAGGATGTCGAGTTGATGAAACGCTTCAATATCAACGGCGTCCGCACCTCGCACTACCCCAATGACCCCAAATGGTACGAATTGTGCGATAAATACGGTATCTTCATAATCGACGAAGCGGATGTCGAATCGCACGGTCTCGAGAACAAGCTGCCTGCGAGTTTGCCCAAATGGCGAGATGCCTGCGTTGCCCGAATGGCCGCTATGGTCCAGCGGGATAAAAACCATCCCTGTGTCATTATATGGTCGCTCGGCAACGAGTGCGGCGGCGGCTCCACTTTCGACTATATGGCCGACTATACCCGAAAGGCAGACCCTACGCGTCCGGTTCACTACCAGGGACAGAACTCGTCGGCTGACATTAACAGCGTTATGTATCCCAGTGTTGATAGTTTGACCTGGGAGGCCCGACGGTCCACGGACAAACCATTTTTTGTGTGCGAATACGCCCACGCAATGGGTAATGCCGTCGGCAATTTGCCCGAATACTGGAAGGTATTCGAACACTTCCCCAGCCTTATGGGCGGCTGCATCTGGGACTGGGTTGACCAGGGCATCACCAAAACAGTGGCCGACGGCACTAAATTCTTCGCATACGGCGGCGACTTCGGCGACCACTTCGATACCCCCGTAGGCAATTTCTGTATCAATGGCCTTGTAAGACCTGACCGCGCGGTTGAGCCCGAGTTGTATGAGGTAAAACGCGTCTATCAATACGTCGGTTTTGAGCCGGACGACCTCTGTGCCGGAAAGATAAAAATCCTCAACAAGTATTTTTATACGAACCTCAAACAATTCGACATCAACTGGTCGCTCTTAGAAGACGGTACCGTCATACAAAAAGGCCGGCTTGACCCCATTGACCTCGAACCGGGTAAAACCGCCGTAATTGATATCCCATTCAAAAAACCGAATCTTGTCCCCGGCGCAGAATACTGGCTCAATGTATCTTTCAACCTCACTGCTGACCGGCTCTGGGCCAAAAGGGGGTATGAGGTTGCCGCGGCCCAGTTTGCAATTGATTTTAACGCACCTCCTGCGCCGATGATTGCCGCCAATGACCTGCCCGATGTTAAGCTCAGTCAAACCGACAGTAACATTATTGTTGAGGCGGACAAGCTCCGGGTCACGTTCGACAAAGATACGGCCGCAATTACCTCCTTCGTTTACGACGACAGGCAGCTCATAGCACATACAGATGACGGCGCAGGCGGCCCGGTTCTCAATGCCTTCCGGCGATACACCGACAACGACTGGAACTGGGGCGGCAAATGGAATTTCCCGGATTTATGGTATAAGGCCGGATTGCAAAATATGAAAAGGCAGGTTAAAAGCATCACCGCCAGGCGGTTAAATCCCAAGGCCGCTATCATCGAAACGCGCATCATCTGGCAGGCCGCCAACAACGCGGGGTTCGAGCACGATTGCAACTACATCGTTTATGGCAACGGCTGGATTCATATCGATAATGACGTCCGGCCCTTCGGCAAGCTGCCTCCGCTGCCGAAGCTCGGCCTGCTGATGACTTTGCCCGAACAGTTCGAAAACTTCACCTGGCTCGGCCGCGGCCCGCACGAAAACTACCCTGACCGTAAATCTTCCGCTGACTTAGGCCTTTATCAAAGCACCGTGACCCGGCAATACGTGCCTTATGTCAGACCGCAGGAAACCGGTAATAAAGAAGACGTCCGCTGGGCCGCCCTGACCGACGAATCCGGCGCAGGCCTTGTGATTATCCCGGATGAGCCGCTGTCGATGACCGCTTTGCATTTCAGGGCCACTGATTTTGCCGCGCCTCATACTGCCGACCTGAAGCCAAGAAAAGAGGTCTTTGTGTGTGTTGACTACAAGCAGTGCGGCATCGGCAACAGCAGCTGCGGCCCGCCGGTCCTCGCGAAATATACCGTTGTAGCTCGTCCTGCACGATTCGGTCTCACTTTAAGACCGTATTCGCAGGATATGGGCCCGCTAAAGAATTTCGCTCGATTGAAACTGCCGCACCTTGACTAAATTGGAATAAGGAGTGCCTTTAGAATATGAAGGTTATTAAATTTGCGGTTTTGCTTTTTGCGATGATAATTTCCGGCTGCGGCCCCGGCACGCCGGGGTCGGGGGACAAACTTTACGACGGCTTCAAAAATCCACCGGCTTCGGCCGGGCCGTTCGAAAGGTGGCAATGGGATACCGCCGGGCCGACCGAGAAGGACGTTATCAATCGGCTTGACGCCGTCAAAAAAGATGGTTTCGGCGGCGTCGAAATATATCCCCTCGAAAATATAAACGCCCCTATGCTCAAATTCACCACAGAGGCCGCAAAAAAACGCGGGCTGCTTGTCGATTTGGCCCTCGGCTCGACCCTCACCGCCCAAAACCTCCCATACGGCCGGCGAGGCCTGATAATTACCCTGGCGAAAAAAAATCTCTCCGGCCCTATGACCTATACGACCACGATGAACGAGATGCTCTATATGCCCGACGAAACCCGGCCGGTCGCCCCTCGGACAAGACGCCGGCTTATGTTTTACCGCCTTATTCCTAAGGGGCTAAGCAGTTTCCAGCCCGGCACCAAGCCGACCGGCAAATCTGTTTCGGGCGGCTCGATTGCCTTCGATGTCCCCGACGGAAATTACACTTTTTATGTCGGCGTCCTGCACGAAATCTCCGCCGCCGGCCCGGACGCCGCCTCGAATGTCCCCGTCCTTGACGTCCTGAACAAGCAGGCCGTCGAAAAATACTTCAGCGATATTAGTGACAAGCTCAGGCCCGCTTTCGGCGACAAGCTCAGCGGCTTACGGAACGCCGGAATCCACGCGATATCCTGTGATAACGTTGATTTGTTCGGCGCTGACTGGACCGGCGATTTCGCCGAACAGTTCCTCCATCGCCGAAAATACGACGTCCTGCCTTACCTGCCCGTCGTTCTCGACAATACCCTGCCGAAGAAACTAACACGCTTCTACGATACGACTCGCCGGGTTCGTTACGACTTCTGCCTGACCTTTGCCGATATGTTCGATGAGAATTTCATTCAGACCTTCCGCCGCTGGCGCCGGGACAACGGCGTTGGCTCACGCCTGAATGTAACCGATGTCAATATACTTTTTTTCCTCAAAGGTGTCCCCGAGGCCAATTCCGTGAGTCCCCGGATACTTTTCGGCGACAACCGTCTGTTTGCAGGCGGCAATGCCAGATTGTCTTACCTCTTCGATAACTCCGCTCGCAGCTCGCAAGTCGCGGTTCTTTTGCCGATTCCCGATTTCTGGAGCGACTGCGGCCTCTACGGTGCCGGCCGCGATGATTATATCTGGTATTTGTTTCCGCTCCGGCTGGCGCTTAGCCACATCGGCTTTACCGCTGATTATATTAATGAGCAGGTCCTTTCGCAGGCCACTTACGATGACGGCAAGCTTCGCTTCGGCTCGAATACCTGGGACGCCGTCATTGTCCCCGACGTCTGCTCAATCGAATTTCCGGCCGCAAAAACACTGCGCTTCTTTGCCAAAGCGGGCGGCAAAATCGCCTTTATAGGAGGATATCCCGATGCCTCGCCCGGCTTCAAAGACCTGCTGAAACGGACCCTCCCCGTCCAGATTACTATGGAGCATATCCGTAAAGAATATCGGGACAGGGCCTTGGTTTTTCTGCCTCCGGAAAAAGACAAAGATAATCTTGTCTCCTGGGCCGCCGGCCTGACCGAAAAGCTTGGCCTCTCGCCCGCTGTAAAAATATCGCCCGTCAGCAACGACCTGCTCTTTGACCATTATGTAGCCGGCAACCGTGATATATTCTTTTTTATTAACACCAGTCAAACCGAACCGATATCTTTCAATGCCCGCTTCGATATCGCAAACAAAATTCCCGTTGTCTGGGACCCCCAAACAGGCGACCGCAGCATTTTCCCTTCAGGACAAAAGGCCGATGGCCTTGATATTCGCCTTGAACCCCGCGAATCTCTGCTGCTGGTTTTTGAACCTGTCTCCAAAAGTTTACCTTAAAGGACGGCAAAATGATTTACGAAGACCTGAAAGAAAAAAAAGTTTTGGTTACTGGCTCAAGCTCCGGAATCGGCGCCGCCGCGGCCGTCGAGTTCGCTAAACAGGGCTGTTTCGTCGGCGTCCATTATTTCCGGACAAGACAGGGGGGACAGAACACCCTCGAACAGGTCAGAAAATACAGCGACGGCATACTCCTCAGGGCCGATGTCCGAAATCAAAATCAGGTCAAAAAAATGGTCTCGAAATTCGCAAAGGCCTGCCCGCCGTGGCGGGCCGCCGCCGGTATTAACGTCCTCGTCAACAACGCCGGTGACTTGATTGACCGTCAGCCCTTTGAAACCGCCGACGCCTCCTACCACGACGACATTTACCGGACAAATGTCCGCTCGGTCCTTTTTGTCACGCAGTCGGCCCTGACCTGGCTCAAAAAAAGCACCGGATGCATCGTCAACGTCGGCTCCGTCGCGGGCCACCACGGCGGGGGCGCCGGCTCAGGCATCTACGCCGGTGCAAAAGCCGCCGTCGCAACCGAAGCTATCGCTATGGCAAATGAGTTCGCAAAATACGGCATACGAGTCAACACCGTTGTCCCCGGCCTCATCGAAACACGCTTCCACCAGCGATACAGCTCCCCCGAAAGAAGAGCGAAAGTCGCAAAACAAACACCCCTCGGCAGAAACGGCACCGCCGAAGACGTCGCAAAGGCAATCCTCTTCCTGGCAAGCTCCGATGCTGCCGGCTTCATCACCGGCGAATACATCGCCGTCAACGGCGGACTCTATATGCGCGCCTGACTTGCCCGCTGAAAATTCCGTCATTGGTTGATTTTCCCGGGATACCCGCCGCTTTTTATCAGCCCGCATCTAAAAATCTTTATTTTTCCCCTCTCGCCCGTCTCAAAAAACAGCCGTAACTCCCGTATATTTAAGGCCTTGCGACTTTTTGCCTTTACAATAGAAAAGTTAGATATTTATTGAACTTTCGCAGCGGATATGGTATAATACCGCCCGTCTGCAGCGCAGACAGAGAGCGGAGAACCGCAAGGTAGTAAGCCCCGGAAGGGGCAAGGCAATTCGGGACAGCGTCCCAAGGTTACACGCCAGGTCAGGCAAGGCAATTCAATAGTAAAAATCGAAGTTGTTGTCATTGCGAGGCCGGTGGAGTTTACTCGCCGCAGTGTCAACGAAGGCGGGCAATCTCATTTTGAACATTGAAATTTTGGTCATTGTTATTTGTTTCGGATTTCGTATTTCGATATTCGAATTTTAAAAGAAGGGATGGGTGTGATTATGACTAATGTACAAATCAAGGTTCCGAACTGGCTCGACCGTTTCCTCGTCTGGCCGCTGCTGATTTATCGGAAGCGCAAATATGGCTATACGTTTCGAAGGATTGACTTAGGTCAGGGCGACTGGACTATTGTGGATCAGCAGGATTATTACCGATATGGTAATCTTAATTGGTCTGTTATGGCAAGCAACGGAAAACTGTATGCTGCCTGCATTCTGAAAACTGGTCCCATGAAAACAAACCTTGTTCGTTTGCATCGACTGATTTTAAGCCCGCCTCCTGGCCTTTTGGTTGACCATAAAAATAGTAACTCTTTGGATAATAGAAGAGAAAACCTTCGCCCCGCAACCCGCTCACAAAATGCCTGCAACAGGCGCTCTTCTAAATCAAAAAAATCTTCCCGGTTTATAGGGCCCTCTCTCGACAAACGCCGTGGAAAATGGGCAGTCAAACTTATCAATAATGGAAACAGAATATGGATCGGCTATTTTGAAGACGAGATAGAAGCCGCACACACCTATGATGCCGCAGCAAAGAAATATCACGGCGAGTTTGCTCGCCTGAACTTTCCGGAGGAAAGTCAAGGCCGGCTATAGCGAAATACGAACAACGTTATTCATGGCAAAAAGCCCGTCTCTTTGAGCCAGTCGGCACATAGTTCAGGCCATTTAGAAACTGCCGTGCCGGGTTTTCCCAAGCCGAAACCATGACCGCCTTTCAGCCATATATGCATTTCAACGGGCACACGGGCCTTTCTGCACGCTAAATAAAAGTAGATGCTGTTTTCAGGCGGCACCGTTTTGTCGTCCGTCGCGTGGACAAGAAAAGTCGGCGGTGTGTTCGAATCAACCTGCTTTTCGTTCGAGAATTTGTCGATCATTTCCTGCGACGGGGCGTTGCCCAGAAGCGCCCTTCGTGAGCCGCTGTGTGAGATTGGGCCCATCGAAATGACCGGGTAAATCAAAATCATAAAATCCGGCCGGGCGCTCACCCTGTCAATCGCGTCATTCGGCTCATAAAATCTCTCATTGAAATGAGTGCCCGCCGTTGATGCAAGATGACCGCCCGCCGAAAAACCTATAATACCTATTTTGTTCGGCTCGATGCCGAATTCCGCTGACCTGCTTCGTATGGTTCTTATCGTGCGCTGGGCATCCTGGATTGGGGCCGGGTGACCGTAGCCCCTGCCGCCGTGACGGTAATCGACTACAAACCCGGCGATACCCAGCTCGTTTAGCCAGCGGGCAATCTGGTGACCCTCATGGTCGATTGCAACGTGCGTGTAACCGCCGCCTGGAAAAATGACGACCCCGGAACCGACCGATTTTTCCTTTGCCGGCAGGTAAATTGTAATTGTCGGTTTATCTTTGGCATCATTACCTTTGGCCCCCGGTGCGCCTCCCGGCCAGAGCAATTCCGTTTTCGCGCCCGGCTCAGCGCCACGCGCAGCGGATATTGATAATCCCATGAGAACCACAAGTACAGTCGCGATTTTAAGAGGTAATCGGTTTTTCATCTTTTCGCTTCCTTGATTAAAACATTCACGTATTTTCGGGCGATTTCGGTGATGGCGGGCCAGTCGCCCCTTTCGACTAATTCCTTTCGCACGACCGAATCGCCCGCCGCGATTGCCGCACAGCCCGCCTCGAAAAAATCTCTGATATTGTTAGGCCGCACGCCACCTACCGCGACAAAATCAACGTCGTCAATCGGCCCCCGCAGTGCCTTTATGTAATCGACCCCGATGGCAGAAGCCGGAAATATCTTCACCATTTTCGCACCGTGCCGCTTCGCGGCAAGTATCTCGGTCGCTGTCGCCGCACCGGGCAATACCGCCACGTCCTTTTTCACGCAATAGTCAATCACGTCGGTATTAACGTCCGGCGCGATAATGAATTTTGCGCCGGCTGAAAGCGCTTTTTCGCACAGCTCCTTCGTTATCACCGTCCCTGCGCCGATGAGCATCTTGTCGCCCGTATGTTTGCAGAGCATCTCAATCATCTCGAAGACGCCTTCGGTATTGCAGGTTACTTCGAGCATCTTTATCCCGCCCGCAAGGACCGCTTCGGCCGCATCGACTATCCGGCCTTTCTCCACGCCACGAACAATGACGATTATCTTTTCTTTGCGTATTGTTTCGTAAATCTCTTCTGATTTCATAGAAGCTCAAGTTTACTTGAGAAGCTGACGTTTAACAAGAGTCCGGCCCAGGCCGGTAAAACGGCTGGTTGCTCCGCCACCCTTTCGACAATCGGACCTTCGTTTAGCCGACCACACGAAAATTCCCCTGAATTCCGCAAATCATAACGTCCTATAATACCGGCCTTATCAGGACATTCAAAACTCGTCATAAAGGCGCAATTTACAGCCGGAAAGGAATCAAAACTGCCAAATTGCCAATAAAAATTGCGATTTTCGCACTGAAAAAGGCGAAAAGAATAAATTTTTTTATGCTTGACAAAGGCATACCCCGATAGTTAAATTAGGACAATGAGGCAATTTGGATAGACCAGTGGGGATATTAAGGATGAAAGTGAAGAGGAGAGCATGAAATGAAGGAGCTATTCACAACAGGCGAAGCCGCGGATATTTGCAGGGTTAGCCAGCAGACGATAATCCGGTGTTTTGATTCCGGCCGGCTGGAGGGTTTTCGTGTGCCCGGCTCGCGCTTCAGACGGATTCCCCGCAACAGTTTAATAAAGTTTATGCGCGAAAACGCCATCCCTCTCGAAGGCATGGACTCCGGTAAAAAGAAGGTCTTAATCGTCGACGATGACGCCGAAATCGTCGATTTGCTGGTCGATGTCTTGTCGCGCGACGGCCGTTTCGACGTAAAAACCGCAACAAGCGGGTATGAGGCGGGGATACAGACGCAGCGGTTTCGGCCGGATTTGATTCTGCTGGATTATATGCTCCCGGATGTGAACGGTAACGTTGTTTGCCATACGATAAGGCGGAATCCGGAGTTTGAGAATATTAAAATCATTATCGTGAGCGGGGTGATAAAGCAGGACGAGATAGACCAGCTTTTGAAGTCCGGGGCGCAGGATTTCATCAAGAAGCCGTTCGATATAACTGATTTGGTCAACAGGGTTTGTGCCAATCTCGATATGATGCAAAGGTCAACGTAAACCGCCGGCTGCGTCAGGCGTTTTCGGCCGCATATAATCAGTCATCAATAATCAATAAAAAATAAAAGATGGACGGTGGGGATGAATCCAGACGATACTGCGGGCAAAAAGATTGAGCCGCCTATGGGGAACCCTGTCGACCCTATGGACGCGAAGCGGGTCGAGCTTGCGGTGGGCCAGTGCGAGACGCTGTCAATACTGCCATCGACGGCGGCACGATTTTTCGGGGGATTAGGGCGGATGGAGCTGACGCCTTCGTCGCTGTCGGAGTTAATCGAATCCGACCCTGCGATGACGGTCCTGGTGCTGCATCTTTGCCGGGAGAAAAGAATCACCATCAGTCAGCCGGATTACTGGATTCTGCAGGCATTGGAGGGGGTGTCGCTGCGTGAGATTCGGGACGCGATGTTATCAGCGAAGATTTACGGGGGGCTGACGGGGGACCGGAGGGCCGATTTCAGGAAAGAGCTTACGCGGCATTCGATTGCGGTGGGCTGCTGTGCCGAGCAGCTTGCGCAATTAGTTAGGCCCGCGTTTGAAAGTCATACTGCGTATTTAGCGGGGCTGCTTCACGATACGGGGAAATTCCTGTTAGATGATGCGATGCCGAAGAGCTTCGATATTATTCTCGAACAGGCCAGGGCTGAAAAGAGCAGTTTGTGCAGTGCTGAGCAGGCCAATTTAGGTCTTGACCACGCGATATTAGGGAAGCGGTTGGCGCAAAGATTGCGACTGCCCAGCGACGTGATTTTAGGAATATGGCTTCATCACAGCCGGACGGGGGCGGCGGCACAGGCGGTTCCCAAGGCGAGGATAGCGGCCATTATCGAGCTTGCCGACTGTATTGTGCGTCGTGCAGGGATAGGGGAGTCGGGGGCATACGATGAGGAGCTTTCGCCTGAGACGATAGCGGGAACGCTGGGGCTTACGGCTGAACATATAAGAGAGGTTATGCAGCGATTGGGCGAATTAGTTCAGCAGAAAAGCGAGGCGGCGGGACTGTCGATACTGAAGCCCGGCTGGGCCTACTGCGAGGGTCTTCGGGCGATGGCGAGCGAATTAGCGGGCGAGAGCACGAAGTTATTCGAGGAAAGCGCGCGTTTACAGAGCAGCGCGAGTCATTTCGATTTTGTCAGGGAGATACTTTCCAGGATGAATTCGAATATGACGGCCGTGGAGATGGCCAGGGAGTTTGCTCTTGTCTGGCAGCGGTTTTACCAGACGGGGCCGGTGTGTGTTTATCTTGCAGGCGAGGCGGAATCGAAGGTCGCTGAGGCGGCAGTCGTCGAAAGTAAAGACAAAGCAAAGATGGTAATTTTGGACATCCCTGCGGGCGTGAAATTAGTCCCGGAGGCAGTTGGCGGGAAGTTCGCGGTCATCGACGCGGGAGATTATGCCGAATGGCTGTCCGAACAATGTGATATTAAGTTCGGCAGGGCCGGCGTCAAGATGGCGCCGCTTGTCAGCGATAGTAAAACAGCCGGTATAATAGTGTTCGAGCTGAGGCATCCCGCCCAGGGGGACATATCAGAGCGGTTCGCACCGGCTGCACAATTAGGCGGGGTGATTCTCGATATGTTAGAGGCGGCCGGCAGCCAGCAGTGGTACGCTGAGAAATTTGCACAGATTCTCAGCGTTCAGCGTTCAGCGTTCAGCGGACAGCGTTCCGCGGACAGCGGGCGTAAGACAGGCGTCGAGGCGTTAGCCGAGATGGCGGCGGGTGCGGCGCACGAACTGAATAATCCTTTGTCGGTAATACGGGGCAGGGCACAGCTTCTTGCAAACAGCGAGAGCGACGCTGAAAAGAAGCGGACGTTGGAGCAGATTAAGACAAACGCAAGCGAGATGTCGGTGATAATCAACGATTTGATGGGTTATGCGAGTCCGCCGGCGCCGAGGGCGACCGAGACGGCGGTGAGGCAAATTGTCGATGAGGCGTGCGATTTAGTCCGGCAGAAAAAAGGTATTGCGCAATTAGATATAAAAATCGACATTTCGCCTGATACGCCGAACGTCGTGGTCGATTCGGCGCAGATTGCCAGCGCGGTATCGAACGTAATCTGCAACGGCCTGGAGTCATACGAGGGACAAGCCGGCACAATAGAGATAAAGGCATCGCCCAAGGGTGCGGGGCGGGCGGTGACAATCGAGGTCATCGATACAGGGCGGGGGATGGACGAGCAGACGGTTGAAAAGGCGACGCAGCCATTTTTTTCGGCCAAGCCGGCGGGCAGGAATAGGGGGATGGGTCTTGCGCACGCACAGCGACTTATAGAGATAAACAAGGGCACGCTTACCATAGTCAGCCGGGCGGGGAAGGGGACGACGGTTACGGTTGTGCTGCCGTGCAAATAAAGACACAAGGCGCAAGACCTACGGCAACTGTTCCCACTTATCACGAAGCAATGCGGCGTTTTTTATTGTTGCGGGAGGGCCGGCGAGAAGGTAATATTTTAAGCGGTCTTAGCGGCCGGGATTAAAGATATAAGAAGCGGAACGAATATAAATCGCAGGACGTTTTTGAAAACGGCTGGCGCCGGCGTGGCGGCGGTATTAACCGAGCCGGTCGCTGCGGCTGTTATGCAACAGGCCGGTTCGAAGAAGACGCGGCTTGCGGTCATAGGCACGGGCGTCAGGGCAATCGATATGTGGGGAAAAGACGTCCTGAGAGATTATTCCGATAAAGTGGAATACGTCGGCCTTTGTGATCCCAATCCGGGCCGGGTCGAATTTGCTCAAAAGTATATCGGTGTGAACTGCCCGACCTACACCGACTTCGATAAAATGCTCGCCGAGACAAAGCCCGACACGGTCATCGTTACCACGGTCGATGCCTATCACAACATTTACATCGTTAAGGCGATGGAGGCGGGCTGCGACGTTATCACCGAAAAGCCGATGACCACCGACGAGCATAAATGCCAGGCAATCTTAGACGCCGAGAGGAAAACGGGCAGGCACTGCACCGTTACGTTCAATTACCGATTCACTCCGCACCGTGCGAAACTAAAGGAACTGCTCGCGGCCGGCGAAATCGGCACGGTCACCAGCGCCGATTTCCACTGGTATCTCGATATCCATCACGGCGCCGATTATTTCCGCCGATGGCATCGGCTGCGAAGCAAGAGCGGCACACTGCTGCTGCACAAGGCCACGCATCACTTCGACCTGCTGAACTGGTGGCTCGATTCCGACCCGGCGGAGGTCTTCGGTTACGGCGCGCTGGAGTTCTACGGCAAGAATCACGAGTTCCGCCATACCAACTGCCGGGGCTGCCCGCATAAGGACAAATGCCGGTTCTTCTGGGACCTCACCAGAGATAAAAAGCTTATGCAGCTTTACGCTGCAAACGAGCAATACGACGGCTATTTTCGGGACGGGTGCGTGTGGAAGGAGGACATCGACATTTTCGACAAGATGGCCGTCCAGATAAAATACGCCAACAACGTCCAAGTCAGCTATTCACTGACTACCTATTCTCCTTACGAAGGGTATCGCATCGCTTTCAACGGCACAAAAGGGCGACTCGAAGCCTGGATTAAGGAACGGCAGCCCTGGCCGGAACCAGCCAGCGATGAAATTCGTCTCACCCGCAGCTTCGGCGAGTCGCAAATTATCAACATTCCGCACTCCGGTGGCGGACACGGCGGCGGCGATGCGCGGCTCAAATATAAAATCTTCAAAGACCCCTCAATGCCCGACCCGCTCAAGCAGTCGGCGGGCACACGCGACGGTGCTATGTCAATCCTAATCGGCATCGCGGCACGCAACAGCATCGATTCCGGCAAACCGGTGAAAATAGCAGACCTGACGGACATAAAGCCGCAGGCCAAAAGACCGGTTTAATAGTTGCCGCTGGAATAGCCGAAGGTTTACTCTTGATTTTCGACGGTCGTTTTGATATAAGGATTTTTTGTCTTATAAATCAAGCGGACAAATAAGGATTAGGCGCGAAATGCGAACCTCTGCACGGACGCAAGCTAAACATCAAACCTGCCAGCGGCTTCACAGGACCAGCAAACACAGGCACGGCGTCGAAAAGACGTGGGTAATTACTCCATCCGACCCGCGAGCAGAGGGGCTTGCGAAATCGCTGAAGGTCTCGCCGTTAGTTGGACAGCTTTTGATAAACCGCGGCAACGCCGATATCAGGTCGGCCTCGGCCTTTCTCAGGCCAAAGCTTACCGACCTCATCAATCCCGAGCTGCTCCCGGGCGTCAAGGCCGCCGCCTTGAGAATCAAAGACGCCCTTGCGGGGAAACAAAAAATCACGCTCTACGGCGATTACGACGTTGACGGAATTACCGGGGTCGCCATACTCTGGCAAATCCTTACACTGTTAGGGGCAGACGTCGATTACTACATCCCTCATCGTATCGATGAGGGCTACGGTCTCAATGCCGAGGCCGTCGAGTCGATAGCCAAAGCCGGCACGCGGCTTTTGATTACCGTCGATTGCGGGATAACGGCGCAGGCCGCGGCCGAGCTTGCCGAAAAGCTGGGCCTCGATTTGATTATCTGCGACCATCATTGTTTTGCCGACAAGCTGCCGCCCGCCGTGGCGATTGTTCATCCTGCGCTCGATAAGTCGTATCCGAACCCTGATTCGGCCGGCTCGTTAGTCGCCTTTAAGCTTGCCTGGGCCGTCGCGGACCTTTTCAAAACCGGTGCTAAGCTAAGTCCCCGCATACGCGATTTTATGCTTAACGCCACCTCTTTGGCGGCGATGGGGACAATCGCTGATATTATGGACCTGCGCGGCGAGAACAGGGCGCTTACCAGCTTCGGCCTGAGCTTACTTTCCGAGTCCAAATTGCCCGGTCTTTGCGCACTAATCGAATCAGCCGAGCTTACCGGCAAGGGGCTGGACAGCTATCACATCGGCTTTCGCCTTGCCCCTATGCTGAACGCCGCCGGCAGAATGGGGCACGCACGCCTGGCCGTCGAATTGCTGACCTCGGCGTCTTTGCCCCACGCTACGCAAATTGCCGATTATCTCAAAAGCCAGAACGCCCAGCGTCAGCGGTTTGAGCGAAAAATTTTCAACCACGCCTGTCAGCTTATCGCCCAATCCGGCCTCGATGATCCCGACAGGAAGACCATTGTCCTGGCCGACACCACGTGGCATTCAGGCGTTGTCGGTATCGTCGCATCCAGAATCGTCGACAAATTTTTCCGGCCGGCCATTATGATTAATTCCGGCTCGAACCCTTCGCAGGGCTCGGCACGCTCTGTTCCCGGTTTCGATATGCTCGCGGCGATTAGCGCCTGCTCGGAACATCTCGTTGCTTTCGGGGGCCACAAAATGGCAGCAGGGGTCACAGTATTACCGGAAAACATCCAGAAATTTGCCGAAGCACTTGAGGATTACGCACGAAACTACCTGTCCGAAGAGCAATGTGCGCCCAAGCTCAATATCGACGCACTTGTTCCCCTGTCATCTTTTAGTTTTCAGTCCGTCAGCGAATTGCAGCTTCTCGGCCCGTTCGGGCAGGGCAATCCGGAGCCGCTTTTTGCGACAAAGGCCGTGCGTCTGTGCTCGCCTCCCCGCAGGGTCGGCGCCAACGCCGACCACCTCCAGCTTGCCGTCACCGACCACAGCAATTCAATCCGCTGCATCGGCTTTCGTATGGGCCCCCTCGAAAAGAAGCTTCTCGAACGCGACTGTTTCAACATCGCCTATCATGCCGCAATCGATTCATTCAACGGCAACAGCTCCATCCAGCTTATCCTCGACGACATCAAGTTCGAATAAAGTAATTCTTTTAAAAGGTGTTCCTGGGAAACAGCTCTGTATGAAAATAGCCAATGTTGTCAGATTGGTCGTATCACTGGTCATCCCGCTTCTTGTCGGTTTTTTGGGTTCGTTTTTCACGACGGCTGAATTGCTGAATAACTGGTATGCGAATCTGAATAAGCCCTGGTTTAATCCCCCCGACTGGATTTTCGGCCCCGTGTGGACGACTCTGTATGTCCTGATGGGTATCGCCGCGTTTCTGGTCTGGCGAAAAGGCCTCGATAACAAGCTTGTCCGACTTGCTCTAATCTTATTTGTGATTCAGCTTATTTTGAACGCTCTCTGGTCTGCCCTGTTCTTCGGCCTGCGATGTCCCCTGTGCGGTTTAATTGATATTGTCCTGCTTTTGGTTGCGATTGTTTTGACGATTATTTACTTCTTCAAAATCTCTCTCCGGCCTGCCTTGCTGCTCATTCCTTATCTTGCCTGGGTGTCTTTTGCTGCCGTCCTCAATACCGCCATCTATATATCGAACCGTTGACTGTCAGAAGGTCAGGTATTCATTTGCTTTTCTCAGTCGAGACGTGCTTTTGCCGATGTCATCGATGTCTCTGATTCTGGCTGTATTTCGCCGTTGAAGGATTCGCTCGACTGTAATCAGCCCGAGTCCGGGCACACGCAAAAGCTCGTATTTACCCGCCCGGTTCACATCGACAGGGAAATACTCCGGATGGCGTTTGGCCCAGGCCTCTTTCGGGTCCGTTTCGAACGATAAGTTTCCTGTCTTTTCAAAACAGATATCCGATTCTGCAAAGCCGTATTTGCGCATAAGGAAATCGACCTGATACAGGCGGTGTTCCCGCGTCAGGACGTCGTGGTTTTGTGCCTGCTTGTCTATCGACCCGTCGCCGAGGCCTTTCTGATATGCGCTGAAGTAAATCCTCTTGAGGTTGAGCCGGTCGTAAAGGCCCCACATATACTTCACGATTTCCGAATCGCTCTCGTCGGCCGCACCCACGACGAATTGTGTTGTCTGCTTGACCCTGGCGTATTTATTGCCCCGGCCCGTCAGCCGGCTTATCAATTTAATCGGCTCGACGATATCCTTGATGAACCGCTTCCTGCTCGACAGTTTGGTAAGGTGTTTGGCGCCGGGCGTCTCGATATTCAGCGAAACCGCCGTTGAGAGTGAAATCGCCTCTTCTATGGCGTTTGTGCTTGCGCCTGGGATGACCTTAAGGTGAATATAACCTTTATATTTTCGGCGATACCGCAGAATCCTGGCTACGCGGTTCAGTCGTTCCATCGTCGCGTCAGGCGTTCCCAAAACGGCCGAGCTGAGGAACAGGCCGAACACCTCCCGCCTGTTGAAGTAATCCAGAAAGGTATTTACGGTCTCCTCTTCGCTCAGCGTGCATCGCCGGACGTCCTGGTCGTTTCTCAGCGGACAATATTTACAGTCGTTGCTGCATACGTTTGAAATCAGCGTCTTGAAGAGGACGCTCGTTCCGCCGTTGGGCAGCGTGACGGGATAAATCCATTTGCCCGATGCGCTTCGCCTGCGATGCCCGTCATCGGTCGTACCGCAGGCGCACGCCAAATCGTATTGTGCATCTGTGCTGAGAATTTCCAGCTTTTGCTGTGTGTCGGGTCTGCTTATTATCGCGGTCATAGAAAACCACCTTCCCTGGTGTTTCTCTCCCCGCTTATTGATATATGCGACCCGGCTGCGGCAAGCTGCGCCGCAGCCGAATCGGTCTTAAATCGTTTTTATTTTGCCGGTTTGCTCTTGAACAGTTTTTCAGCGTCTTCCTGTGACAGTGTAACGTTGTAAATCCTGAAATCGTCAATCATTCCGTTCCAGTCCGCGTTCGGGTAGTTTCTGCCGCCGAGGATAAAATGGGTCAGTTTCGGCATCGGCTCCGTGGCTTCGTATCTTTGCGCCACCAGCTCTCCGTTATGATACAGCCGCAGGACGCCCTCGTCAGTGTCCTTGATAAACACGTAGTGGTTCCATTTTCCGGCGTAGTCGGTCGTTTCGTATGGCGTCCAGAAGAGGTTTTCCTCGTCCTTGCCCATGTCGATATTGCCTTCCGGGGTGGGCAGAAAGGCCCGCAGGGGCAGCCAGTTGGGCTCAGGATAAGACAAACCCTCTGCTGAAGCGCATCCCCACGGCCCGGGCCATTTTTCGGCGTCGGGAGGATTATTGGGGTCCTGGTTTACCCAGAAGGCGATGCTGAGCTGCTTGTCGATTTTGCCCCAGACGCCGTCAGGGATTAAGACATATTGCTTGGCGGTGAATTTTGCGCAGCCGCCGGCGTCGAAACCTTTGCCCGGCGCCCATATTTCATTTGCCTCGCCCAGCTCCACGGTCGCATCGAATCCGTTGCCGCTCGAGTCCTTTGCTGCGGTTCCTTCTTTTTCGTCGAGTTTCCACCAGCCGACCGGTTCGGCCGCCTTTACGCAAACAGCCGCTAATGTGAAAATAACCACTGCCAGTATGATACTATTACGCATACTATCCGTCCTTTCTTGGCAATAAGCCGTTCGGCGGATTATAACATTTTCCGGCTGAACTTTCAAATCTTATGGCGGGCATTTTGCGCAGGCCGCGCGGAAGAGCATCGTGGAAAGATACCTGTCGCCGCGGTCGGGCAGGATTGTAACGACAGTGCCGGATTTCATATTTTTTGCGATTCGTGCGGCACCTGCGACGGCTGCACCGCTGGATATGCCTGCGAAGATGCCTTCCTCGGCGGCCAGTCGGCGGGTCATTTCATACGCCGCATCGTCCTGCATTATCATAACGTCGTCGAGCTTTTCGCGATTGTAAACAGCGGGGACCATCGACTCGGTCATATTTTTGAGGCCCTGGATTGTATGGTGCTGGGCGGGCTCGATGCCGATGACTTTGACGCCGTTTAGCTTCTCGTGCAGGTATCGTGAAATACCCATAAGCGTGCCGGTCGTGCCCATTCCGGCAATGAAATAATCGACCCGGCCATCGGCCTGTTTGTAGATTTCCGGCCCGGTCGTTTCGTAATGGGCCAGCGGATTATTGGGGTTGGCGAACTGGTTGGGCATAAAATATTTGTCGGGCTCTTTTTCGACGATTTTGTGTGCTAAACGAATTGCGCCATCAGTGCCTTCATTGGCGGGTGTCATAATCACTTCTGCGCCGAATGCCTCCAATATGTGTCGGCGTTCACTGCTGACGCAGGCGGGCAGCGTCAGCTTGACCCGGTAGCCCTTTGCCGCGCCAATCATCGCCAGCGCTATGCCGGTGTTGCCGGAGGTGGGTTCGAGGATGATTTTGCCTTTGGTTAAGGAACCGTCCTCTTCGGCTTTTGTAATCATATAATATGCGGTCCTGTCCTTGACCGAGCCGGCGGGATTATTGCCTTCGAGCTTTGCCATAAGGCGTACTTTGGGGTTCGGGTTGACCCGCTTCAATTCAACCAGCGGCGTATTGCCAATCGACGATAAGATACTCATTTGGCTTCTCCTAATTGCACCGGCAATTATAGCAAAAAGGCGAAACGATGGCAAAACTGGACAGAAAGAAAGGAATCTGATAGATTTTCCGGAACCAAATACCCACTGCCTCAAGACAAATCGTATATACGAGGATTTAAGATGGCTTCAGACAGTCAGAAAGACGATAAGGAAATCCGGCGGGATTTTATACGGGACATAGTGGCCGAGGACTGCAAAACGGGCAAATGGGAAGGACGGGTCCATACACGTTTTCCGCCTGAGCCCAACGGCTATCTGCACATCGGGCATGCCAAGAGTATATGCCTGAATTTCGGTATCGCGAAAGATTTTGACGGCAAATGCAATTTGCGTTTCGACGACACCAACCCGGAAAAGGAGGAGCAGGAATACGTCAATTCGATTATCGAAGACGTGCGATGGCTGGGCTGGAACGAGGACGGTGAAGTTTTTTACGCCTCTGATTATTTCGAGCAGATGTACAACTGGGCGATTGACCTGGTTAAAAAGGCAAAGGCATACGTATGCGACCTTACCGCTGACGAGGTGACCGAATATCGCGGGACACTTACAAGGCCCGGCAAAAACAGCCCATACCGGGACCGAAGCGTCGAAGAGAACCTCGATTTATTTACGCGAATGAAAAACGGAGAATTTCCCGACGGCGCAAAGACCCTGCGGGCCAAAATCGATATGGCGCACCCGAATTTGAATATGCGAGACCCGATTATGTATCGGATTCTGCACGCAAGCCATCACCGCACCGGCGACAAGTGGTGCATATACCCGACCTACGACTGGGCGCACGGATTAGAGGATTCGATTGAGAAAATCACGCACTCGATTTGCACGCTGGAGTTCGAGAACCACAGGCCTTTATACGACTGGTATCTCGACGCGGCAGAGGTTTATCATCCGCAGCAAATCGAGTTTGCCCGGCTGAACCTGACATATACGGTGATGAGCAAGCGGAAATTATTGAGGCTTGTGCAGGAAAAATACGTTTCCGGCTGGGACGACCCGCGCATGCCCACGCTTTCCGGCATGCGAAGGCGGGGCTATTCGCCCGAGGCGATTCGCAATTTCTGTGCTACCATCGGCGTCAACAAATTCTTCAGCACCATCGATATGGCCCTGCTGGAGCATTGTCTGCGCGAGAACCTTAACAAGACCAGTCCTCGTGTTATGGCGGTCTTGCGACCTTTGAAGGTGATTATCGATAATTACCCGGAGGGGCAGGTCGAGCAGTTGGACGCAATAAATAATCCCGAAGACCCCTCGGCGGGAACGAGGAAGGTTCCTTTTTCGAGTGAGCTTTGTATCGAACGGGACGATTTTATGGAGGACCCGCCTGCGAAGTTCTATCGCCTTTCGCCTGGCAGAGAGGTCCGGTTGCGTTATGCGTATTTCATCAAGTGCGTCAACGCAGTTAAAGATAAAGACGGAAACGTTGTCGAGCTTCACTGCACATACGACCCTGCCACAAAGGGCGGCAACGCCCCGGACGGCAGAAAGGTCAAATCGACGATTCACTGGCTCTCGGCGAAAGAGGCAGTCCCCGCCGAAGTCCGGCTGTATGATACCCTGTTTACAAAAGAAAATCCCGATGATGTGCCGGAGGGACAGGATTTCACCGTAAATTTGAATTCAAAATCGCTTGAGGTTTTGAGCAATTCCCTTGTCGAGCCGTCGTTAAAAGACGCCAAACCCTTAAGCCGGTATCAGTTCGAGCGTCTTGGATATTTCTGCGCTGATTCAGACACCAAACCGGGCAAACTCGTCTTTAACCGCACGGTAACGTTGCGCGACGAATGGGCAAAAATACAGAAAAAGAAGGAGCGATAAAATGGCTATGTTGAAAGGTTCGATTTGTCTTGCACTGGTTTTTGGTTTTACCTCATACTGTTATAGTCAATCAACAGATGTAAACACTCCCAAAGCGCCATACGGCTGGTCTTCCGGCTATGTTAAGGCCAACGGGATAATGCTGCATTATTATCGAACAGGCAACGGAACGCAGCCCTCCATGGTGCTCTCGCACGGCTATACCGATAACGGGCTTTGCTGGACGGATTTGGCGCACGCACTCGAGAAGAAATATGACATCGTAATGTACGATTTGCGAGGGCACGGCTTATCGGATGCGCCGGCTTCGGGTTACGACATAAACGACCACGTCTCGGACATTGTCGGCCTGATACAAGCCCTTAAACTCGAGCATCCTGTCATTATAGGCCATTCTCTCGGGGCAAGTATCGCTGCGGTCGTGGCAGCCCGATACCCTGATATCCCGCGAAAGGTCGTCCTTATAGACCCGGTCGGATTAGTCACGCCGATGTTCGAAAACAAAGAAGATTTGGACCGGGCCAGAATCCGGTTCAAAAAGGACATTGATTATCTTAAGGGCCTCAGCCGGGAAGAGCTCATAAAAGAGGCCGGCAAACGGCATCCCGCCATTTCGCAGGCAGCCCGCGCCCGCTGGGCTGATTCAAAAATGCAGATGAAGCCCCAGATTTTAGACAGCGTGCTGACGATTCCGCCTCTGAAGCCGTATCTGTCTAAAGACACTGTCCCGACGCTGATCTTGAAGGCCGATGCCGACGATGCTACTCGTAAGAAGGAAACAGATGCGGTAAGCAAGCAGCCCAATATCAAGCTCGTTCATATAAAAGGCGCGGGCCACCTTGTTCACCTCGAACGGCCCGAGGAATCATTGGCCGTGCTGAAGGATTTTGTCGACGATCTCAAAAAGTAGAGGGAACAAATTAGTAAAAAGAGGAAATGAGATTGCCCGCCTTCGTTGACACTCCCCGGCGGGTAAACTTCGCCGGCCTCGCAATGACCAACGCCAACAACAGACGTTGGTCACTTCCCTAAAATCATTTTGACTGCAATTATTATCAGTGCGACGCCGAAGATTCTCTTTAGCATTATGTCGGGGATTGCGACGGCGAATTTTGCGCCGATAAAGCCGCCGACGAAAAAGCCGGCGCACATCAGGGCGGCCACCCTGATATCGACGTCGCCCCTGGAATAATACGTCCAGGCGGCGAGCAGGCCGATTGGCGGGACCATCATCGCCAGCGTAGTTCCCTGTGCGGCGTGCTGTGAAAAGCCGAGTAAGAAGATAAGGGCGGGCACCATAATGATGCCGCCGCCGATACCCAAAAGGCCACCGAGAATTCCCGCCACAAGACCGATTGTCAATAGCAGAATATTATTCATATTTGTTCCTTTGTCAGAGGGATTAATCGAATAATTCCGAAAATTTTGTTTTTATGTCGGGGCTTTCGCAGAGCGTCTGCCCGATTAGCACTGCGTTTACGCCCGCCTTTTTTAATTTTTCGACGTCGGCCTTGGTTTTTATTCCGCTTTCGGCGACAAGCGGAATCTTCGCATCCAGCA
>CAZHVR010000009.1:0-53446 GCA_964536225.1 uncultured Pirellulales bacterium
TCCAGCACAAGGTGGTCACTCGGCGCTATTGTGATTTCCGAATCAACGGGCTCTTGATCGCCGTCGACTGAAATCTGGAGCGTTGCACTGGCCATTGAGGCCAATCCAAGAACCATCAACAGAACTAACAACTTTTTCATCATCTACTCCTTTCACTTTATCGTTTCCTGCCCCGAACCACTCTTCAAAACCGTTTATCGAGGCAGCCAGTTTTTTACATTTAAAACTCAGTACTACATTAAATACCAACCGTTCCCGTCCAACAATTAGGGCGCCGTAGGACACGGATTACCTGGAGTACACCAGTAGTTCATATACGTGGCGTCACAAGACGGTACAACCGTCTTGTTGAGATATACCCTCAGGATGTCCAAGTCCTGCTGACTTACCCTGTAGAGAATCTGCTTCTGGTGGTTAAAGTCAGCACATATTGCGCCTGCAGGCAGGACAGTCTTGTTGAGCCCAGTACGCAAGATGTCTAAGTCTTGCTGACTGACCCAGTAGAGTATCTGCTTGGTGCCGTTAGCGTCACCCTTACACTGCCTCTCGTAAGCCCAGCAAGTGGGCTTGCCGACACTGGCCCATGTAGCATAATCAGGATGGTCGGGCTTGAACGGCTCGCTGACTACATCGAGCGTTATTACCGTCGCACAGTCAATCGTGCTGCCAGCGGTCTGATCCTGAGCTATTACCTGGCTTACCGGCTCACCTGAACCAGCGACGTTATTGTCCGCGATTCCACCAGTAAAGCCCGCTGTAGCTATAGCCGCAATGGCCGCGTCACGAGTCATACCCACAACATCCGGCACAGTGCAGCCGACAGGCGCGAAAGTAATCTGGATTGTATACGGCAGATTCGTGGCAGTAATCTCATTGGCGTCAGAGCCAACGATAGCGCCGCGAAGGTCATCCGCAGTAATCGTCAGATTGCAGTCGCTTACCATTTCACTGTTGACGTCGAAGGTGAACAGCGTGCCCGTCAAAGCGGGCTTGTTGGGTTCGCCTTTATACAGCGTACCCAGCTCGACGACCATTGAAGGCCAGCCAAGGCCGGTATTTTCCGCACCGGGCTCATCCCACGCCGTGGTGGGATTATAATTGGTCGCATTTGACCAGCACGGGTCCGGATTGGCCGGGTCAATGAAGTCCCGGAATCTGCTCGGGAATATCCCGTAGCCCGTATTGGGGTTAACGCTTTCGCCCGCCAGGAAGTCCGTGGGAGGATTGTCACCGATGTTGGTGCCATTATCGACAGCGAGATCGAGGGCAAACGCCCTTACATCCACGTCGCTGGAGTAAGTAATCGTGACAGGTCTATGAGGCACGCCGTCAGGATTGCTCTGTGTGCCGACAACGGCCGTGATTGTCGTAGTTGCCATTACCGAAGATACAGGCAATAGCAGCAATGCAGCAATCAACAAAATCCTTCTCATAATTTAACCTTCCTTTCTTTCCTTCCTTGCAAAGTTACATCCTTTGCAACATTTTTGGTTTCCCCTGCTAATAGAACTTTCGCTCAATTAAGCCCATCTCAAAACTTTCGATTCTGACAAATCTACATTGTCTGAGATTAGCGTTTCGGCCGGCAGGAACAGCCGAAAAAGAGGTAATTGATACAGCTTTCCGCTCCTCCATTGCCTCCTTTCCCGCCATTTTTGGCGTAATTGTGCGAATTAACAATACATGCACAAGGTTACTAATAGTGAAAGTCAGATTTATGGTATCATAACCCCGATATTCGGTCAAGTAAATTTCCTGTAAAAAAAGGAAAAATATTGAACAAAAGCCCTAAGCCCCATAAAAATGCTCGTAATTACGCTAAGACCTGCTCTTACAATAGGTTAGGGCCATTAGGCATCCTGGTAAAACTGGATAAATCAGGAAATTTCTTCGGTTTTTCCCATTTTTCAGTACTGCCGGAGGCGAAAACCTATATCAGTATTGAAAAAGCCCAATTCTCAAAATTCCGGTGTTCAAAACCGCAGGCGAGAGCCGTTTGAAACTTTAGAGACTTGATGTATTGATGTTTATTTGTAATTTGTGATTTGGTATTTGTAATCTGTCTGTGATTTTGTGATTTGTCATTTGGAATTTTTTCGTTATCCTGCTTCTATGCTTAATTTACTTCAGGGGCGCCTGGTTGCCATAAGAGTCATTCTGCTGACAGCGGCTTTATCGCTGACCGCTGTCGGTATTTTGACTATCTATGCAGTGGGCCACCCGCAACAATCATGGACCTATACCGCCGACCGACACAGCGACACGGCTGATTTATGGAAAAAACAAGTCGCCTTTGCGGGCTTCGGCCTGGCGGCACTGATAGGGATTAATCTTATTGGTTATCGCCAATTAGGACAGGCCGGCTACTGGATATATGCGGCGGTCCTGGTGCTTCTGGCGGTGCTGCTGTTAGACAAAGTCGTTGATTTGCCCTTCGTGCCGGTGATTAATGGCGCGCGGAGATGGCTGAGGATTTCGATGGGGCCGCTGTCTCTGAATATTCAGCCGTCGGAATTGTGCAAGCCCGCATACGTGCTGGCGCTGGCCTGGTATCTGCGATACCGAAGCAACTACCGCAGCATCATGGCGCTAATCGGGCCTTTTATTCTTACGATTCTGCCGATTGCGCTGATATTACTCGAGCCGGACCTCGGGACCGTGCTTCTTATGATGCCCCTGTTTTTTGTTATGCTTTTTATGGCCGGGGTCAAGGTCAGGCACCTGCTGCTGATAATCTTGGCGTGCCTGGCGGTCAGCCCGCTGTTATGGTTCAAGATGCAGCCCTATCAGCGGCTGCGGATAAGCAGCGTGCTGCTGCAGAACGACTGGCTTCGCCGTAAAGCCGAGGAGAATTCCGCGTTGAGCCGGATTCTTGTAGGCGGTAACTTTTCAGAGAGAAAATGGCGAAGCGGATGGGGTTATCACCTCATTCGCTCGAAATATGCCGTTGCCTCGGGCGGGGCGACCGGCTACGGCTTCGGACAAGGACCGTTTGTCAAATACGACTTCCTGCCCGAACGCCACAACGACTTCATATTTGCCATAATCGCCAATCAGTGGGGCTTTTTCGGCTGCCTGGCGGTACTGGCGCTGTTTTTGATACTGCTGTGGTGCGGGCTGGAAATCGCCTCGGCGAACACCGACCCCTTCGCACGGCTTCTGGCCGCGGGAATCACAACCATCTTCGCCATTCAGATTATCGTTAACGTGGCTATGACCCTTGGCCTAATGCCCATAACGGGAATTACCCTGCCCTTTGTCAGCTACGGCGGTTCGAGCTTGCTGGTAAGTATGCTTTGCGTGGGGCTTCTCAACAACATCGGACGATGGCGGCCTTTTACAGTCGCCCCGAGACGGGTCCTATAATATCAAGGGAAATCAAAAATGCTGAAAGGATTCAGAACGATAGCCGTCCTGACCGCGATAAGCCGGGTCCTCGGCTTCGCACGCGATACCGCATACGCCGTTGTCTTCGGTCCCGGCACGCTGCTGGACGCCTGGTTTATCGCGTTTCGGATTCCCAATCTCGGCCGGCGGCTCTTCGGCGAAGGCGCTGCCGCCGCTTCCGTAGTGCCCGTCTATAGCGAGCAGCTTCACAAAGACCCCGCGAGCGCCGGCCGGCTGGCAAGAACGGTAATCAGCGTCCTGTTCGTTGTCCTGGTTGTACTGGTCATTTTCGGCGAGGGCATCATTGGTTTGCTGTCCCGTTACTGGGGCGATAACCTTGATACCAAGCTGGTCCTGTCTCTGACGGCCGTCACGCTTCCCTATATGATTACGATATGTCTTGTGGCGGTCATCGCCGGCCTTCTCAACGTTCACAGGCATTTCGCCACGCCCGCGCTTGCCCCCGTAATAATGAACGTTTTCATAATAGGCGGCGCTATAACAGCCGCGGTGATGTTTCCCGTTCACCTGGCCGACCACAAAGACGCCTCTTCTGAGATAATCCGGAGTTTCAGCCAGCCGGCGGTCAGGCAGGTATTCGTTGTTGCCGTAGCGGTAATTATCGCCGGCATATTCGAGTTTGGCATTCAAATCCCCCCGTTTGCGGCAAGCGGGCTGTCCCTGCGTCCCGCCTGGGACGTCCGCGCAGAGCCGTTCAGGCGTATTCTGCGACTGATGGGCCCGATGATAATAGGCCTGGCAGCCACGCAGATTAACACCCTCGTAGATGACGTGATTGCCTGGGTCCTTTCCGGCTCGCCGGAGAAAGGTGATTTTTTCACCTTATTCGGACAGCAAATCAGGTATCCTCTCTGGCGCGGCTCGGTTTCGTATCTGGGCTATGCACAGCACCTTTATCAATTGCCGCTGGGCATTTTCGGCATATCGCTGGCGACGGCCCTTTTCCCCGTGATGAGCGCTCACGCCGCGAAGAAAAATTATAGTGAGCTTTGCCGCACCGTATCACTCGGCGCCCGGGGTGCCATTTTTGTCGCTATACCCAGCACAGTCGGATTGCTACTGGTCGCGAAGCCCTTCATTTCGGTCTGGCTTCGCCACGGCAATTTCCGGGCCGAGGACGTGCCGGGGGTTGTATGGCCTTTGATTTTCTATTCGCTCGGAATCACGGGTTATTTCCTTCAGCATATAATGGTCAGGGCGTTTCATTCCCTTCAGGACCCCATACCACCCGTCCGCACCGGCATACTGGCCGTGGTTGTAAATTTTCTGCTGAATATTACGCTTATATGGCCCCTCGGCACCGGCGGGCTTGCCGCCTCCACTGCCATTTGCTCATACCTTCAAATATCGATACTTGCGGTCATGCTGCGCAAACGGCTCGGTCATTCGGTCCTCGAGGGGTTCGGCCTGACTGTCGCAAAAACGGCCTTTGCCACCGCTTTAATGACAGCAACTGCTATTGGTATCTACTGGCTGCTGAGTCAAAAATCCAATCTCGTCAAACTTATCGTTGTAATTCCTGCCTGTGCGGCGGTCTTTATTCTTGCTACCGTGCTGCTGAAAATTCCTGAAATATCCCTGCTGACGGGCAAAAAATACCCCGAAGACAAAAAAGCTCCTAAGTAAGCCCTATAATATTCTTATATATCATCTCAAAACCGCACCTGATGCGCGCCAAATCGTATAAAAATAACCGTTTAGTATTATCCGCGTAAACTGCTTAAATTGCCGAATTTCAAGTGAAGCAACGCCTAAAGGACGCCTCGGAAACACCCGAAATAACCGTTATTGCGGCGGTAATAACCTTAGGTGCGGACTTATAGATGCGAAAACTACTTAACTGGCTTGTGAAAATTTCGCTGGCAGTGCCGGTATTGTGCGGCCAGGCGACGGCCCTTGAGCCGTATATGGCCGATACCAATACCAGCGCCTATCGGCCGTTCAGCGCGGAGGATACAAATATTGAAACCTATCAGCCGCCACAGCCAAGAGTGTTCCTTCCCTCGCCTGAGAAGCTGTTCTCCCCGTCAGTAAGTCAGTTGTTCTACGATAAGGCGCGTGAAATATCACTCACTGAGGACGTAACCGACTCTCAGACGGAACAGGCCTTTGATTTCTTCAGGGCGGCCGCGGAACTCGACTCCGGCGGCAATATCCCAACGGCTGATATACTTAAGGTCCTGTCCCGTCCGGGCCCGCCGCGACATTTGAGCGCGTTGTACAACCTGTTAATTGGTTACATCGATAAAAATGCAGACCGCCAGGTCGTTACAAAAGCCGTTCGATACTTCCTCGAACAGCTCAACACCCGAATGCAAAGGGAACAGCTGTTATCCCGCCTGCTACGGGACATAGGCGATTCCAATCCCGTCATCACTTCCGAGCTGGCCACGGAGCTGGGGCTGCTGTACGCAGAAAGGGCCGACGACGCCAACGCCGCAAGAGTGCTGGCAATCGCCTACAGCCGTGATAAGTATAATCAGCTTGCCTTCGAGAAACTCGCTGAACTGGTGCCCGACCAGATAAGCCCTATAACAAGCCTGGAGTACCTCCGGTTCAAACTCAGGGAAAATCCGCTCGATATAGACACCGCCCTTACTTTTGCGCAATACGCCCAGAAAGTCCAGCTTTATGAAGTCGCGACCGGCAGCTACCAGTATTGCTCCGATTTGTTCAGGTTTCTATTTCCCTCACGGGAGCTTCCCATGCCCGTTTACCTTGACTGGATGACAAGCTGCTACAATACTTCGAGGGACCGGCCGAGATGCCTGCAGCTTGCAGACACACTGCGCAAGCAGGGCCGATTTGACCTTCAGATAGAGTCGCTCGCCGCCAGGGCTGCGGCAAAAATGGGCGATACCGAAACGGCGATTAAAATCCTCAAATCCGCTGAACAACGGGCATTAAAGCAGGCAAATACGGATTACAAAACACTGGCCTGGTTTTATTGTTTTGTCCTCCCGGATTCCGAGAAGGCCGTCGATTTTGCCAACAAAGCATATTCGGCAGAGCCGAATTCGCCCGATGCGGCCGCATTGCTTGCTTATACGCTCATTGATAACAACCAGCCCGATATAGCCGGGTCGCTGATTAAAAACTACCAGCAGAGCCAGATTTCGTCCTTTGTGCAGGGGCGTCTTGCTCTTGCGGCGGGCCAAAAACAAGCCGCCCTAGATTCGCTCAGGGCCGCCATCGACAAGGCGCCCGGCACCATTGTTGCCGAACAGGCACTGCGGCTGCTCAACGAGCAGCAGGCCGACTATATCCCCATATTCGATACGACTGTGATACTTGCCAATTTGAAACAAAGCATCGGCGAGCAGATTGTGCCCCAGTTCGTCAGCCCCGACCGGATGCTGTCATTTCAGCTCAATGTCCGCGGCAACAGATTCACTTACGGCAACAATATCGACGGCACCATTTCAATAACCAACAACTGGTATGAGCCGCTGTTTATCTCCGACAACGCCCTTTGCAGGGGCCGGATAACAATCGATGCCGAGGTAAGCGGCGACCTGGAGGCGCGAATCGACAAGCTTGTCTCGACCACCACCAGACCGACACAGGCCATCGAGCCGGGCAGCAGCATCTTCGTCCCTGTCAGCTTGCGCACCGGAGCGCTCAAAGAGCTTTTGCTAAAACACCCCCAGGCCTCGCTGGACATACGATTCACTGCCTATCTCGACCCCGTTATTAACAGCCAGGGCGAAGTAACCATTGCAATACCGGGGATAAAACCCGCGACCGTCCAAATTTCGCGTCCGCGAGTTGAAATCACCACCGAGTTTCTGCAAAATCGGCTAAGCTCGCTATCGAGAGGCAGACAAGGCCCCAAGGTTAACGCTGTGCAGCTTTTTGCAGGCCTACTGATGGAAAATCTTGAAATGGCAAACAGCCGGCTGCCATATAAGCTCGTTGTTCCTGACCGGATGGCTGCGGTATTAAAATCGGCTATAGCCCAGGGATTGACCGACAGCGACTGGGTGGTAAAAGTCCACAGTTTGGCGGCTATCGCCCCCCTGGCGCTCGATTATGAGCTAATCAGCGCTGCGGCGAAAGGGCTAAACGACCAGCGATGGCCGGTGCGTATGATGGCCGTATCGCTGCTGGCCGAAAAACAGGGCGAGAATTTCGCAAAGGTCCTCGACCATACCGCCCAGTACGATGGCAGCGCTTACGTCCAGAATATGGCCTTCGCCCTCGGCGCGACAGTCCCTGAACCAAATCAGCCGCTCGAACGGCCCTTCCTCGACCTGCTGCGCCAGTAATCTGTCTTTTAATTATAGACCCCTCTTGAAGCACCTGCGGCCAACCGGCCGGAGACAGAAAAACCTTAAAAAATTTCAAGAAATTTGCCTTGTATTGCGATACCGATTATGTAACATTTTCGTCGTTTCTTTTTGCCCGACGCAGCACTCGTGCCTGGGCGGATACGTATATTTTTTTTCGTAAGTTATTATTAATTTTGTTTTGGAAAGGGTTTTGTAATGCCGGCGAAAGTTGACAAGGAAAAATGCACTGCCTGCGAATCCTGCGTCGAGGAATGCCCGAGCGAGGCCATCTCGATGGTTGACGGCAAGGCACAGGTCAATCCGGAGGCCTGCATCGATTGCGGCGTGTGCGTCGATGCCTGCCCGGAACAGGCAATAAGTATGGAGTAGGTTAAAAAACTTTTGAGTTATGGGTGTTGAGTTTTAAGTTATGAACCTGAAAACTAAAAACTCGAAACCAAAAACTCAAAACTTTTGCGGCCCCATCGTCTAGGCAGGTCCAGGACACCGGGTTTTCAACCCGGCAACAGGGGTTCGAATCCCCTTGGGGCTATTCCGATTTATCGGAATGGAGCAGTTGAGCATCTGAACAGTGGAACAAGTGAAAATGCTCTCCTGCTCAAAAAGAACTTGCAGAATCGCTGATTTACGGATTACCTGTCTTTTGTTTTCTGTAGTGCGTTTACTGCGTTGCAGGTTTTTGTCGCGAACAGAACATACATAATGAAATGAATGACGCCGGCCGCTAACGCGATAAATAAAAGCGCCCACGCCTGCTCAGTATAGCTTGCAAAGGCCCTGGGTATAAGCCCTACAAATGCGAATACACAAATCATAGGAAGCGTCACGACCGTTGCGGCCAATATGAAGGCAAAGGCATAAATCAGAAACAGCACGAACGGCAAATCTTTGGCCTTTATCGAGCGGCGATGTATAAACGAATTGTAGTCCTCCACAAATCCCGTGAGCATACACAACGCCCAGTAGATATTGAAGACAGGAATGAATAAAAATGCGACCGCTTTGGCAGGAGCGATGGATACCTGCCCGTCCGCAACGGCTGCCCACATTTTGTAAAACAGCATAAGCTCGATTATCACGCTGCACACCAGGAAAACATCCGCCGCGGCAAAAGTTGCAATTAAAGTCGAATGGGCCTCTTTTCTTATTGCCAGCATCAGGCCCAGGCCGCCCAGAACTCCGGCGATAATCCGCACGGCCATCCAGCAATAAACATACAATATTTTTGATAATGCCTTTTTTGGAGGTTGTTGTTCCTTTGCCGGCTCAGGGGTTTTTATCGGGGTCGGCGCCGGCTTAAAACTTTTTGCCCGTTCCGGGGTTTTCGAAGGAGGTTCTACAGGTTCCGCTTTTTGCGTGGGTGGCGGCGGAGGTGCAGGTGGGGTTGCCGGCTGCGCGCTTTGTGCAGGGATTTCCACCGGTTCAGGGCTTTTAACAGGAGGCGCTGCCGGCTGAGCTTTTGCCGTTTGCTCTTCTGCGGGCTTAGGACTTGCTGCGGGCGGCTCTACGGCTGCAGACGTTTCTACGAGTGGTTCAATAGTAAAGGGTTTGGTGCATTTGAGACATTTCGCCTGCTTGCCGGCGAACTTATCGTTGACGTTAAACTTTGCCTTGCAATGAGGACACTGTGTTTTCATCACGTTAACCTTTATTTCCCATATTCCAGCGTCAAGTTTTCTCCCCTTCCCGTGCCGATTTCAAGTCCTAAGTATATTTTACTATATTTTCAGCCGACTTGAAGGGATTTTGCCCTGATTTTTATTCGATGGTTAGTATTCCCGAACCAGCTATACTTTTGCTGTTCGGCCTTGGTGTGGTGATTTTAGAAAGAAGGCATAGTTAAAACGACCCGCTTTTTCGGCAACTTAGAGTTTGTCTCGATGCAGACATCATCGCAGTTGAATGGTCGAGTGCGATTGCGCCGAGCGGCAGGCAGCGTCAAGGATTTCAGTAACTATCATATTATTTTCAAGAGACACTGTCTCTTGCGGTAATATCTTGCCATTTACCACAGCGGCGAGATAAGTCAAAGAATCACTGTAAGGAGATTCGATTGCGTTGGCTGTGATTTTCTTCTCTGGTTTTCCATTGATGCGCAGAATAGCGTTTCTGCCGTCGAGAGTTTGAATTGAGCCGGTAGTGCCGTAGATTTCGATGTTATCCCTGCCATAAGGCCAGCTCCAGGAGGCCATAATGATGACCTGCGTTTTGGGATAGGTGAGTATTATGGTCGCGTCGTCATCGACTTTTGTGTAGATGTCCGGTTTTGTCTGCCGGGTAACAGCGGTTATAGAGAGCGGCCTTTGATTATTCAAAAACCATGTTGCGAGGTTGGCGCCATAGCAACCGAAATCAAAAAGAGCGCCACCTCCGTTTAAGTTCGGGTCCGTCAGCCACTGGAGGAACTCAGCGGAACAGCCGATTTCTTTCGGACCTGAATGACCTTTATAGAAGACAATTTTGCGTATTTCGCCGATTGTGTTTTGCTCGATGGTATCGCGGGCCAGTGTATTCACCGGATCCCAGGTTGACTGGTAGTTGACGAGGACGTGGATGTTGCCTTTTTTTGCGGCCTCGGCGATAGCGGCTGCGTGTTTGTTGCTGACGGCCATCGGCTTTTCCATCATCACGTCTATGCCACGTGCGGCACAGGTGAGGGTAACCTGTAAATGGTCGAAGGTAGAGGTATATATGACCACGGCCTGAGGTTTGGTTTCATCGAGCATTTTTTCGAGGTCTGTGTAAATTATCGACGGCTGAAGATGGTATCTCGCTGCGTATTTGGCGGCAAGCCGGGCGTTCGGTTCAGCGATGCCGACAAGGGTGATGTCTTTTCGGCGGGGCAGCTCCCTCAGCAGGCCGGTGACGTGGTCGTGGACGAGACCGGCTATCGCGATTCGTAAGGGCGGCCTGGCGTTCGGCTCCGCCTGAGAGTCAGATTGGGACGCTGCAATCGCGTCTGTATTAACAAAACCAACTGTTGCTATTGCAACGACAAGGAACAGGAATATAAAGGTTCTTGCGAGCATAATTTTGACTCCCATATTTTGAAGGTTTCGAATCCGGCGTTTCAGGCCATTTTTGACAAGCCGTCGAGGCAGATTTGCGACCACGTCTCCATCGTATCACGAACATTTTGCAGTTCGGCAATGGTCATAAATGACATCTGTGTAATCATTTGCTCTTTTCTACTGACCTTCGGCTCATCGAGAGTCCACAGGTGAACTATTCCCAGATGAACCTGACCGACCTCGTTTGAGTCGTCGTTAAGCAGGGCAACGACTTTGTCTTTGTATTTCGTTTCTACTGAGACCTCCTCGGCCACTTCACGCTGGACAGCGGCAAGATAGGTATCGAAGAAGCTGCCGAAAAGGGGCATATCGTCAGTTGGGTTTATATGGCCTCCGATGCCGATGGAGCGTTTTGCGACAAGGCGTGTTTCGCCTGCGCGTTTGCCTCGAACGTAATTCAGAAATTTGCCATCGCAGGTCATAATCACATAAGGAATGATCTGCTTGTAAGAGAGGTCGATTTCGGCCTTTGACCTTGTCATAAACCGGGGGACGCCCGGCACAAAAATCTTGTCGAGATATTTCTGCACGTCCAGAGCAAGGCCGTTAAACGCGCCCGCGTCTTCAAAGACCTTTCGCTCGACGACCAGTATTTGTTCTTCCTGTGCCACGCGGCGAATCCTAACACAAACCCCGCGAGCCAGTCAAGAAATCCCCCGGTCCAACGTCCGAAAACATCACCGGGCAGCAAAATCGATGTAATCGTCAAGGCAATCGCAGTTTCTCCAGCCGGCCGTCTCGATATTCTAAAGCCCGTTTTTTCATCATCACCCGCATTCTTATATTTTAATGGGGCGGGATTGTGCCCGCCGGGACCACACAAGCGAAACGGGAGGAAACAAACGGGACGTTTAAGTTAAGCGAGGCCCCGATTTTATCGAAAGATTTAACGGGTGCTTAGAGAGGGAAAGCGAGGATATCCCGGCAGAATGGCTTCGGAGGACGACCGGTTGAAATTCCAGACAAAAACAGACGATAAAAAAGTATCGGCAAGGTGGTGGGAGAGGGCCGTTGTCGGCGTTTTGTTAGTGACGGCGATTGTCTATGCGCGTTCCGGCGTCGATGACGTCGCCTGCTCGCCAAAGACACTCCAGGCGCTTGCCCGCATTTATATGTCGCAGGGCGATTACGACAAGGCCGAGACATTAGCCGGCAAAGCGCTAGAGCTAGTCAACGCCAAAGAAAGTCAGGACGAGGAGAGAAGCTGCTGCCTGATAGACCTTGCCTGGGTATATAAGAACCAGGGCCGGTTTACCGAGGCCGAGAAATCATGCCTGCTGGGTCTTAAACTCCAGCAAAAGGTTTACTTCAGCCGGCATCCTTACATAGCTTATACTCTGCGGATTCTAAGCTCGATTTACCAGGCACAGGCCAGGTATGACCAGGCGGGTGCGGCACTGGACAGGGCAATGGCGATTATGCGAACCTGTCATCTGCCTGACGACCCGGTCCTGGCCCCGTTCGAAGTTGACGCCGCCCGCCTGCTGGCCGCCGAGGGCAAGCTCGACCTTGCCGAGGTGAAATACGAGCAGGCGCTTCGGATAATCAACGAGCATTATGGCCCTGAACACCTTTACACCGCCGGCGTCCTGGCCGACATCGGCAACCTGTATTACCTCCAGGACAGGTTCGACCTGGCCGAGCAAATGCTGGGCTTCGCAACGGAGATTCAGCAAAGAACATACGGCCCGGACAATTGCAAGCTTGTCCCTAACTGGCTGACAATGGCGAAAATATATCAGCACAGGGGATATTTTTCCGAGGCGGAGAAACTTTTGACTAAGGCGCTTACCGCGATTGAAACCAAACCAGGCCGCACTCACCCGCTCAAAGGCGAGGTCCTTACTGCCAGGGCGGAACTGATGTTCGATTCCGGCAGATACGCCGAGGCGCAAATCACCTGCCGAAAGGCAATCGAGGTCCTCGAAAAATCAGTCGGGCCGGACAGCGACACAACCGCAATGGCACTCAACTGCCTCGCGAAGCTGCAAATCGTCGGGGGGAATTTCGATGACGGTTATACGACGGCCTGCGATGCCCTGACCACGGTTGAAAACGTTCTCGGCCCCGAGCATCCCAATGCCGCACTGGTCAACGAGACCGTTGCCCTGGCGCAGGAACTGGAAAGCCGAGCGACGGTCGCAGCGATGGAAATTCAATACTCGGCTCTCGCCGCATACCTGCCGAGTGTTGAGTAGCAAACATCAAATATGCTTTACCATCTCATCATCAGGCCTACGTTCAGGCGTCCTTCGCCCCTGTCGGTATCGTCGGTTCCCTTGAGCGGAATACCGTAATAAAGGTTGCCGCTGAAATTATCTCCAACCTCAACCAATAGCCCCGGCCCCACTGATGCAAGCGTTCGATGTCCTTTTTCTGACGCAGCCGGGTCTTCGATTTTTGTCCTGCCGAAGTCGAAAAACGCCAGCGGAGCCAGCTTCTTTATCGCCCAGGGATCCTTTTCTTTCGGCAGATGCTTGTCCTGCTCGTTGTTCTGTGACTTCTGATAACGGACTAAGTCGAATTCATACTGCACCGAGGCCAGCAATCCGCCGTCTGCTATCTCGTCATATTCTTTGTATCCCCTCACCGAATACATCCCGCCGAAGCTTGTCATCTTCGCAGGCACGAGCCGCTCGCTGGGAACTATCCACCTGATGGTCCCGCTGAGGCGAGTGACCTTATCCTGGTCCAGCAGCCGGCTGTGAGAGCCCCACAGCGTCAGTATCGAAAAATCGTTGTCGATAGGGCCACCCGGTCTGGCCAGAGCATATTCCGCATCGTCCGAGCCGAGTCCGTTGATGCTGTGGACCTCGTTGATACCCAGCTCGCTGTTGGACCTGTCGTCTTTTTTGTGCACCTCGACCGCCCAGCCCCATAAATCCATCTTTACGTCGCTTGACAGAAATTCCGGAAACAGCGAAGGTGTAATTTTGCTCTCCTCGTGGCTGTACGAACCCACGAAATCAACGAACCATCCGCCGACCTGAAAGACGTTATATCTTAACCTTGCGCCGATGTATTTACCGCCGCCGAGGAAGTCGATATCGCTGGCCTGTGAGCTTACATCGAACTCGCTGTATCCGCCGTAGATATTGAGACGAAGCTTCGGGCCCCAGACGGGGAAATCGTAGCTGCCGTAAAGCGCGTAATTGTCGCCGATGTCCGATTCCGGCGACGCCTGGTACATCGCCACGAACGAGTCGTCTATCCCCAGCAGGTTGGTGTTAATCACGCCCACGCGGGGACTCCACCGGCTTTCTTCCGTTCCGGAGTTGTCAACCTGCAAAAACCAGTGCCAGGGATTAACTTCATATATGTCGTAATCCACCGCCAAGGATTTCGGCTCACTGCCCTTGCTGACCACCGCTGAGGCGTACCTGTCGGGATTCAGGTTCAAAAGGTTCACAAAATCGTCGAGCTTCTTACGGTTTGCCACCTGACCTTCTTTTACAGGCGACCACGCCAATACCGCGTTGGGGTCGAGATACCCTTTGCTTACTTCCACCTGATTGGCATCATATTGCGTAACCCCGACGTCGGTCACTTTGGCTTCTATAATCTCAACGGGCAATATCCCGTCGGCTAATTTCCCGCCCTTAAGCGCTTCGGCGGGCACATACACATAAATGCCGGCGTAATTGTTCTTCTGGTAAACGGACAGCACGTACTGCGTCAGGCCCTGTATCGTCCGCACCGATACTTCGCGGGAAGTGCCCGGCGACAATATCGTTTCATACAGCGGCGTAAAATCATAAAGGTATTCGCTGTCGGCCTGGGCAAGCGGTTTATTGGAGGCGTTGAAGACAACCGGCATACCTTGCAGTATCCGGGCCGTCGAAATCAGGGTATTGCCGGTAAAGCGAATCTCCCTGAGCGCGAGTCGTGCAGAATTGTCCTGTGGCAGTTTGACCTGCGTCCCGACAAGTCGGGACTGTTTTGCTGTCGTGAGGCGCACCTTCATATCGATTTTGGCAAGCTGCTCCTTGTACCAGGTCTCAATCTGCTCCCTGTGCATTTGTAGCTCTTCAGCAGGCGCATTGCTGTCTATTTGTGCCAGTTTTTCCTTCTTTTGGAGTTTTGCCTGTTCAATCTCATCACCGGCCTGTTTTCTGGCCTCGGCTAACTGCATTGCAAGCTGTTTCTGCTCCTGCTTTTTGGCTTTGGCCGCCTCGGCCGCCTCACGCTTGGCCGCCTGTTCCTGCTGACGCTGCTGTTCGAACTGCTGGACGGGTTTTTCCGCGGCCGCCGAAATCGCCCACAAGGTCAAGCTGACTGCCAAAATCCACCGCAATGTCTTCGCTGTTTTCATAATCGTATCCTCTTAAAATCAAAGGCGTTAATCATAAATTTATCGGCTATCCGAAAGAGCCGTTTTGAACAAATTCCCAATCCTTGTGCCGGATTGTAAACCACCCCCTGTTGACATGTTTTTTATTTCAGTGCGACAACAGCCACACTCGATACCTGTATTTCTTATCTGATGCCGAATTATCAATACTGATAATTGCGTTTTTCAGACCGATTTAATTTTCGAGGCCCGTCCCTGGTAATCATAAAAAACAAGCCCGTCCATTTCGGAACGGGCTTGTTCGCTCATCTTTTTATCCGCTGATACCGGCAAGCTGAGCCGAAACGAACGCGGCCACCGCCGGGTTTTCGCCGCCTATTACAGGCGTGACGTATTTATCAACCGCCGCCACTGCGTCGGCCGTGTCTATACCTAAATCGCTGTGAAGTATCGAAACGTATTGCGTCATAGCATCCAGCCATTCACTTGCCATCGCATAGTCGGTTCCCTGCTCGGGGTTTTGCAGCGCCGCTGCAATCATCGCCATCTGCTCCTCCGAGGGAGGCGCTCCGGCCGAGGCATACTCATTGACAACTTTGGCAAGTGCCGCCATACGGCTGCCGTCGCTGTCCATCAGGACCCTGGCCGCAAGCTGCAGACGGGCACAGGTATCGCAGGGCTGAATGTCATACGTGGCCCCGCGTGAGCCGACAAACAGCACCTGCACCTGGTCGCTGTTTAGATTCAGCTCGCCCGCCAGCCAGTTTACCAGCGCCGGACAGCCGGTGTATTTCATCTCCGGCTCCTGAATAGGCGCCGCTGCGACAAACGGTTCCTCTTTGTCCCTGCTTTCAAGCACCCAGGCAGGGGCGCCGTCGCCAATCTCGGGATTCTCTGCGCCTGCCCCGCGCATCACGTAGTTATAACCCTTCGGCAAATCCAAATCTTCCGGAAAAGGCAGCCGGTCAACAGCGTCTTCGAGCCATTCGGTTATTCGCGATGCCACTTCGAGCCGGTCACCGACGTCGCCGGCCCTGAGAGATTCGTTAAACTGATTACCGACTGTTACGACATCATACGCGTCGATAACCATTGCACCTGCCGCATCGGGCTGCTCCGGCAGTTGTGCTATTAAAATTGTCGGCAGAGGTATCGTCTCGGACGTAATTGTCACCAGGCAGTCAATCTCGACACTGCCGTTCTCGCTGGCCGTATAAATCGCAAGGTCGAACGGCTCACCCTGGTCTCTGGGCACACCGTCCGGAATTTCGGCGTCAATGTCGAGGAAGTTGATTCCTGCACGGTCGTCAACCGACCCGTCGTTATAATATCGACCGGAAGCATCCAGTCGGGCGTTTTCACCTTTTATTTTGAGCGGCTCTGCGCTTACGATTGCAATCGCCGCTTTTGCTTCATCATTATTTGTATTCAGCCCGAAGCCGTACACGCCTGTCCCGAGAGCTGCATCAGAACTGCCCGTAACAGCCACGTCCAGTGCGCCGTCCGCGCCGTCTGTGTATATCGCGCCATTTTCGGAGATAATCGCGACGCCGCCTGTTTCTCCCAGCAGCTCGCTGAAGAAAACCTGTTCCTCACAATCAACGCAATCATCGCCGAATGTTGTCACGTCGTCGCTTATCTGAACGTCCTCTTCGCCTAATATCCAGAGATTGCCTTGATAGGTGCTTGTCCCGGGGCCGTCGCCGTCGTATGTCAGGTCAACCGATATTTCCGACTCGCCCTGGGAATTGCCGACAAGGTACATATCGCCTTCGGTGAACTTTCTGACGTAACCATCTGCTGTGAGCTTGTTACCCGCTTCGAGCGTCTGGTCGCCGTAGCCGTTGACCCTCGTGTTGTTGTGCAGGGTGATGTTATGGCCCCCGTAAACGTCGCCGCCGATGTATGTTGTGTCGTCCGATGAGTAAATATCGATGTCGCCGCCATAATTGCGGATTGTTCCGTAGGCGGTCATATCACCGTCATTGTCGGCATTCTTGTCCGCCCAGAGCACTAAGTCGCCATCAACCTCGTCAGATGCCGTAACGTCGCCGCCGAGCGTGATGTTGCGGTCTGCCTCGACCGTCAGGGCGCCTTTTCCTTTCAGTGTCTTGTCTGCAGCTACCGTAACGTCCCTGCCAGCGTCGAGCTTCTTGCCCGCGGCAACCTCGGTATTGTTATTCAGAATAAGGTCCCGACCCGCCGAAACATTGTCCTGTAGTTTTATTGTTGTATCTGACGCTGAAATCTCAATGTCGCCGTTTGTCGTAGTCAGGGTGCTTTGAGCCAGCATATCGCCTGTGCCGTCGTTGTCGGTGTCGGCGTCAAGATACATACTGTCTCCGGCCATTGCCGCATCTTCGAGGGTAATTCCGTCAGCGGCCAGGATGCTCATCTGACCCGATGTGGTCTTCGTAATCGTCCCGTGAGCAACAACTACGCCGTTTTTCGACTCTATTGACTGGTCGCCGCCGTCGAGCGTCGCGGTGCCGTTCAATATTACGTTATCATTGGCCAGCAGGTCTCCGGCTGCCGTTACATCGTCCTCTATATTTAAGCTGCCGGCTTTTACATCGACTGTGCCGTCGAGGTTAATACCCGTCTGGCCGCCGAGATTGAGGTTACCTGCGCCTGTCTTTGTAATGGTACTCTTTGCCCATAGCGTACCGTTCTCGGCATCTATCCTCTGGTCGGCTGCTCCGTCGAGTGTCGAGGCACCGTTCAATGTTACGTTATCATTGGCCAGCAGGTCTCCGGCTGCCGCTGCATCGTCCTCTACGGTTAAGCTGCCGGCCTGCACATCGACCGTGCCGTCGAGGTTGATACCATTCTGGCCGCCGAGATTGAGGTTGCCTGCGCCTGTCTTTGTAATGGTACTCTTCGTCCACAGTGTGCCGTTCTCGGCGTCTATCTTCTGGTTGGCTGTCCCATCGAGTGTCGCAGCGCCGTCTAACGTTACATCATCATTGGCCAGTATATCACCGGCTGCCGTGACGTCGTCCTCTATGGTTAAACTACCGGCCTGGACATCGACCGTGCCGTCGAGGTTGATACCTGCGCCGCCGGCAAGATTGAGGTTGCCGGTTGTGGTCTTGTCCAGATTTTTACTGGCGGTCAGCGTTCCGGTTGTGGCCTCTATCCTCTGGCTGCCGCTGCCGTTAAGCACTGTGTTGTTATGCAGGGTAATGTCACTGCCTGCCGTTACATTGCCGCCGAGGTAGGTCGTGGTGTCCGATGAGGAAATCTCAACGTTTGCTCCCGCGGTAATGTCGCCCAGGGCATCAACGTCTTCGTTAGCGGCAAGCATGATATTCTGGCCTGCCGTCGCGTTGCCCATAAGAAGAACGTTATCGCCTGCTGTTGCAGAAATATCAGTGCCGGCTTCTATATTTTTATCAGCACTGAAATCCCCTCCGGCATTTACATTGATATTGCCGTTCTTTGCCCAGAGCGATTTGCTTGTGTCAGTTCCTGAATCACCGCTTCTTATGCTTCCATCGCCCGATAGTGTAATATCATCATTCGCCGTCGCTCCGATTGTGTCCCACTTGTCTGCGGCATTTTCCGGTTTAGCCATATCCGAAGTTACTGACCCGGAGTTGCTAATCAGCGTCAGATTTGTCGCGGCCTGATTATCAAACTCAAAGTCCTTGGTGTCTATTGACGGGCCCTGCTCCATAATCAGGGTGCTTCCCGTTACAGTTATGACCGTATCAGGCGCTACGATTTCGTTGCCTGCTCTTAATGCCAGCCAAGTATCGCCGGTCAGCCGTTCGCAGTATCCCGGCGGGGTCGTTTCTAACTGGTCGTTTGCGAGAATAACGTTATTGCCGGCCCTGAAAGTCACATCCGGGCCGGTATATGTGTCGTTGTAAAGTTCGAGATTACGTCCGGCCGTTACGTCGCCAAATAAATGTATCGTGCCGGGGTCGTACTCTGTACTGTATTCCCAGTATCCGCCTCCGCATTTGCCGGATGGGACCCAGGTTGCTATTTCTGTTTGGCCGGTGTCGGAGATTATTATGTCTCTGCTGGCTTCAAGGATATCGTATGCCCATACGTTGCGCCATTCGGTTTCGTCGCCGCCGAAGCAGTCCCTTCCGGTTATTGTAAGGTCTTTGTCCGGCGTTACTTCTCCGGATTCGTTAATGCCCGCTTTTACTGCGCCGTAAAGCTTAACCTCATTGCCTCTGATTGTTACGTTGCCGGCGTCGGCGGTGATGTCGGCCCCTTCTCTGGCGAGGAAGTCGCCCTGGGTATCACCGATTTCGTCGGCCCAGAGATAGATGTCGCCTGTGGTGTGAATAGTCACATCTTCTTCGAGTGTTATATCTCTGCCTGCCTGAACATCAACCGACCCTGCATCTATCGGGCCGCTTATGGTTATGTCTCTTTTGGCCTCGGCGACGAATGACGCAGCGTCTTCAATGGCCGCCTGCGAGAATATGTCGCCTGACGCCAGGCGTATCGTTCCGCCTGCCGCATCAATGGTTCCATTATTTGTCACGGCGTTGTCGCCGGCATCCCAGGTGGTATCCACAAGGACATCGCTGCCCGCTTCGGCAAGATACACCTTTTCACCCGCCGCCATTACGACAAGTCCGCCCGGGCCTGTTGTCCTGATGGTCCCGTTGTTCGTGACGTTTTTGCCTATAAGCCGCACCTGCTCCGCAGAAATACCGTCAATGGAATTATTTATTACGCTGCCTGAGCCGGAGGTAAAATTCAATTCTCCGGAACCATTATACCAGCTTGTATAGTCGGCAGAACTTACGCCCAGGCCCGACGCGGTGAACTTGAAGGCGTTTATGACCGAGGTGCTTCCGAAAACAATGCCTTGCGGATTGACTATTATCACGTGTCCGTTGTTGCCGTTGAGTATTCCGTCGAACTGCGTTGCTCCGCCGCTCGTGACACGGTTGAGCACTGAGAAAGGAGCACCGCTTGCACCGCTTTTGTCGAATATGAGCTGCTGACCGTCCGAGGTGTCCAGGCCTCGCCAGTTGATGACTGCCTTGTCGGTAATCAGGTTAACCTGCGTTGTGTTGCCCGTCGCTATCGACTCCGTTGAACCGAGCACGACGCTCGGACTGTTCGGCGTTGCCAGCGCTGTCGAGCCGCACAGCGGACCGAGAACCACAAGCAGATATACCTGTACCAGTATAATCACCTGCTTGAGGTAAGTTTTTGAAAATTTCCCCAACGCTTTCATTGTTAGTCCCCCTAAATATGTGTGCAGTAACGGCTTGACCGGTACTGCCGTGGTTATTTATTTTCCCCCGTTCTTGGGAATGCCCCTACTCCATTGTGATTATTTTACCTATTTTCAACTTATATGTCAAGACAAAACTTCCCATCTTGCCTATTTGCTATATTGGGTTGTCTTTGGAATGAGATTTTATGAACCGATTTTATGACTTCGGCTCTGATGTGCGGCCTGCCGACATATCAGCAAAGTCCGAAAAAATACACTTTGGTTCTTTATTACTCCCAAAATCAAGTAAGGAAAAATCGGCAGACAGTAAAATGCTGAAAGAACTGAAAAAGAAAAATAGTGTGTACGAGTATAAAATGGGCAGGGCCGGAGTTGAACCGGCGACACGCGGATTTTCAGTCCGCTGCTCTACCACCTGAGCTACCTACCCGTTTTTCGTCGCTCGACAAAGAAACAAAAAATTGACGAAATTTGTAACGACGAATTTAGCAGAAATAGCGGGCTTTGCAAGAAAATTCGTTCAAGAACTCACCACAAAGACAAACCAGAGATTGCACCCGGCTTAGCTTTCGGCTATGCCGAGGCGGGCAGATTACACCGACGTTTCAATAAAAAATCCTTCGTGCCTTCGTGGTAAAAACTATTCCTCCGAGGGGGTTTTCCACAGCCAGTAACCGGCAAATTCAGCGAGGTCGTATATGTCAACATCGCTGTCTTCGTCTAAACTTATATTTGCGTCGGTTGTCAGCCAGGCCGGCGCAAACAACGCAAAATCAATAAAATTGACAATTTCGTCGCGGTCGAAATCCGCCTTGGGCCAATCTATCTCATCGGCGCCGATATCGACCCTCGGGATGGTTTTACCTATCATTAACCGGCACTGGCCATCGATATCGACCTCGTTAGAGTCATTGAAACCCGGGTCGCCGGCGTTTACGCACGGCGAGAACGGCATAATATGAAAATCGTTTATATCGGCATCGACAAAAAGCGGATCTCCGTCGGCAGTCACCCACGAATATACTACGGCAGCGCCGCCGAGGTCAGAGGATGTGTTCAAACAGACAATCGAGCTGTTAATCACGGGCGCCGTTCCGCCGTAGCGATAGATTCCATACGCATTATAAGCAATAGTATTGTTGCGTATCTCCATCGGGCTATTCAGATAATAAAGGTAAATACCCCTTTGGTTATTTCGGCATATCCAATTATCAAAGATATTGATGGGTGAGTGGCTAACATAAATACCAAATTCACTATTCGAAATAATCTTACACCCTTTAACAAATGGAGGCATAGAGGAAAAAGCAACAATTATTCCATCTCTATTGTTGTGAATAAAACAATTTTCTATCGCAACGGGGGAACTGGTTCCGTGGAGATGCACACCGGTATTGTTATTGTATATGAAACTATTTGAGATTAGAGATTCGGAAAGATTGCCGTTATCACCAAAGTTAGCATATAAGCCATAGTTATTATTATTCTGAACAATGCACTCTGTGACGGTGAAAGACGAGTTGATATCGTATATTCCGGTATTGTTGTTTTGAATGTTGCAATCATCAACGGTGAACTCTGAATTATGTGCGAATATTCCGCAGCTCCCGGGACCAATAATTACGCAATTTGAGACCGCCATGTAAGCATCTTCGATTTTGATGCCGTCGCCGGAGGTACCCATCACAAGTATTGTGAATCCTTCAAGGATATTATTGTAACTTCGTCCTGAAGCGGTAACAACGTATGGTGCGATGACGCCCACACCGCTGAGAATGGTTTTATTATTCGGGTCGTTAAGGTCACGCTGCCAAAGTGCTGTTTCGGTTCCTGCGAAATGGCCGTAAACGGGAATACCGTCAATTAGTTTGAAGGTCTTATAGCCGGAATTATCCTGAACGGACGGTTTATAGGTCCCAGCGGCGACCCAGATTTCCGAATTGCCGTCAACAGCGGCCCTGTCCAGGGCGTCCTGCAAATCGAGATAAGCATCTTCCCAGGACAACCCGTTATTCAGGCCTGTCGCATTATGGTCAACGTATATTATCTGGTTCCAGAAACAGACGGGCGTATTTACTTCAGCAATTTCGTCAGTTGAATCTCCGATTAATTCGCAAATGTTCGTTATAATACTACAGGGTTCTGCTGAATAATTGACTATACAACTAAGTGAAAATGTTCCGCTGCCGTCAGCGGGGGCGGTTCCAATATTCCAGGTTACAGTTCCATCGAACTCGTTATAATCACCTTCGGGCGTTGATGAATTATAATCCACTCCCGCGGGCAGATAGTCGGTAAGCAGGACGTTGGTGTCACCTGGGCCGGTGAAATCATAAGTTATCGTGTAATTTATTTCACTGTCCGGAACGACACAATCGCCTTCGTTGATATTGTCGGTTTTGGCAAGCTCAAGTTCACCTGCAGCAGGTGTAATTCGGCTGATTGTAACGAGTCCGTCCCACGAGGAATACTCGGAGACATACAATGCCCCATCCGGCCCAAAGGCCAGCCCGTGAACATTCAATATCGTTGACGTGGCAAACTCTGTTGCGATTCCATCGGTGCTTACCGTATATATACTGGGGTACGACTCGTAACTGGCTCTTCCAATCACGAACAACGAACCTGCGAACAATCCGGTTTTATCAAAATGGACGTTCCAGACCTGAACTAAATCGCTGCAGAACCTTGTAGGTGTGCCGCCTGTATTCATTGTGAAAAGCCCGCTTTTTCCTGCATCGCCTTGTTCGAAGGCGCAGCCCACGTACATCAGGCCCCCATAAGCGGTCCCTGGGTCAAAATCAATACCGTAAGGTGCGCCACCATCCGTCCAGCCTGGCCAGGTACTGAAGGTCGTAATATGGCCCGCCGTATCTATTTTTTTGATATCGTCGTAACATCCGGTCCCCACGTACATATACCCGCCGTAATTGCCGGTTTTGTCTATCGTCAGTGAGCCGTCACAGTCCTGACCCGCAAAAAACGTTTTATTGCCGCTTATTAAATCGACCCTGGTTACTGCTCCACCTTGACCGACATACAAATAATCGCCGTAGGCCGTGCCGCCGCCCCAGTCAATACTGTAAGGAGCGATAAAACCGCTTACAAACTGACCGGCAGCCCCTGACGGCGTAATCTTCCAGATATTACCGCTGTTAAGCTGCGTCACATATAGATTGCCGCTTCCGTCAAAAGTCATATGTCGCGGGAGGGTTTCGGCGTAAGTTGCGAAGGTTTCGACGGTATAGCCGGGCACTGACATATCCAGCGCGACGGCCGGCACTGACGCGAACACGATAATGACAATTGTCATAAAAACTATTCTCATAGCTTTCACCTTTTCCCGTCGTGCGGCAGTCACAATTTTGTAAATCTCATCGGAAAATCCCAAATCTCATCAAGGGATTTTCCACAGCCAGTAACCGGCAAATTCGGCGAGGTCGTTTATGTCAACGTAGCTGTCTTCGTCTAAACTTATATTTACGTCGGTTGTCAGCCAGGCCGGCGCAAACAACGCAAAATCAATAAAATTGACAATTTCGTCGCGGTCGAAATCCGCCTTGGGCCAATCTATCTCATCGGCGCCGATATCGACCCTCGCGGTCGTTTCGCCTATCATTAGCCGGGACTGGCCGTCAATATCGACCTCGTTAGAATCGCTGAAATTCGGGTCGCCGGCGTTTACACACGGCGAGAACGGGCTGATATGAAAATCATTCATATCGGCATCGACAAAAAGCGGGTCGCCGTCGGCAGTCACCCACGAATATACTGCGGTGTTGCCGCCGAGGTCGGAAGATGTGTTCGAGCAGACAATCGAGCTGTTAATCACAGGCGCTGTTCCGCCGTAGCGATAGATTCCATACGCATTATAAGCAATAGTATCGTTGCGTATGGTTGTCGGGCTGGCGGGATAGTAAAGGTAAATGCCCGCCGTGGTGTTGCGGTATATCCAGTTGTTAAAGATAGCTGCACTCGAACTGTTGAGGTAGATGCCGCTGGAATTCGAAAAGAGCAGGCACCCTTTAATAATCGGGGTCGAGGAAGACAGAGAGCACAAAACACCGTAATTGTTGTTGTGAACCAGGCAGTTCTCTACCTCGACAGTCAAGCCGGGAACGACCTCGTAGAAACCTATTCCCGTTTGATTGTCTTGTATGATGCTGTTTTTGATCCGTGTATCTGCAAGAGCGCCGTTATTTTGAAAATCAGCATATATTCCTACACCGCTGTTGCTGATAACACAATCCGTAACTTTGAAGGCGGAATTGATATCGTATATCCCGTATTCCGCAACCGAATCGCCGGAGATTATACAATTGGAGACCGTCATATAAGCGTTTTCGATTTTGACGCCGGAGGTGCCCGCCCCAAGTATTGTGAATCCGTCGAGGATATTGTCGTGACTTTGCCCTGAAGCGGTAACTATAAATGCTGTGGGAACGCCCGTCTTGCTCAGGAAGGTCTCATTGTTCGGGTCATTAAAATTGCGCTGTTCAATAAAGGACTCGGTGCCCGCAAAATGGCCGTAAACGCCAATGCCGTCAACAAACTGGAAGGTCGGACTGTCTGTCGGGACCGACGGCTCATAAGCCCCCGCGGCGACCCAGATTTCCGAATTGCCGTCAACAGCGGCCCTGTCCAGGGCGTCCTGCAAATCGAGATAAGCATCTTCCCAGGACAACCCGTTATTCAGGCCTGTCGCATTATGGTCAACGTATATTATCTGGTTCCAGAAACAGACGGGCGTATTTACTTCAGCAATTTCGTCAGTTGAATCTCCGATTAATTCGCAAATGTTCGTTATAATACTACAGGGTTCTGCTGAATAATTGACTATACAACTAAGTGAAAATGTTCCGCTGCCGTCAGCGGGGGCGGTTCCAATATTCCAGGTTACAGTTCCATCGAACTCGTTATAATCACCTTCGGGCGTTGATGAATTATAGTCAACTCCCACGGGCAGATAGTCAATAAGCAGGGCATTGGTATCTCCGGGGCCGGTGTAATCGCAGGTAATCGTATAGTTTATTTCACTGCCCGGAACAACACAATCGCCCTGATTGACGTCGGCGGTCTTTGTAAGCTCCAGCCAGCCGTCGGCGGCATAGACCATATTGTCCATTTCATACGTCTCGGCAATTCCGGGAGTCGAACCGGAGTGAAGATATACACTGCTGAACGGCTCAGTAGAAATAAATCCCCAGAACTGGCCCGAATATGTATTTGGAATTTCGCCGACGCTGTTCCCATCGATGGACACGGCAATGCTTGTTCCCTCGCCGCCTGGCCCGGCAAGGTTCCAGTAGCCGCCAAAAGCTGAGACGGCAGCGGTAAATTGCCACGTCGTAGTTTGTTCCTCCTGCGGTGTCAATTCGTCCCGCCACACGCCCCCTGTAACGTGGCCGGCATCGGTGACGACGCTTAAGTCGGGATTAAGTATGTCATCATCGAAGAACTCCTCCTCATAAGCACCCAGGACGATTTCCCATTCGGCCCGGCTGGTATATACGGTCGTCGAAGCCCCTGCAATGCCGGCAACTAATATAACCAAAAATAGAATCAGCAACGACCTTTTCGATGACATTTTCACCATCCTGCAAAAAAGGCCGTCCGGGCGTTTTATATCGCCGTCAAGGCCCTATTTCCCCAGGAAAGCAGAAAGCTTACCTTAAAATTTCTCCTGAAAGATAGTTCGACATAGCTCCGAAATAGCTTACCGTATCCGGTCGTAATTGTCAAGAAAATAACAAAACTGCCCGACCCAATTTTTGGCGTAAAAACGCAGGTTTAGAAGTCCACGGATGACCCGCAGAAGGCAGCGAATGACTCATAGAAGTCCCCGGGCGTAATGTCCGGACGGAAAATAAAACTGCCGCGGGTCTCTTCTTCCCGCGGCAGTCAAATTCTGCTTCTCTTTAACCTTAGTGTCTTAGTGGTAAAGTCCTTTAATCGGTGAAGTTGTAAACATCGTCAGATGTCCCGTACAGACCGTCCCAGCCCGCTGATATAAGGATGTATTTACTCTCGTTGTGCGGCCTTACCGTTGAAGTGACCTTCTTGTTCCTCGTGACTTCATAGAAAGTAGAACCGGGAGTAGCAACGGTAGCATTTTCATAGTTAGAGGAGAGAGGATGCTGATGCTCGGGCTTAGTAGGATCTCTGTTGGCGATTGGTTCCCATGGAAAACCTAAGTTAACAAGGTCATCGTTGTCAGTATATTTGTAAATGTTAGTTTGCCAATAGTTGGGGTTTGCACTGTCAACACTATGGTTAATCATTGAAATATCGGCTTTGTAATAAAGGACTGGCATACCGATTTTTTCGCCGACTAAGTCCCCGTCGCAATTTGTATTTGTTATAGTCGGTTTTAGAAACACATCGGAGATAACTGAATTGGGATAGTCATTATTCGGATTATTCTCATGGAAAACGCCGATACCACCAGCACCATCAACACCATAAACATCTGCGAGCCGATATGCCTTTACGTTCTCGATATCGAGGTATCTGCCTGAATCTCTGTAACGAAGATTTGCTTTTTCCGCGTCGGTATAGTTACCGATGAGTCGATTACATAAGTTGAACGGATATTTTGTTAGTGTGCCTGACGGATCATGGGGGTCCATACCTGCATAAGCTGTGAATGCTGAATCGGGGTGAAAGCCCATTCCATCCTGACCCATCATGGCCTCGCAGAGTTTCATTGCCCCGCAATATGGAACGCCGGGACTACATACATCATACTGTCCGGAATCCGGGTAATAGCCCTCCGTCTTTTCAAAATTCTCGAGTCCCTTGCTGATTTCGTAGAACTGTGCCTTTTGTTTCACTCTTGCTGCGAATTTTCGCGCACCCGATAACGCAGGCACCAGGATGCTCATAATGATAATGATAATGCTCATCACCGTAAGCAGCTCGACGATGGTAAACCCTTCTTCGCTTACGCTACGAAGGGCAAGCCCCTTTTTCTTAGTTTCTTTAGACATCATTTCGCTCCTTAAAATGTCATATTATGACTGTCAGCAATTTTCCCGATAACCCCGCTTTGCCGATGCCGCATCAGGCAGGCAGGGTCTCCCCGCCGCTTACAATATCAATATACTTTATAGGACTCGCCCTGTCAACCCTTTTGAGGGGAAATCAGGCCCTTATTTTTGCTATTTTAACACAATCACAGAAACCTGGCGTAATCCGGCGTGAAATCTGTTATAATAGGGTAAAATCGGGCGTATTTCGTTGTTCGTAGTTCATTGTCAACGAACAATGAACAATAAGAACCGCAACCGTTTAACTATCTAGTTATATATGAAGCTGGAGATGCGAGGACAGATGCGGCTGGAGCAGCAGATGAAGCTTGCTCCGCATATGATTCAGTCGATGGAGATACTCCAGCTTCCGCTGCTTGCCCTTCAGGAAAGAATCGAGCAGGAGCTTGACAGCAATCCCGTGCTCGAAACGGAGGAATCGGGCGCTGCCGAAGCGTCCGCAGAGGCGCTGCCGGTTCCTGAACAGTCGGCTGAACGACAGGCAGGCACGACGCAGGACTTCAAACGTGTCGAGACGCTCGACGAAGGGTATCGCGATTACATCGAGCAGAGGACCGAGGTCAGGAGGCCCGCTCCGGACGAGCCGGACCCGAAGCTGGCGGCGATGCAGAATACGGCCGCGGCGCCCCCGTCACTGCACGATTATCTCGAAGACCAGTGGCGATTAGTCGAAGCCGACGAGCCGGTCAAAAAAGCGGGAAGCATAATCATCGACTACATAGACGACAAAGGATATTTGTCCGTCCGCTTAGAGCAATTGCACAGCAAAGAGCGGACCGATTTTAAGCTCGAGGACCTGCAAAAGGCCATCGAGCTTGTTCAGAAGCTCGACCCGCCCGGCGTCGGCGCCCGCGACCTGAAAGAGTGCCTGCTGATTCAGATGAGGCAATCCGGCGAGAATATGAGCTTCGAAAAGAAGCTGGTCGCCGACCATTTGCAGGACCTGCTTGAAAACCGCCTGCCCGATATTGCGAAAAAAATGAGCTGCTCAATCGAGGACATCAACCGCGCGATTGAGCGGCTGAGCAAATTCGACACGTCACCGGGCCTGCAGGTCGGCAGAAATGAAAACCATCCCATAACCGCCGACGTGATTGTGGAATTTTCCGAAGAAATGGGGGATTACATCATTCGAATCGCAGACGACAGTGTGCCGCGATTACGTTTGAACGACTACTACGTCAAAATGGCCAGGGGCGAGAAAACCGGCGAAAAAGCAAAACAGTTCCTGCAGAACAATATCCGCTCGGCCCAGTGGATAATAGACGCAATCGAGCAGCGCAAAAACACACTGCTTAAGGTGACGCGCTCGATTGTGAACCATCAAAGGGACTTTTTCGACAAGGGCCAGTTCCATCTCAAACCCCTTCCGATGTCGAGGGTGGCCCAGGACGTTGGCGTTCATATCGCCACGGTGTCGCGCGCGGTTGCGGGCAAATACGTCCAGTGCTCGCGGGGCATCCTGCCTTTGCGAAAGTTTTTCAGCGGTGGCATCGAGGACGCGCAGGGAAACGAAAAAAGCTGGGAGGCCGTCAGGGTAAAACTGCAGGAAATCATCGATGCCGAAGACAAATCCAAACCGCTCAGCGACGACCAGATAAGGGAAAAGCTCGCCGAGGCCGGCATCACAGGCCTGGCACGCAGAACCATCGCAAAATATCGGAATATCCTCAAAATCCCCTCCGCCCGCCTCCGCAAAAAATATTAAATATCAGGCGAGCCGCACGCCCTGTTCAATCAGCCGCTGCCTTTGGAAAGTTATTGCAGAAAACAGACAACTAACGCCCTATAAAATCGCTCCCTTTTGCGCACAACCGCATTTTTGCGGTGAACCACGCTGGATTGGCCGCTATAGGCCCGACACGGTTTATGGTTGACAAAATGCTCTTTTTCGTTTAGTATAACCTTTCTAAAGACGATTACTACCTGAAGCAAATGAATTTTGGAGACCTTTCAATGCTTAACAGAAACCTTTGTGCAATCGTATTAGGTATAGCTCTTGTCCTGGGTGCTTCGGCCTTTGCCCAGACGCTCGAAGAAAACTACAATGATTTCCTTCACTACCTTATGATTGGGCGATTCGACCTGGCCGCGGGTTATGCCCAGACCGTCATCGACAGTAATCCCGACCCGGTGGAGCTTTTCAAGCTGTCCGAGGCCAACCCGCGGGGTTACGGGCTGCTCTTAAAAGCCGGGGAGTCCGCCGAGGACGCCCAGCTCAAGGCCCTTTGCAACAAGCTCATCGGCATCATCGAACAGGGCCGATTCCTGAGCCGGTCGAATCCCAAAGTCATCGTCGAGGAAATTGCCCGGCTAAGCACGACCAAACGCGGCCAACTCATCGCCATAGAACGGCTGCGTAACGCCGGCGAATACGCCGTAATGTATATGCTCGATGCGCTGGCCGATAACTCGCGCAAGGCCGAATGGCCCAATATCACATACGCACTGTCGCAGATGAGCAGAAGCGCGATAAGACCGCTTGTCGCGGCCCTTGGGACCGACAACCTCACCATCAAGGCCGACATTATCAAGGCGCTGGGTGAAATCGGCTACCCGCAGTCGCTGCCGTATCTCAAGTACGTCGCCGAAAAAGACGAATCCGCGGAGCTTCGCGACTTTGCCGAGAGCAGCATCAGAAAAATCGACGCAGCGGCGATGAAAATCCCCGCTTCCCGCCTGTTTTACCGGCTCGGCGAGGACTATTACTATCATACCGAGTCACTTGCCCCGGCAGACGACGTGAACTTCGCCAATATGTGGTTCTGGAACGCAAAGGACTCGCAGCTCACCCGCGAGCAGGTCGATAAAGGTTATTTTAACGAGCTGATGTCGATGCGCTGCTGCGAATGGGCGCTTAAGGCCGACGCTGATTTAGGCCAGGCAATCGGGCTGTGGACAGCCGCCTTTTTCAAGGCCGAATCCGCCGACCCGGTTATGCCCGCATATTTCGGCAAAGGTCACGCAGACGCGATGACTTACGCAACGACCGCAGGCCCCGAGTATCTCCAGCAGGCGCTGGCGCGGGCCATCAGAGATAAAAACGCCCAGGTCGCGCTGGGCGTTGTCGAGGCGCTTTCGACCACGGCGGGCGAAAAATCGCTGTTCTACAGGGTCGGCACCGTCCAGCCGCTTACCCAGGCGCTTTCGTTCGACGCCAAAGCAGTCAGATACAGCGCTGCAATTGCCATCGCAAACGCAGGCCCCAGGCAGCCCTTCAACGAAAGCACGCTGGTAATGATGAATCTGGCCGAGGCGCTTTCCCAAAGCGCCGAACAGGCAGGGGAAGAAAACGTCCCGATGTGGAACGGCTCACTGGCAGATTCGTATGCGCTTCGTGCGGCAAAGTCGATGCTGAAGCTTGCCGTATCACATAATCCCGCCCTTGACCTGTCGCTTGCCCAGGACGCCCTTATCACGGCGACCAAAGACAAAAGACCCGAAATCCAGATGCTCGCAGGTCAAATCCTCGCGTATCTGAAAACGCCTGCCGCTCAGCAGTCAATCGCAGCCATGGCATTGGCGGATACCAACTCGAAGGAAATTCGCATCGCCGCCTTCGGCTCGCTGGCAACATCGGGCAAGCTCAATACAAGCTTGCTCGACGACGCTACCGTTGACGCGATTTACGCGATTGTCAGCTCGCAGGAAATCGACCCTGATTTGCGTTCCGCAGCAGCCGCAGCTTACGGCGCACTCAATCTGCCGAGCCAAAAAGTCAAAAACCTCATCCTCGACCAGGCAAAAAGCTGACCGGCTTACGGTATTTATTAACTGAAAAACGGAAATATCGCCCCCGGTTTTACCGGGGGTTTTTCTTTAAGGCGGGATAACTGTGTGGGAATCGGGAAAGGTCTCCCGGCCGGGGTAATTCGGCTCGTTGATATCGGGGACAGTTACCGGCCTGCCTGTCCTGCCTTTTGAGCTGCTTTTCACCGGTCTGTTCAACAGGTCTTTGACCGTCTGCTCGACGCCGGCGTTCTCATTGCCTGACACTACGAGCTTATCGACGAAACTGCACCACCAGACAAGGTACGGCTGCACCTTGGCCTCCTCGAGGTTTTGGCTGTCAAAGCCGATATCTTTTACGAACTTGTTTTCGCACAAAGGCGTCGTGCAGATGACAACCGCCGCAAAACTCCAGACCAGAAACCCGGCCAGGAATCCCAGCAGTCCTGAGCCCAGCGTGTTCACACCGCGGGGAAACGTCACCGCGAACTGCCCTATAAGAAATACGTATGCTATTCCCTGTAAAATCAGAAAAGTCCCCACGCCCGCGGCCAGCACCGACAGCGTCCCGGAGTATTGACCGCCCGCGGGCACAAATTCCTGAATCGCCGGGGCAAGCTTAATTCCGACGTAAGCCGCTATAACAACGTTAAACAGAATCGTCCACGCCTGGTAAAAACCGAGCTTTATGGCCGAGTAGGCAAAAATAACGGCGATTAATATGCCCGTCCAGAATACCATAATGCTATCCCACTACCCTGTTGAGCTCATCCAAACTGCTGATTCCCGTTACCACTTTCAGCAAGGCCTGTTTTTGCAGATTCGACCTGCCCCGCTGGTCTCCTTCTTTTCTCAGCTCGGTTATCGGCAGGGAGTTACTCGTAATGCTCGACTTGAGCGCGTTATCCAGCAGGAGTATATCATAAATTCCTGTTCTGCCGAAATACCCGGTTCCGTAACAGTTCTCACAGCCGACCGCTTCGTGTATATTGGCGTAATTTATCTTCTTTTTCTCAAACTCTCTTATCTGGCTCTGGCTAAGCTTGGCCGGCGCCTTGCAGTACTTGCACAGCCGGCGCATCAGCCGCTGCGAAATAATCACATTCAAACCCGTCGCCATCATCAAAGGAGTCACCCCCAAATCCAGGAGCCGTATCATCGCCGACGCCGTGCTGTTACTGTGCACGGTGGCCAATACCAGGTGCCCCGTCTGCGATGCCTGAAGCGCAATTATGGCCGTCTCCTCGTCCCGAATCTCGCCGACGCAAATAACGTCCGGGTCCTGCCGCAAAATGCTTCGCAGCGATTTGGCAAAGGTAATCCCGGCCCTGGGGTTGACCTCAATCTGGCTGGTGTTGGGAAGAACGTATTCTATCGGGTCCTCGACAGTTATGACGTTTCGCGTGTAAAAATCAATTTTGTTGAGCATTGCGTACAACGTCGTCGTCTTGCCGCTGCCGGTCGGCCCGCACAGCAATATCATACCCGACGGCTTGCTGATGGCGTTCTCGATGATGTTGCGCTGCTTTTCGGTAAGTCCCACGCTTTCAAGCGTAAAGGCGCTGGCGTCCTGTTTTAGCACCCTTATCGACAGTTTCTCCCCGTTCAAAACACCGGCGCTTGCGACCCTGAACGACACAGTTCCATCCTCCATCTTGGCAACAAACGCTCCATCCTGCGGTCTTCGTTTCTCCGATATATCCATACTCGCAACTGCCTTGATGCTGTTTATCACCGCCTGGCAGGTGTCCGCATCGAGCCGGTCAATCTCACGCAGAACGCCGTCCACACGAAACCTTACCGCGTATTCCGCATCGCTTTTCGGGTCAATGAGTATATCGCTGGCCCTGTCCTGCAGAGCGTCCCAGATTACTTCTTCGGTGAGATTCAAAATATGACTGTCCTGCCGTCGAATCTTTCCGTGCCCGTATATCTCCTTAAGGTCGGTCCCCGACGAATCGAGCAGTCGAATCCTGCCCTGCTTTCCCGAGCCGCCCATAATATCGAATGACTTAATCCTGTCGGTGACGGAGTAAAATCGCTGCTTAACGGCTTCGACAAAGCTTCCCCGTTGGTCTTTCGGCGTCCTGAAGACATCCATAATTGCAAGCGTCAGGAGCGGAATCGGCCCCATCACAAGTGTCAGGACATTGACCCACGGTTTGTATTCTTTGTTGACCACAGTCGAGAATTCGACCTTTTGCACGCAATATAGCCCGAGATATACCCACCCTATGAGAATGAACAGTTTAATCGGATTGAAATCAAAACCCGCAACCGTTGATATGGTATTTTCCGCCCCCGCAGCCATCAATCCGCAACCCGCAATCGTAAAGTTAAAGCAAATCATACCATCCCTCGCAACGCGAGCTATCTTCCTTTTTGATTGGTCTCGATTAACAATAACATTTTGGCGTCTTTGTGGCAAGCAATAAACAGTACTATAATTCAGGCCGGTTTACGTTAAATTCTCCCTGCGAAACCATCAATCGTCAGTAATCGATTCTTTCGGCTTCTTCGGTTGCCAGCCGCTGCGAAAACCCTCGCCACGCCTCCATCGACCTCCTGAGGTTCTCGTGCACATCTGCGCCTATCCCGTAGCCCTGCAGACCTATCGGCCCTTTGAACCCGTGCTGCCTGAGTGTCTTCAAAAAGCTGTAAACGTCAAAAGTTCCCCTGTCCAGTGTTTCTATTGAGCCGGCCTCCGTCGTCCCGTTTATCGTAACCACAAACAGATACGGCATCGCCTTGTCTATCGCTGACTCCATATTTGCCAATCTGTCCGTCCTGAGCCAGTGATACAGATTAAACGTCACACCTACGTTGCGCCTGTTGACCTTCTGAGCAACTCGCACGGCGTCTTCAATCTTTTCGAGCCAGAATTCCGCGTGCGGATACAGCGCGACGCTCACGTCGTGCTTGTGTGCAACGTCGGCAATCTCACTGATTATCGCAGCCGCCTTCTCATCACCTGCCGAAGACGACTTTCGATAATGCTCGCTTGTTATCGCAAGCCAGATGATTGCCTCCCGTCCATCTAAAAGCTTAATGCTGTCCTCTATCAACGGCAGGTATCTTTCCTTGGGTTCTTCCAGTGTTATCGTAAAATACACCGCATACGCCTTCAGCCCGCAGTTATCCATCTCATTGAGGATGTCCTGTAGTCCTTTAGTGCCATGTGAGAGGTTTCTCTCCCAGTATCCTATTCCGGAATAGCCCAGCTCCTTAAGCATTTCCGCCTGTTCTTTGGCCGACTTGTGCGTTTCGTCGATAGTCCCTGTATCCATCGCAAAAAACGGATTCATAAGCCCCATCTTGTCCAGCTCAATCGGCATCGCCCATATATTTCGAAACGCAATCGGCCCGTGGTCTCCCTGCAAAGCAATAGGCCCCCGGGCGCTTTCATCCGACAGCGGGCTGTCTCGCGTCGGGCCGCCCATCTCCGCGTCCTCGTGTATCACTATCCCGTTGTGAATTACCTTCACAAAACACGCATTGGCAATCTTCCTGCCGTTTTTGTCAAATCGCGGCGCACGAAAAATAACGTCGAAGCTTTGCCACTGTCCCGTCGGACGGCACGCGTTTACCTGCGGCGAATGTCCCTCGTATGCTTTTAACGTCCTGCTGTCATCCCATCTCGGATAAATCCCCCCGCACTGAAGCCCCGGCGACAATCCGTTGGCTTCTCCCCAGCCGTCGCAGATATTAAGCTTATATCTGCCCTGAAAATAAATCCCTGCGTTTGTCTTTTTCGGGACCGCAAACTCGATGTGTGCCCTCACGTCACCGAATTGCATATTGCTGACAAGCGGCGGGCTGTTTCCTCGCCGGCCGTTCACTATCACCCCCGTCCCCGGCGTAACCGATAACAGGTTCTCATTGTTCGGGTGCAGAAACGCGTCCCCGGCTATGCTCCAGTCCGCGCTGTTCCCCCAGGCGGAAAAATCCTTTCCGGTCAGGCATACTTTCTCCGCTGCCCCCGCCGACCCGCAAGCCAGCAGCACAAAAACTGCAATTCCGGCAGTTATTTTAGGTATTCGTGTCACTCAACTGCTCCCGTAAGCTCCCTGACCGAATTTACCTGATGACTTTGGCAATACTTCCTGATTCCCTCTGCTATTTTGTTTGTGCAGCCCGGCTCGATAAAATTCGCCGTCCCCACCGCAACAGCCGACGCCCCCGCCAGTATGAACTCAATCGCGTCGGTCGTCGTCCTTATTCCGCCCATACCCAGAATCGGTATTTGTGCCCCTTTGGTTACTTCGTTATAAACCCTGTTTACCATATATACCGCAATCGGCTTAATCGCCGGCCCCGATAATCCGCCCGTGCGGTTGGCCAGCACGGGCTTGCGCTTTTCGACATCTATCACCATCGCAGTGAACGTATTTATTAAGCTAAACGCATCGGCCCCTCCTTCAACGGCCGCCTTTGCTGTTAATGCTATATCTGTTACGTTGGGCGTCAGCTTCACCATCAGAACCTTGCCGCCACAGGCCGGCTTTACTGCCCTGGTAATCTCCTTCACCACCTCCGGCTCTGTCCCGAACGTAATCCCGCCGTGCTTTACATTAGGACAGCTTATATTCAATTCGAATCCCGCTATTGCCTTGTGCTCGCAAAGCCGCCGTGCCACCGCGACATAATCCTCGATTGTTTCACCCGCTATATTGACAAATACCGCACAGGGTAATTTTTCCAATATCGGCACTTTCTCCGCAATAAACTCATCTACGCCGATATTCGCTAATCCTATCGCGTTTAGCATTCCGCTGTCTGTTTCGACTGCCCGAGGGACGGGATTTCCCTGCCTTGGTCTTATTGTCACGCTCTTGGTAGTGAATCCTCCGAGTTTGCCGACGTCCGTGAAATCGGACAGCTCATCGGCATAGCCGCACGTTCCGGAAGCCGTCCAGACAGGGTTATTCAGTTTCACTCCCGCAAACTCGACCGATAAATCGACTTCTGTTTCCATTACACCTCCGTATTTGGTTCATACCCGGGCTTTGTATTCTATGCAAAAAGTTATATAATTACAACCACTTAAATCGTATCTTTATCGAGACCTATGAACGAGGCAAATAAAAAAGGCAGGGTATATTTGGTCGGTGCAGGCCCCGGCCGCGTCGATTTAATCACCCTTCGCGGTCTCGAACTGCTCAAGGCCGCCGACTGCATTATCTACGACAAGCTCGCCAATCCCGCCCTGCTGCGCTATGCTCGACCTGATGCCGAGCTAATCGCCACGCCAAAGCGCGTCGGCGATGAACCATTCACCCAGCAGCAGATAAATGACCTGCTCATCGAAAAAACGGCGAAGTATAAAACGGTGGTTCGTCTCAAAGGAGGCGACCCGTACATATTCGGCAGGGGAACCGAAGAGGCCGTCGTCCTCGCACAGGCAGGTATCGATTTCGAGGTCGTCCCGGGCGTCACCGCCGCAACCGCCGCTTCCTGCTATTCAGGAATAGCACTGACCGACAGAAACCTTGCCTCGGAAGTAATTTTCGTAACCGGCCGAGAGGCACAAGGCAAAGAACAATCCGGCATTGACTGGCCGCTTCTGGCCCGTTTTTCAGGCACAATCGTGTTTTATATGGGTATGGGCAATCTCGAATCAATTGCCGCCCGGCTCATCGAAAACGGAATGTCTCCCGATACTCGTGCTGCCGTCGTTGCCGATGCGACGCTGCCGACGCAAAGAACTGCTAAGGCGCCGCTCGATTCAATCGCATCCCTTTGTACCAGTCAGCATATCGGCCCGCCGGCTTTGATTTTCATCGGCCCAGCCGCAAAAGGCGACAAACGCCCCGATTGGCTGTATAAATTATCCCTCTTCGCAAAAAAAATCGTCCTCACCCGCGACCCAATTGGAAACGCTGAATTTTCAGCTCAATTAATCGCCAAAATGGCTGAACCAGTGGAACTGCCCGTCACTAAATTAAAGCCCCTCACCGATTCCGGCGAGTTTGTCAAAACACTCGCTAAAGTCAGCGAATACGACTGGGTCATATTCACAAGCGCAAACGGTGTCGAGACTTTTTTTGCCGCACTGTCAAAGCTCGATAAAGATGCCCGCGTCTTGGGCCGGGTAAAAATCGCCTGCATCGGCGACCGGACGGCCGAAAAACTTGCCAGCTTTGGCTTAAAAGCAGATTTTGTCCCCGGTAAATTCACCAGCAGCGAGCTTGCCAAAGGTCTTGTCGAGTTTATTAATTTGAAAGACCGCAAAATCCTCCTCCTGCGCTCGCAGCTTGCGAATGATGATTTGCCGAAGCTTTTAGAGGCCGCCGGAGCAACTGTGGACAACGTCCCCATCTACACAAGTGAAAAAAATCTCTGCGATTTAAAACACTTACGCGAAATGCTGACTGAAAAGAAAATTCACTGGCTCACCTTTGCCAGCCCCTTCTCAGCAACCTGCTTTTTTGAACAAATCCCGGCTGATTCCGTAAAATCCGCCGGCGTAAAGGTCGCCTCCGTCGGCCCCGTAACGTCAAAGAAGCTCAGTGAGCTCGGCATAAAAGTAGATACGGAAGCCGACGAACACACTATCGACGGCTTAATTATCGCCATCGAAAAATACGAACAGCAAACGTTGAACAAATGATAAATATCTCAAAACTTTACTGCGGCCTGGCGGGACAATCCGACCATTTGCGTTACGAAGGCAATGCCTCGCTCGGCCCGGTCGTCGTTTACAACTGCACGGCCCGCTGCAACCTACGCTGTCTTCATTGCTACAGCGCCTCCGATTCATCGCGCCACGATTCGGAACTCAACACCAATCAGGCCAAATCGCTCCTCGCCGGCCTCGTTGAGATTAACGCTCCCGTCGTTTTGTTTTCGGGAGGCGAGCCGCTATTGCGTCCAGATTTGTTCAAACTGCTTGACGAAGCCAAACGTCTGGGTCTCCGAACCGTAATTTCAACCAACGGCACGCTAATCGATGAACCGACCGCAGAAAAACTAAAAAACACGGATCTCAGTTATGTCGGAATTTCAATCGACGGCCCGGAAGAATTTCACAACCGCTTCAGACAGACCTCCGACTGTTTCAAAGCCGCGATGGCCGGCTTCGAGAACTGCCGAAAAGCAGGACTGCGCACAGGCCTTCGCTTTACAATAACAAAATCGAACCACTCCCAGGTCCCAACGATTTTCGATATCTGCGCGGACAAAAATATAAGGCGACTTTGTTTCTATCACCTAATAAGGTCCGGCCGGGCGACGCAAATCGAATCAGAAGTCCTCTCAACAAAGCAGATCCGCTCCGTAGTCGATACAATCCTCCAGAAAACCGAGGAAAACGTAGGCAAAAACCTCCTCGATGAGGTCCTCACCGTCGGCAACCACGCCGACGGACCATATCTGCTTGTAAAACTGCAAAACAAAAGCACAAACAATTTCAAGCAATCGCGAAAACTGCTTTTGGCCAACGGCGGCAATCGCATCGGCGAGAAAATCTGCTGCGTCGGCTGGGATGGAAGTGTTTACGCCGACCAGTTCTGGCGCAATTACTCACTCGGCAACGTCACACAAAAAACGCTCAAGCAAATCTGGACTAATCCTGACGAGCCGGTCCTACAAAAATTAAGAAACAAATCAAAATTTGCTGATAAACGTTGTTTAAAGTGTCGATGGTTCGATTTGTGTAAAGGCAACTTCCGCTTCCTCGGCACCGACCCTGCCGAAAAAAACTGGCTGCTCGAACCAGATTGCTATCTGACAGACGAAGAAATTGGATTATAATATCAATTATGGGCTTTCCAAATACAAGATTGCGCCGGCTGAGAAAATCGGAATCGATGCGACGGCTCGTCCGTGAGACAACCGTTACCGTGGACGACCTCGTCTATCCTCTGTTTGTCCGCAAAGGCAAGGGACTTAAAGAACCAATCGAATCAATGACCGGCTGTTTTCACTTTTCGCCCGATATGATTGCCGAAGAAGCGAAGGAAGTCGCAAAGCTCGGCATTCCGGCTGTGCTTTTGTTCGGCTTGCACGAAAAAAAAGACAAAACCGGCTCCGAGGCCTGGGCGGAAAACGGTGCTGTGCAGTTGGCAGTAAGGCAAATCAAAGAAGCTGTTCCCGAACTGGTCGTTATTACCGATGTCTGTCTTTGTGCCTACACAAGCACGGGGCATTGCGGGGTCATCAAGAATGGCAAGCTCGATAATGACGCCACCTGTGAGCTTCTGGCTAAGGTCGCCCTCTCGCACGCGCAGGCAGGCGCCGATATCGTCGCACCTTCGGATATGATGGATGGGCGTGTCAAGGCAATCCGGGATTGTCTCGAAAAGAACGATTTTCCCGACGTGGCGATTATGTCTTATGCCGCCAAGTTCGCCTCGGCCTTCTACGGACCGTTCAGGGATGCCGCCGAATCCGCTCCCGATGCCTCTACCGGCTTAGCCGACAGGAAGACCTACCAGATGGACCCCGCCGACGCCCGCCAGGCACTGGCTGAAATCGCTCTCGATATCGAGGAGGGAGCCGATATCGTTATGGTCAAGCCCGCCCTTGCCTATCTTGACATTATCGCCCGGGCGCGCGAACGTTTCGACTGCCCCATCGCCGCCTATCACGTCTCCGGGGAATATATGATGGTTGATTCCGCTTCGCGGAAAGGACTGCTCGACAGGAAATCCGCTATGCTTGAAATCCTGACAAGCATTAAACGCGCCGGCGCGGACATTATTATTACGTATTTCGCCAAAGAAGCGTCCCAAACCCTGGGAAGATGACCTTCAGCAACCCCGCTTCAGAATCGTCAGAAGCCGTAAACGGGTTTGAGTTCCGACTCTGTCGGCAGATGGTCATACCATTCGCCGCGTGGGCCGACCCAGCCGGTTCCAGACCTGGTCACCCTGACCTGGCTGATAGAGCCGTTGCTGTTGTGAATGTTGATTATTTCAGAGTTGGCCTGCTCCTGCAGCGACTGCATTTCCTGCTGCTGCTTCTTCTTATCGGCCTCGTTACCGACGATGTAACCGGCGCCGCCGCCGACGGCGGCACCGATAAGGGTGCTTTCAGCGCTCTTGCCGGCCAGCGCACCGACGCCTGCGCCTATTCCGCTGCCAATCAATGCCCCGCTCTGGCCCTGCGTTTCGCAGCCGACAACAAAAACACCTGCCGCTGCAGCCACAGCCATTAAGGTCGCTGCAAATACAAGTTTAGTCATTTTAAACCTCCATCAATTTATATTGATTTTTTGTTTATATACGTTTTGCCCAAGGCGGTGTTTGTCCACCTCACATTTATATCGGCCGGTTTACGAAATTCACTGAAGCTGTTCACAACGGCCCAAACAATGCTATTTACTTAGATTAGCTTCGTTTTTCCCGTCAAAGCGACCGGCTCGGCAGGCAATTCGCCATAAAGTCCAGTTTTGACAACATCAGGTCCGGTTTTGCCGCCTTCATTCCCCCAGTTCCATGATAACTGTCTGTCTGTATATGCATTTATTCTGCACTATTGCCCAGATTTGAATATCCTCAACGCAAGGTAAGGTTTGCCGGGCAGTTTAATCGGCTTCTTGCCGGCGAAAGTTCCCTCTATGGGCGTAACAGTCATATTCCATGTGTCGATGACTTCAACTTTGTATGTGGCATTGGAAGGCAGGGGCACAACGGCAACTTTGGGTTGATGGTCGCCGAAGTAAATCAGGTAATAATCCTCGCCCTTTTTGCCTCCGGCATAAACATCCCATTCCCAGGATATTTCAATCGGCTCAAGGCCGACGGGAGGGCCTTCTTCAACGAGTTTTCGCAGAAAAGCGATTCGAGGAGGACTCTGGCCATGAAGAACTCCTCCTTTGGACCACCACAAAACATCATTTGGGTCAATGTAGGTTTCGCCGTGGCCGACATAGCAACCGACAACGCTGCCTTGCCAGAATCGATGCACAAGCTCTTGAGCGGTAATGTTGCCCCAGGGCTCGCGGATGTTGCCCTCATACTGGCATTCGTCATCGATAATGGGCTTATGGTATCTTCTTCGCCATTGTTTTGCCTCGCCGAGGTTGCTGCTCTGAATGCTTGCGTGAGTAACCCAGGATTTTGTGTGGTCGTACCATTTCGCTCCGTTATGCACACTGCGGGGATGGTTATATGGATCCGACTGCTGGACAATCTTGAAGAAGTCGTCCCAGTCGCCCGGCTTTTTCCTCATAAAGTCATATTCGTTTGCCATCGACCACCAGACATTTCGGAAAGCCGAAAGGCGTGCAACAACGTATCGCAGATATCGCCGGTCGCTTTCCGAATCCATCCTGTCGAATCCCCATCGGCCCTCGTCGTAGGGGTGAAACAGAATCAGGTCGGCTTCAATGCCGAGGTCCATAAGGTCTTTGACTCGACTTTCAAGGTGATGAAAAAACGCGGGATTGAAACGAGCAAAATCGAATTTGCCGTTCGTATTTTTCTCGAACGGATAAAGCAATGGCTCGTTCTTGTTGTAGGCATAATTCTTTGGGAATACGCACATCCGAATTTTGTTGAAAGGCGCGGTCGCGAGGGTCTTGAGTGTCTGCTGCTGGAGTTCTTCGGTCTGATGAATCCAGGCGTAACAGGTCGTGCCGAACGGATAATATGGCTTGCCGTCAGCATAAGCAAAATGATAAGTGTCTTTTACTCCTACGGAGCCGTGATTATTTGCGGATGGATTGCCGCAAAGAAAAACGCCCTCTTTGCCATCAAGCTCTTTTGAATTGCTTTTTGTGGTATATTTCCACTCGCCCGTCCGATCAGGCATAAAGCGAATACGATAGACGCCATCGCCATCATAGAAACCCGTTACGTTGACGACCCTGTCACCGGACTCGAACTCTGCAAAGAGATTGATATCGACGAACGGATTTCCGTTCATTGGGCCGCTAAACGAAACCTCAAAGATACCCCATCGTTCAACTTCGGCTTCAGCTGCGTTAATCGTATTTGCAGCTACCGTCATAAAGACCACTGCTGGCGCCAGTGCGACCAGGCACCATCCAAGTGACTTCATTGCCATCCTCTTTTCGTTAAAGTTAGTTATGGTTCCAATATTGTTTAAATGAGCTGCGTCTTACCCGGCACCGCAACCGGCTCGGCGGGTAAATCGCCGAATTCGAGCTTGTCGGGCACCAAATCCAGCTTCGAGGCCTTCATTATCCAGTTCCACGACACTTCCCTGCCGGTATATGCACTGACTCTGCCCATAATGCCTGACAGCGTGCTTTCGGCGACACGTTTTGCCTCGTTCAGGGGTTTGCCGTCGCGAATGCTTTTTATAAGGTCGGCGTGCTCCCGGACGTAGGGATTCGGGTTGTCGCCCTCGTATTTATAGGGGTTTGTGCCCTTGATATGGCCCGTCGCCCCATCGGTATAGCAGGTCCCTTTTGTCCCGACCACGTGTTCTGATACCCGCTCGCTGCATTTGGGCATCTGCCTGCACATACTCTGCACCCTCGCACCGTTTTCATATTCGAATTCGACCGAGAAATGGTCATAAATGTTGCCGTATTTGCGAGCGGTCCTTCCTCCCATTCCGAACACCTTTACCGGATGCGCACCGAGCGCCCAGTTCATAACATCGATATTGTGCACGTGCTGCTCGACGATATGGTCGCCCGATGTCCATAAAAACCACGGCCAGTTCCGGCACTGCCATTCCATATCATTGGGCATATCCTCTCTTTTGAAGTATTTCCAGTAACCCAGCATATCGCCGCCGCACCAATAGCATTGCCCCGCGACGATATCGCCGATTTCTCCGTCATTTATTCTGTTCATAACCTCGATATAGTGTTTCTGGTGCCTGCGCTGCGTGCCCGCAACGATTGCCAGTTTTTTCTGCTCGGCCAGCTCACCCGATTGAATCACTGACCTTATGCCGACCGGGTCAACACCTGCGGGCTTTTCCATAAAGACGTGCTTTCCCGCCTCGACAGCCGCCTTCAAATGCGAAGGCCTTGAATAAGGCGGCGCCGTCAGCAGTACCATGTCAACATTTGTCGCCAGCAGCTTCTGATAGGCATCGAAGCCGACAAAACACATATCCGGCTTAACCTTAAAGGCATCTCCCAGGGGCGCTCTTTTTCTGTCCGCGTCGCCCTGGCTGAGGTCCTTTACGGCGCGGTCGATATGGTCTTTGAACAAGTCCGCTATCGCAACCAGCTCAATCGAATCAGACGACTGGATGCAGTCCCTTACGGCGTCGGTTCCCCGCCCGCCGCAGCCGATTACTCCGATACGGATTTTATCGCTTCCGGCAGCAAACACCCGGCTACTTAGCCCGGACGCGACCGCCCCAAGAGAAATCGCCGCTGAGGTTTTCATAAACGCTCTTCTGTTTATTTCCGACATTTCATCACCTTTCAAACAAAATTAAATGTAGCACGGGCTTCCAGCCCGTGCAAGCACGGCCAAGATGGCCGTGCTACATTATTATTAAAAATCATCGCACCAACGATAGGCCTCGATAACGGCCTGTTCGCCTTCCTTTCCGGGCTTACTTTTGCCGTGCTCCATACACAAGACACCTTTATAGCCCTTGCCGTGGATGTGCTTAAAGACATTTCGATAATTGATTTCGCCCGTGGTCGGCTCGTTGCGGCCGGGCGTGTCGCCGATGTGAAATACGGCGATTTCGTCCCAGCACCTGTCGATATTAGGAATGAGGTTGCCTTCTGTAATCTGCTGATGATACAGGTCGTCCAAGATTTTGCAGAAGGGGCTGTTGACGGCTTTACAAATCTGATACGCCTGCGGCATTTTCGAAAGGAACAGGCCCGGGTGGTCCTTCCAGTTGTTAAGCGGCTCTAATACCATAACAAAGCCCGCCGGCTCGCAAACCCCTGCACAGTGCTTCAGGTTTTCTATCGCATTTGCTGTCTGGTAATCCCATTCGAGATTAGTCGCGTATGCCCCCGGCACAACAATACCCTTCATACAGCCCGTTCGTTTGCCGACCTCAATCGCCGCCTTGATTCTTTTTATCAGCATTTCGCGGATTGCGTCGTCCTTGCGGACAAAGGTCGGTCTTCCAAATTCGGCACAGGCGATAAACGGCCCCATATCGAGATTAAGCTGCCGGCACTGGTTAGCAATTTTTTCCTGCATATCGACAGGTTTTTTATACAGGTCGTTATCGAACATTGCCGAGAAACCCTCATTGGCCATAAATTTCAACTGGTCGATTGGGTCTTTTCCCGCGTGGTTTTCAAAAAGTCCGAAACCGGGGGCGTATTTGAGCTTGAATTTAGCTTTCGCTGCGACCGGCTGTTCCTGTGCGGATGAGCTTGATATTGCTGCCGCCCCCGCGGCAACGGCCGCGGCTAAAAAATTTCTTCTGTCCATTTCACCACCTCGTCAAAAATTCATTTCTTCAGACCTAATCTTCTATCAGTTGTGCTTCCGAATATCAAGCCCCTTGTAAGCGGCTGCCGGATGGGTTAAAATTATCGTGTTTATTTAAAGGAGACCGCAAATTAGACCAAAACTCATAGTAACAGGCGCAGCGGGGCGGATGGGCAGGTGGATTATCGCTCTGGCCATCGAAGACGGCGGCTTTGAAATTGCCGGGGCGGTCGAGAAAAAAGGCCATCCCGATATTGGCAAAGACGCGGGGCTGGTCGCAGGCATCCAACAGCTAAATGTGAAGATAGCCGATAATTTGCCTGATGGGGCGAATATGGATTCGACAAGCTCACCACAGGTCGTCATCGATTTTTCTCTGCCAGATGCCGCCGATGCGACTATCGACTATTGTGATAAAAACAACACTGCCCTGGTATTAGGCACGACGGGGCTTACCGAGAAACATCGTGAAAAAATCAAAAACGCTTCCTCGAAAGTCCCGATTGTGTATGCGACCAATATGAGCGTCGGGATGAATGCCCTTTTTTCGCTCGCAGGCAAAATGGGCGCGATGCTGGGCGACGAGTACGATATCGAAATCGTCGAACAGCATCACAGGTTCAAAAAAGACGCCCCGAGCGGCTCTGCCCTGACCCTTGCCGAAAATATCTGTAAGGCGACGGGCAGGAAATTTCCCGACTGCCTCGTTTACGGAAGGCACGGCAAGGAAGCGCTTCGTGAAAAAGGTCAGATCGGCATCCACGCCGTGAGGGCGGGCGACATCACCGGTATTCACTCGATAATTTTCAGCACCGCGGGCGAGACGATAACACTGAATCATACCGCCCACAGCAGGGATACCTTTGCACGCGGCGCGCTTCGGGCGGCAAAATGGCTGATTGGTAAAAAACCCGGCCTTTATTCGATGGCCGACGTATTAGGAATATGATAAAAAAGCAGTAGAAGAAGTCCTGTAATTCGGATTTCGATACAGGAAAGGACCGATTATGAATAATTTTTTTGCAGTGATAGCAATATTAGGCGGGGTAGCCGGGTCACTCCTTGCGTATAGAATCGTGCCGCTTACAATGATCGGCTCGTTTGATATGGAGGAATGGCACGACAAGTTCGGCAAGACATTCAAGATTTTAGGTCCGGCGGCGGTGATTGTCGGGCTTTTAATTCTCCTGTTTTAGACCACCCAGCAAAAAACCTGCGGAGGAACCGGCAGGCGCAAAACACGGTCTGCCTGCAGGGAGATATTGTTTAACCTGATTTTTTATCTATATGGCTGTAATCAGCGTTAAAAATATAAATAAGAATTTCGGCTCGCCTCGCTTCGCGGGCGATGCGGGCAAAGTTTGTGCCGTTAAAGATCTCAGTTTCGAGGTCGAGGCCGATTCCTGTTTCGGTTTTTTAGGGCCTAACGGCGCAGGCAAAACGACACTTCTCAAGATGCTTTACGGCAGATGCATCAGGGATTCATCCGGCGACGGCGATATAAACGTCTTCGGATACGACCCTGCCAGGGACGAGCTTGTGATAAAATACCTTTCCGGCGTCGTATCACAGGACAATAACTTAGACGAGGAGCTTAACGTCATCGGCAACCTGATGGTCTATTCTCGTTTTTATGCCCTGCCGCGAAAGGCCGCGAAGAGCAGGATTGATTACCTGCTGGACTTCCTCGAATTGTCGGACAAGCGCAACGCCAAAATCAGGGAGCTTTCGGGAGGGATGCAGCGGCGACTTGTTATTGCAAGGGCGCTGATGAATAACCCGAAGCTTTTAATCCTCGATGAACCAACCACCGGCCTTGACCCGCAGGTCCGACACCTGATATGGGACAAGCTTCGCCAGCTAAAAAGACACGGTACCACGATTCTGCTGACGACGCACTATATGGAAGAGGCCTTTGCTCTGTGTGATACGATTCTGATTATGGACAAGGGCAGTGGCGTGATGCGCGGCTCGCCGGCCGAGCTGCTCGAACAAAATGTCGAAAAGTTCGTCCTCGAAATCACCGGCAGCCGGCAGCTTGAGACAATTGCAGACAGCGACGCTTTGCAAAACGTGCGTGTTGACCGCAGCCAGGAATCGCTTCGGCTTTACAGTGATGACGCACAGCGACTGAAACAATTAGCCGGCCAGCTCCAGGGCGCACATTATTATCTCAGACAGGCAAATCTCGAAGACGTATTTTTGAAGGCAACAGGCAGGGCTCTTAATGAAAGACAGTGAAAAATATCTCTATCCGCCGTTAAGGCAGCGCCTGTTCAGCGTATGGTTTCGTCATATGCGCGTCTATACGAAAAACATATTCAGTAACGGCCTGCCGCCTTTCCTGGAGCCGCTATTGTTCCTCGCGGGTATCGGACTGGGTCTGGGAAAATACATAACCCAATCTATGCAGGGCCTTGCCTATATCGAGTTTCTGGGCACGGGCCTTCTCGTGACCACCGCGATGTTCACCGCCTCGTTCGAGTGCTCATTCGGCACGTTCATTCGTCTCGAATTCGAAAAGGTCTATGACAGTATGTTAGCGGCACCTATCACAGCCAATAATCTGATTATAGGCGAGATGATTTGGGCGGGAACCAAGGGGCTGTTTTTCTCATTTGCAGTCCTGTGCGTTCTGTCTGTTTTCGGCATAGTGTCACTGCCGAAATGCCTGCTTGCGCCGCTTGTGGGCTTTCTAACCGGACTGATGTTTTCGACGCTGGCGCTTTTTGTCACGTCCTTTGTCAAAACGATTAACCATTTCAACTTCTTTTTCACCGGCTTTATCTCGCCGATGTTCTTCTTTTCGGGCGTTGTATTTCCGATTTCGAACCTGCCTGCTTTTATCAGGCCTGTTGCCGAAATCGTCCCGTTGACGCATTCGGTCTATCTGGTCCGTGCCGTCTGTATTCACCGATACCCGCCGCGGCTGCTTTTCGACCTGCTCTATGTCGTCGTCTTCACTCTCATCGTCGGCTTCTTTGCCGTAAAACGCCTCAAAAAACGGCTTGTTTTTTGACCCAAGAATTCGGGGATGACTATTATCCGTTCACTGACCCAGGGCGGCAAAGACGCTCAGAGCGTTGAACATCGAGTGAATGAACATGGAACGAAAAAGCGAACCGCTTTTCTCGTAGGCGTAGCCGAGGCAAAGTGAAAGCGCGAACAAAGCGGGCCAGTGCTCCGCGTTGGCGTGGAATATTATAAAAACAAGGGAAGCGAGGATTATCGCAGGCCACGGCCTGCTGAGATACGACCGCAGCAGCGTCTGAAACATACCACGAAAAAGCGTCTCCTCGGCAAGCGGGACAATTATAATCGCGTTAATGATTATCAAAATCCTGACCTGCAGCTGAGGATATTCAATAATTTCCTTGAGCTCCTGGTGACGCGGCATCTGGTATTCCGGGCCGACAAAAAGTTCCCCGACGAGAGTTACGAGAATAATCACCGCCAGCACAACCGGCATAATTGCGAGCAGATTGAGTAATGCCGCACCTAAATCGCGGAAGATAGTTTTAGGATTCAGGCCAAAACCTTTTAGCCGGCGGGCAAAATGGTTCCTCGCTAAAACCAGGGCCGTTACGACCATCGGCGCCGCGCCAAGACACATTATCAGGTTCTCAGCGAAGGCGTTACGCCAGCCGGAAAGCCCCGGGGCCATTTTCCCCTTCAGCAAATCCAGAAGCCAGGTAGTAAAAATCCAGAGAAACAGCGGAATCAGCGCCAGGTAGGGCTGTATATCATTGCGCCTTTGCGGGCAGTTGTCCAGCGACCTGGCGCCCAGACGGGTCCTGAGCAGCCATACCGCCAGCACGAACGACCCGCCCACGCAGATAACGATATCCACGACGCTTACCTGGCTGAGGAATTCTTTAATGACCTCTTTAATAATCATCAACACCTTTATGTCCTGGCATATTTGTGGTAAACTTGACAGAGTTAACGCAATTTGGCTGTTGTTTTCAAGGGAAATTGGTATGGACGTATTTCGCATCGAAGGGCCGGTCCGGCTTTCCGGCACCGTGACGGTAAACGGCTCGAAAAACGCGTCGCTTCCGATTATGGCCGCGGCTGTCCTGACGCCGGGAAAATCCGTCCTTAAAGGCGCACCGCAGCTTTCCGATATATCGGTCTTTTCACAATTACTCACGGACATCGGCTGCAAGGTTGCAACCGGGCCGAACGGCGACATCAGTATCGACTCGACAACAATAGGCAAACCCGTAGGCGAATACGACATAGTCCGCAGGATGCGGGCAGGGATTTGCATCTTGGGGCCGCTTCTGGCACGCATGGGCAAGGCCGAGGTCTCGATGCCGGGCGGCTGCGCAATCGGCTATCGGCCCGTCGATATCCATCTTCGCGGCTTGCGCGAGCTGGGCGCGCAAATCAATCTCGAAAACGGCTACATCGTCGCCGACGCCAGGCGCGGCCTTCGAGGCGGGGAGATATTCCTCGGTGGGCCTTTCGGCTCGACTGTTTTAGGCACGGCCAACATTATGATGGCCGCGACGCTTACCAAAGGCACCACGGTCATCGAGTCGGCCGCCTGCGAGCCGGAAATCGCCGACCTGGCAAACTGCCTCAACACTATGGGGGCGAAAATCACAGGTATCGGCTCGCCGCGCCTGACAATCGAGGGTGTAAAAGAGCTTAAACCGTTCGAGTATGAGGTGATTCCTGACCGCATCGAGGCAGGAACCTTTATGGCCGCCGCTGTTATCACCAGGGGCTGTCTGCACATCCACAACTGCCGACTCAAAGACCTTATGGCGGCTGTCGCCCTGCTCCGCGGTATCGGCGTTACTGTCGAAGCCGAAAACACCGGCTGCATTGTCGCCTGCTCCGGAAAGACCAGACCCGCCGACATCACCACTCAGCCGCATCCGGGTTTTCCTACGGACCTGCAGGCACAATTTATGGCGTTACTGGCCCTGGCCGAGGGAAACAGCGTAATTATCGAAAAAATCTTCCCCGACAGGTTTATGCACGTCGCCGAGCTGAGCAGAATGGCAGCGGACCTGCGAAAAGAGGGCTCGACTGTCATTGTCTCTGGCGTTAATAAGCTTATCGCTGCGCCCGTTATGGCATCAGACCTGCGTGCCTCGGCCGCACTTGTCCTGGCGGGACTGGCCGCTGAAGGAACAACCATTATCAACAGGGTTTATCACATCGACCGCGGATATGAAAAAATCGAAGAACGTCTTAATCCCGTCGGTGCAAAAATAACCCGCGAAAGCGATTAACCACTGCGAGCGAAAAAGGGGTCAGGCCCCTTTTCGGGTTTGATTATGAAAAAGATTCTTGCTGTTGTCGGCAGCCCGCGAAAAAGCGGCAATACCGACATACTCGTACAAAAAGTGGCCGAGGGAGCAGTGCCAAAAGGAGCACAGGTAGAAACGCTTCGGCTGGGAGAGTTAAATATCCGCGAATGTGATGGCTGTCATGTCTGCTGGCAGAAAAAGCCCTGTTGCAAACACGATGATATGCTTGCCATATACCCGAAAATTATCGAAAGCGACGCGATTATATTCGGCACGCCCGTTTACTGGTATGGACCGACTGCCCTGATGAAATGCTTTATCGACCGTTTCGTATATTTCAACTGCCCCGAAAACAGGGCCAAAATCAAGAACAAACTCGCGGTAATAGCGATACCTTTCGAAGAAGAAAATGCCGAAACAGCCAGACCCGTAGTAGAATTCTTTGAAAAGTGCCTGGACTATCTGGAAATGAAGCTGGTGGGAAAAATTGTCGTCGGCGGAGTGGGCGCCAAAGGCGACATCCTAAAAAAACCTGATCGGCTTAAAGAAGCATACGAGCTGGGCATCCGTCTGGTTGGCAACCAGAATGCATAAACAGCAATTAAACGGAAAATCGAGCATTGCACTATAAAAATATCATAGCGTTTATTTTGGAGGTGCTGAAGCTATGCAAAACAAACAGAATAGCAAAATAAATCGAAGGAATTTTCTCAGGTCGGTTAGTGTAGCGGGGGTTAGCGGCGCATTCGCGGCAGCAGGTGCACACGCGGCGGATACGCCGAAACCGGACGCAAATGAGCCAAGTGCAGCAACCCCTAAACAGATGCAGAAGGTACCACGGCGAAAACTCGGTAAAACGGGCGTCGAGGTCCCGATATTGTCGCTGGGCTTCGGCAGACCCGGCGAACCGGTAGTGCTAAGGCAGGCCATTGACTGGGGGGTCAACCACTGGGACACGTCATTAGTGGCCGCAGGAGGAAACAGCGAGATAAGTATCGGCCAGTTTTTAGTCAAAAATCCCAACTTAAGAAAAGAAGTATTCATCGTCACTAAGGAATCTAATTCGAAAAACCCCGAAGACATCGAAAAATGCCTGCAGACATCGCTTAAACGGCTCAATACCGATTACATCGACCTTTATTTCGGCGTCTATATGGCTAAAGATATGTTAAGGTTCACCGACGACGTGAGAAAATGGGCAGAAGATGCCAAGAAGCGCGGGGTTATAAAGTATTTCGGCTTCAGCACGCACGAGAATATGGCGCAATGCCTGTCCGCTGCGGCGAAGCTTGACTGGATAGATGCCATACAATTGAAATACGATTTTCGGCTGATGCAGGACAGCCAAATGCAGGAAGCAATCGAGGCCTGCCACAAGGCAGGTATCGGGCTTATTGCTATGAAGACGCAGAGTATGCGGCCGAGGGGCGCAAACACCGATGCCGAAGCTGACAGCAAAGCGTTCGCTCATTTCCTCGAAAAGGGTTTCACCGAAGGGCAGGCGAAGATAAAAGCGGTATTGCAGGACGAGCGTATAAGCTCGGTCTGTTCGGCGATGAACTCTACAGCTATGCTGATGACTAATGTCGCAGCGGTTCTCGATAAAACCAAGCTTACCGCTGATGATATGGAATTGCTGAGGCAATATGCTCAGGAGACCTGCAGTGGTTACTGTGCCGGCTGCGGATATATTTGCGAGCAGGCCGCCGCGGGAGTCCCCGTCAGTGACGTTATGCGGGCACTGATGTATCACAACAGTTACGGCAACAAGGTACTTGCAAAAGAGGTATTTACGGAGATACCGGCCGAAACCAGAAGCCGTTTATTGAGCATGGATTACAGCGCCGCCGAGGCCCGATGCCCCAACCGTATGCCGATAACCCGGTTCGTGGCTGATGCGGTGAAAAATTTCTCCTGAAAGCTGAAATTCGGTGTTGCATCCCGAACCAGGGCACGTATAATGAAATGAGCATTATGAGAAAGCGTTTTAATGATTTTTAAGGGGGCGAAAGATGTGCCAGACATGCGGATGTTCACCATGCAAAAAGTGCGGCAAGCCCATTGAAAACGGGGTTTGCTCCGGCTGCGGTAAAAAATCGTCTGAGTGTACCTGCAAGGCGGAAAAGAAGTAGAAAAACAACGGCTCCGGGTTAATGCTACGATGGTTATGACAAGAAACCGAACAACAGGGAGGTCGGCAAAGGGAAGTTATTATTCTATCGCAGGCAACCGATATTCAGCGGCCTGTAATTTAGGAGATAATATTATGAAAAGAGTAATGTTACGGATTGCGGGTGTAATAATTCTGTTTATCGCAATTAACGTTGTCTTGGCCCAGGGCCAGAGCCAGAACAATGCTGCCCGTCGCCAAACACCGTCACAGATAAGACAGCCGATGCGCAGGCCAAACAGACCTGTTGACGCTAATGAGATGACCCAGCGGGACAAAACACACCAGCAAATGAGGGAGCAGATGCGGGAGCAGGCAATCAGGCGTCATCGACTTGCCGACCAGAACGAAATGGCGGATATGAATGCCCCGGGCGCAAAAGGCAGACGCGAGATGGCCGGCAAAACCGCCGGCGAAATGCATAAACAGCAGTTAAAAATGCTCGAGCAGCAGACGTCACAGGAACTGGCCAAGCACCGCGAACGCGTTGCAAAGCTGACAAGAATCCGCGATCTGGCCCAGCAGCAGGGAGACACAAAAACAGTCGAACGCGTAGATAAGCTGTTGGAACAGGACAAGAATCGATACGAGGCAATGACGAAGAGAATGGAACGCAGGAAAAACACGATAATCGAATTCCAGAAAAAGGCCACCGAGGAAAAACAAAAGGGCGACGATGACGCGGGCAAAAATAGCGACCGGCCTGAAAAAAAGTAAGCAGCATCGAGTTTATTTTTTGTCGGCAAAAGAGAATAAATGTTTTTTGAGGAGATAACACAATGCTGAGGAAATTAGTCGTCGTTTTCGTGTTAACACTTGCGATGGTCATTGTCTCGGGCTGCAAGAAAGAACCCGCTCAGACGGCAACGTCCCAGCCGGAGGTCAAAAGCCAGGCCGACTACAACGAGATGGCCTCGAAAGACATCAACTCCGAAAATATGCAGGCCGAGCTGGACAAGCTCGACAAAGAAATACAGGAAGAAGGCAGGGGAGGTTACTAATCCCGGCCCTGCCCTATGATTCGCTTGACCGATACCCTGATTGTCCCGGAGAAGGACATCGTCTTTAAATTCTCCCGCAGCGCAGGTCCCGGCGGACAAAACGTCAACAAGCTGAATACCCGTGTCACGCTTTTTTTCAACGTTGCCACCTGCCGTGCGCTCACCGATGAGCAAAAAAAACGCCTGTTCAACCGGCTTTCTTCGAGGATTTCAGACGATGGCTTTTTGAAGGTCGTTTCGCAGCGGCACAGGACACAGCAGGCCAATCGCCGGGCCGCTTTGAATCGTCTCAGTGAGTTAATAACTACCGCATTCAAGAAAAGACCTGTAAGAAAGAAAACATCCGTCCCTTACAGCGCACATCAGCGACGCCTGCGTAAAAAACGCCGGCGCAGCGAGATTAAACAGCAGAGAAAAACGGTATCGCTCGACCAATAGGTCGAGGCGTAAGACAAGGCATTGACTGTGTTTATTTTACAGAGTCATCCATCGGCAAACCGAGCTTCTTATACAAGTCGCGTCTGGCCGCCTTGTCTATCTCGATTATTTCCTTCGCATACACGGCCACTTCCTTCGCCTTCGCCCTGGGCACAACCACAACCCCGTCGCCGTCTGC